>JBGPBY010000466.1:0-5901 GCA_041481485.1 Terriglobia bacterium
AAATCTGTAATCCCAGCCGCGGAGCGGCGGCAGTCCTTTAGCCACCGGCGTGAGCCGGTGGAATTGAATACAGCACGAATAGAAGTGCCGGAGACTTCCTGAAATCTGTAATCCCAGCCGCGGAGCGGCGGCAGTCCTTTAGCCACCGGCGTGAGCCGGTGGAATTGAATGCAGCACGAATAAAAGTGCCGGAGGCACGACAGATACAGCGATTGAATCCTCAGACCGTCAGATGTGCGCGAACCACTTGATCCGTTAACGCATCAATCGGGCCTCGTGCGACGTGACGTCCCTTGTCCAGGATGCAGAACTCGCTTGCCACGCGCCGGGCAAATGGGAGTTTTTGTTCGACCAGCAACACCGTGAGTCCTTCTTCTTTGTTCAACTTCAATATGATGTCGCCAATTTCATGGACGATATTCGGCTGAATTCCTTCAGTCGGTTCGTCCAGAATCAACAGCCGGGGCTCGAGCACCAGAGCTCTCCCGATGGCGAGTTGCTGTTGCTGTCCGCCGGAGAGATCGCCGCCGCGCCGGTTCGGCATTTGTTTCAGGGCAGGGAACAGGTCAAACACGCGCTTCGGAATGGATCGCGGTCCGTTCTTGCGAATACCGAGTCCGACACGAAGATTCTCCTCAACGGTGAGATGAGAGAATATTTCGCGTCCCTGGGGCACATATCCGATACCGAGCCTCGCTCTCTCTTCGGCTCTGCGAAGCTGCAGACTCTCCCCATTGAAGGTGATACCTCCGCTCGAAGTGGGCAACAGTCCCATGATGCATTTGAGCAGCGTGGTCTTTCCCATTCCGTTTCGTCCCATCAGGCAGGTCCGGGAACCCGGAGTAACCGTCAGGTCGACGTCCCACAGTGTGTGGCTTCCGCTGTAGAACTGATTCAGTGTGGTGACGTTCAGCACTTACACTCCAAGATAGACCTCGATCACTTTGGGATCGTTCTGCACGTGGCTCATATCCCCCTCGGCAATCACACGCCCTTCATGCAGCACAGTAACCCGGCGGGCGATCGATCGAACAAACTCCATGTCATGTTCGACCACCACTACGGAATGCTCTCCAGCGAGCGACTGCAGCAGTTGTTCCGTGCGTTCGATCTCCTGCGGCGTCATTCCCGCCACCGGTTCGTCGACCAGCAGCAGTTCCGGTTCCTGCATCAGCAGCATGCCGATTTCGAGCCACTGTTTCTGACCATGAGACAGAATCCGGCCATACGCCGATCGCAGATCCTTGAGCCCAGTGATCTCGAGAACTTCGTCCACTCGCTCATGCTGCTTGCTGGTCATGCGAGCCAGGAATGTTCTGACGAACGAACGATCACCGGCCAAAGCCAATTCGAGATTTTCAAATACAGTGAGCTGCTCGAACACCGTTGGCTTCTGGAATTTGCGGCCGATACCCGAGCGCGCAATTTCGGGTTCCGAAAGTTGCAGCAAGTCGATGTTCCGGCCAAACCAGACGGAGCCGGAATCCGGACGTGTCTTTCCCGTAATCACGTCCATCATCGTGGTTTTGCCGGCGCCATTCGGGCCAATGATGCACAGCAGTTCCCCGGGATCGACATAGAGAGACAGTTCATTCAGCGCTTTGAATCCATCGAAACTGACAGTGACTTTTTCCAGATAAAGAACCTTGTCGCGGATCGTCATGACTTATCCCGGTTTCGCGTAGGCAACAGCCCGATGATGCCGCGCGGGAGAAACAACGTGACAAGGACAAACATCGCTCCCAGCGCATACAGCCAAACTTCCGGCAGTGCGGCCGTGAAGTATGTCTTGGCGTAATTGACAAGGACTGCTCCAAGCGCGGCGCCAAACAACGTCCCGCGGCCTCCCACTGCCACCCAGATCACGACTTCAATGGAATTGATGGGTGCGAATTCGCTGGGATTGATGATCCCGATCTGTGGCACATACAGCGCTCCGGCGACTCCGGCAATGATTGCTGAAAAAACGAAGACCCACAGCTTGAACGATTCCACCGAATAACCCAGAAATCGCGTTCTGCTTTCCGCATCGCGAATGGCATGCAGCACGCGGCCGGCCCGCGAAGAAACGATCGTGCGACAGGCCAGGTAACTGGCAGCCAGCGCAACGATCGTGACCACGAGGAGCACGACGCGTGTGCGGTCGGAATGAAGATCAAATCCGAGGATGTCTTTAAAGTCCGTGAATCCGTTGTTGCCGCCGAATCCCGTGTCATTGCGGAAAAACGCCAGCATGAGGGCGTAGCTTAGCGCCTGAGTAATGATGGAAAAATAGACTCCGGTGACACGCGAGCGAAATGCAAACCAGCCGAAGACCCATGCGAGCAACGCCGGCACGATAATCATCATGGGCAGTGCGAACAGGAAGTGATTGAACCCGTGCCAGAACCAGGGCAGCGACTTCCAGTTCAGAAACACCATGAAATCGGGAAGGATGGGATCGCCGTAAACACCGCGCGGGCCGATCTGCCGCATCAGATACATTCCCATGGCGTAGCCGCCCAATGAAAAGAAAGCGGCATGACCGAGGCTGAGAATTCCGCAGTAGCCCCAGATAAGATCGACCGCCATCGCCAGCATGGCGTAACACATGTATTTGCCGATGAGCGTCAAAGCATATGCAGAAATATGGAATGACGATGACGGAGGTACGGCCAGATTCAGAATCGGAACAAGAACGGCCACCAGCGCCAGTGCCGCCAGAAACCAGGCGCTGGCGCGCGCGTCCGGAGCGGATCCGGCTGGCGCAGACAGAACTCCGATTCGGGCGCGTTGGTGCAACAGCACTAGTTATTCTCCGAGGAGCGGCCGGTTTGCGGGAATAACCCTCGGGGCCGGACCTGAATGAACAGGATGAGGGCAATGAGAATAAATATCTTTGCCAGCACGGCGCCGGAGTAGGGTTCGAGCAACTTGTTGACGATACCCATCGACATGCCGCCAATCAGCGCGCCCCAAAGATTTCCAACGCCGCCGAAAACAACCACCATGAAAGAATCGATGATGTAGGACTGGCCGAGGTTCGGTCCGACGTTCGTCACCTGGCTCAGGGCTACGCCGGCAACGCCTGCGATTCCTGAACCCAGTCCGAATGTCATGGCATCCACCCATTCGCTCCGGATTCCCATGGCTCGGGCCATGGTTCGGTTCTGCGCGACGGCCCGGATATCCAGACCCAGACGGGTTCGTTTCAGTACGAGCATAATCGCCGCAAAGACAATCAGGGAGAATACGACGATATAGAGCCGGTTGTAGGTGATGCTGAGTGCTTCATTCAGCTGCAGCGTTCCCGACATCCAGGCCGGCGTAATCACGGATCGATTCAATGCGGAAAAAATCGAACGCACCAGTTGCTGCAGAATGAGGCTGACTCCAAACGTGGCCAGCAGTGTTTCCAGCGGACGGCCGTAGAGAAAACGAATGATGGTGCGTTCAATCAGTATGCCGGCCAGACCGGAGACCATGAAAGCAGCAGGAATCGCCACGAGTATCGAAATGCCGATGTGATTCGGCATGGCCGTCTGAACGACGTAAGTCGTATACGCGCCCAGCATCATCAGTTCGCCGTGCGCCATGTTGATGACGCCCATGACGCCGAACGTGATCGCCAGACCGATGGCGATCAATACCAGGACCGAACCCAGACTCAGACCAAAGAAAAGCGTTTCGATGCCGGAATAAAATGTGCGCCAGCGGTCGATGGTTCGAATTGCCGATGACGCGGCTTTGTGAACCGCGCCGTTGGCAGCTGAACCGCCTGGAGCGGTTTGATCGGCGACGTCCGCCAGCTTGTTTCGCACATTCTGACTGATACCGCCGCGAAGCACGGAGATGGCCGCGAGTTGCTTTGCCTCTTCCGAACTGTCCAACTCCGCAAGTGCAAGGGCGGTGGCAATTGCCTTTCTGACTTTGCCGTCGGTTTCGACGGACAGCCGTTCCTGGAGCAGGGCAATCGTAGGTTCGTCGAGAGAAGCCAGCATGTCGTTAACGGCCTGGGCCCGAACCGCCGCATCCGGACTGGACAGTCCGAAGCGGGCAATGGTGGTGCGCAGCATTCGGCGCAGTCCGTTGTTTGTCACGATTTTGGTAAGACTATCGACCGCGGCGGATCCGCCTTCCTTCAAAGTGAGCGGATCGATCAGGTCCAGGGTCGGCGGATCCCCTTCGGTCGATTTGACGATAACAATCTTCTGATCGTCATTGCGGTAGTACAGGCGTTCTTCCATGAACGCGGTCAGGACCGAGCGGACGCTCGGGTGAGCGCTCTTCGTCAGGCGCTCGACAATGCTTTCCTTGTCCGGGAATGACGCCTCGCGCAATTCACCAAGCGTCGACAAGAGCTCAGCATCGGCAGGAGACTGGGCGTACGCGAACCGTACGCCCCAGATGGTGAGCAGCAGCACGAACAGCCACTGCCCACCCTTGCGGATATTCATCATTACTTATAGTTCTGGCCGGAACACTTCTTGGTGACTTTGTTGTAGTTACCGCATTTCAGAGTGACCCAATCCGCGTCGATGTCCTTGCTTCCCGGCAGAAAGTCCGACCAGGCATCGCCCGGAACTGTGGTCGCCGTCTTCCATACCACGTTGAACTGTCCGTCTGCACGTACTTCACCGATGTACACGGGCTTGGTGATGTGGTGATTCGGCAGCAGCTTCGCGATTCCACCGGTCAGATTGGGAGTCTCCAGACCCGGAAGCGCCGCGAGTACTTTTTCCACATCGGTGGAATTGGCCTTCGTAACCGCCTTCACCCAGAGATTGAAGCCAATGTAGTGGGCTTCCATGGGATCGTTCGTGGTGCGTTTCGGGTTCTTGATGTAGGCATGCCACTGATCGATGAACGCCTTATTCGCCGGCGTGCTGATGCTTTCAAAATAGTTCCACGCCGCCATGTGGCCGAGCAGAGGTTTTGTATCGACTCCGGACAGTTCCTCTTCACCGACGGAGAATGCAATCACCGGAATCTGTTCCGCGGAGATCTTCTGATTGGCGAGTTCCTTGTAGAACGGCACATTGGCGTCGCCGTTGATGGTGGAAACCACGGCAGTCTTCTTTCCCGCCGAGCCGAATTTCTTGATGGCGGCAACACGAGTCTGCCAATCCGCATTTCCAAATGGCGTGTAATTGACCGAAATGTCTGCGTCGGCCACACCCTTTGATTTCAGATAAGCCTGAAGAATCTTGTTTGTCGTTTGCGGGTACACATAATCCGTACCTTCAAGCACCCAGCGCGTGACCTTAACTTCTTTCATCAGGTAGTCGACTGCTGGAATCGCCTGCTGATTCGGCGCCGCGCCGGTATAGATGACATTCTTCGAGGATTCTTCTCCTTCATACTGCACGGGATAAAACAGCAGTCCGTTGTCCTTTTCGAATACCGGCAAAACGGATTTTCTGGAAACCGATGTCCAGCATCCAAACACGACCGCAACTTTGTCTTTTTCCAGAAGCTGCGACGCTTTTTCAGCAAACAGCGGCCAGTTGGAAGCAGGATCGACAACCACCGCTTCCAGTTTCTTTCCCAGCAATCCGCCTTTTTTATTCTGCTCATCAATCATCATGAGCACTGTATCTTTCAGCGTGGTCTCGCTGATGGCCATCGTTCCCGACAGCGAATGCAAAATTCCGACCTTAATCGTCGTGGGCTGCTGGGCCGATACGCCCAGGACCAGCGCCATCACTGCAAAAAGCAGGATGGCGGTAACTACTATGGTTCTACGTTTCATGGGTCCGCTCCTTTGGTTCAGTTAGAGGTTGGGGAATCGATGGTTTGTTTACATTTGGATTTGGAAACCGAGTCCCAGCTGCCAGGAATTGGGACTGACTGCAGTAAACCTCGTGTTCTTGTAAAACGTCATCACGCGGGCATTGAATTCCTTGATGACGTAATTCACAT
>JBGPBY010000467.1:0-5876 GCA_041481485.1 Terriglobia bacterium
CGGCCACCCTCTCCCGTTGGGAGAGGGATTTCTTGATTGCATCCCTTCACACTTTGTACGACCGCGCGCAATTCACAGTGGGGACGCCGCACTTACAGTTTTTCGATGTGAGGTTGCTGGGGACTGATGCGGATGCAGGCGGCCCAGTGATTGGGCTGAATTTCCTGCAGCGTCGGCTCGGTGATTTTGCACTCCGCGACGGCCCATGGACAGCGCGTATGGAAGCGGCAGCCTTTGGGAGGGTTAATCGGCGACGGCACATCACCTTCCAGCACCAGGCGCTTGCGTGTGGCTTCTGTCAGGGGATCGGGCAGCGGAACCGCGGAGATCAACGCCTTGGTGTAAGGCATCAGCGGGTTGTCGTAAATCTCAGTGGCCTTTGCCAGTTCCACGAGCTTTCCGAGGTACATCACGGCAACCCGGTCCGATACATGCCGGATCGCGCGAAGATCATGCGAAATAAACAGGTAGGTCAGATTTCGCTCCGACCGCAGCCGCTCCATCAGATTCAGGATCTGCGCCTGAATCGAGACATCGAGCGCGGAAATTGGCTCGTCGGCCACGATGAACTCCGGGTTGGCCGCAATGGCACGAGCGATTCCAATTCTTTGTTGCTGACCGCCGGAAAACTCATGAGGATAGCGCCGCATGAATCGCGGGCTCAGTCCGACCGTTTCCATCAGTTCCCGAATTCGGCCTTCGCGTTCGCCTCCTTTATATAAGCGGAAGGTATCGAGAGGTTCGGACAGGATCTGTGCCACGGTCATCCGCGGATCGAGAGACGAATACGGATCCTGAAAAATTATCTGCAGATGCTGCCGCTGTTTCTGCATTTCCGAATGGGACAGGTGAGCGAGATCTTTGTCGTTGAATCGGACGGTGCCTTTCGTGAGATCGGTCAGGCGCAGGATCGCCCGTCCCATTGTGGACTTTCCGCATCCGGATTCACCGACGAGTCCGACAGTTTCTCCCGCCTGAATGTCCAGATCGATGCCATCGACAGCCTGTACGACCTGCCGTCCCTTTCGGAAATGGACCTTCAAATCACGAATGGAGATGAGCGGGTTCGCCATACACCTCCTTCGCAAAGTGACACAACGATTCGTGGTGCGGAGTGAGCCGGATCAACGGTGGAAATTCCCGCCGGCAAATGTCCTGAACCATGCTGCATCGCGGCGCAAACGGACATCCGTCCGGCAGATGCGCCGGATCCGGAGGCAATCCCGGAATCTGATAAAGCGCTCCCCGGGCCGATTTGAGATCGGGCACCGACCTTAGAAGGCCTTTGGTGTAGGGGTTCCCCGGTCTCGCAAATAACTCCAGAGTCGATGCGCGCTCGAAGATCCTGCCTGCGTACATCACAATAATCGAATCCGTCATGCCCGCCACAACACCGAGGTCGTGCGTAACAAGAATGACGCTGCTTCGAGTTTCCAATTTGACTTTCTTGATAAGTTCCAGAATCTGCGCCTGAATCGTGACGTCCAGAGCCGTTGTCGGTTCATCGGCGATCAGCAATTCGGGATTGCACGACAACGCCATCGCGATCATCACGCGCTGGCGCATTCCGCCGGAGAATTCGTGAGGATAGCCGTCGATGCGCGCTCGGGCATCGGGGATACCCACCAGATCGAGCATTCGGATTGCGTGATCCCGCGCCTCGCGCGCGGAGTGGCCGAGGTGAAGTTCGGTGACCTCCATCAGCTGGCGCGAAATGCGCAGGAACGGGTTTAGTGAACTCATGGGATCCTGAAACACCATCCCAATGCGCTTTCCACGGATGTGACGAATTTCCTCTTCGGAAACTTTCAGCAGATCTTTGCCATCGAAGAACACTTCACCCGCCGCGATACGTCCGGGCGGTGATGGGACAAGTCGAAGAATGGAATGATTGGTGACGGATTTCCCAGATCCGGATTCTCCGACGATACCCAGCGTTTCACCGCGTTCCAATTCGAAGCTCACGCCATTGACGGCCTTCACGACGCCGTCCTTGGTATCGAACCATGTTTCGAGATTGCGAAGCGAAAGCAGACTCACGAACGCCTCGTTTGTGGATCCAGCGCGTCCCGCAAGCCATCGCCAACAAAGTTGAGCGAGAAAAGAGTCAGTGCCATCGTGACCCCTGGAAAAATGAGCTGCCAGGGAAACACGGCGATATTTTGAATTCCTTCCGATGCCAGACTCCCCCACGATGCCAGCGGAGCCTGGACGCCAAGCCCGAGGAACGACAGAAACGATTCGAGCAGCATGACTGCCGGAACCTCCAGCGTCGCATACACGATCACCGGACCCAGCGTATTCGGCACCAGGTGTCTCACAATGATTTTCCATTGCCGGACGCCTGTGGCCCGGGCCGCCATGACGAAATCCTGGTTCTTGAGCGAGATCACCTGTCCGCGGACAATCCGCGCCATGGTCAGCCAGGAGACTGCACCCAGCGCGGCGAACAGCAGAAAAAGCTGTCCCAGTGCGCTATGTCCGCCAAAGAGTGCGAGCAGAACAATGACGATCATCATGTAAGGAATGGCGAAGAGAATATCGACAAGCCGCATCATGACTTCATCCGTTTTACCGCCGGCATAACCTGCCGTGGCGCCGTACGCAATGCCGATCACCAGCGACACGAATGTCGAAATGATGCCCACCATCAGAGATATCCGCCCGCCGAGAAGCACGCGCGCGAGCATGTCGCGGCCTTCGTTATCGGTGCCCATGGGGTGCGTCCACGACGGCGGAAACGATTTCACCAGGTCCGAATCCGGCGGAATGTAGTCATACGTGAAGCCGGTTGCATGATAGATCAGCGAGGGGCCCACAATGGCAGACAACGCAATGAAACTGACCACGAGCATTCCGATCACCGCGAGACGATTCTGCAGAAGACGGTGCATGGCTTCGCGGAACAGGGAATGGCCGGCCACCAGCTCGACGGTAGTCAATAGCGGATCCTCGGGTCAATGACCGCATAAACAATGTCGACGATCAGGTTGCAGATCAGAATGGTGATCGAGATGAACGCGACGATGCCCAATATCAGAGGTTCATCGCGATTCAAATTGGCGTTGAGGAAGTAAGTTCCGAGGCCCGGAAGGACGAATATCCGCTCGACCACGACGGTGCCCGTAATCAAGCCTGCCAACGCGGGTCCGGTCAACGACACCACAGGGATAATTCCCCCGCGGAAGGCATGACGGAGAACGACCGCCGTTTCGGACAGGCCCTTGGCCCGTGCCGTTCGAATGTAGTCGGAGCGCAGCACTTCCAGCATTCCAGAACGGGTGAGCCGCGCGATGTAGGCCATGTAAATTACAGAAAGAGTCAGCACCGGAAGCACCGCGCTGCGGGTGGCAAATCCATCCCAGCGCGCCGGCGGAAACCAATACAACGTCAGTGAGAACAGAAGTACGAAGATGGGCCCCAGCACAAACGTCGGTACCGAGATGCCGACCATCGAGAATGTCATCGACGTGTAGTCCCATTTTGAATTGTGGCGAACCGCTGCAAATAAGCCGGACGTGATTCCGACCAGCAGCGACAGCGTATACGCCATCAGTCCGACAATTGCCGAAACCGGAAAGGCCCGCCACAGAATCATGTTCACGGACTGCCCTTCGTATTTCAGGGACGTTCCGAAGTCTCCGCGTGCGGTGTTTGCGATCATGCGTCCGTACTGGACGTACCACGGTTTGTCGAGCCCGTATTTCACACGCAGGTTTTGTTCGATCGCGGGCGGAAGCCGTTTTTCACTCGTGTAGAAATTTCCCGGGGCAAGGCGGATCAATCCCCAGGTCAGAGATACGACGATCAGGACCAGCGGAAATGTCGTGAGCAGGCGGCGGACAATAAATTTCAGCATCAGGGTTTCGCTGCCGGCTCGGGATCGTTCCATTTGGTTCGATCATGTTCGATGTAGACAAACTTCCACGCGAAAATGGATCCTGGATTTGGATACATTCCTTTGACGTAGGGCTTCTTGACCCAGTCGGTAGAGGTGACCCAGATCGGGATGACAGCTCCGGAATCAAGCAGTTGCTGTTCGGCTTCGGCCATCTTTCGAAAGCGTTCCATGGGATCCCGCGTGCGGTTGGCGTCGTCCAGTTTGTCCGAGTAGCTCTTTTCCCACCACCCGGTTCCATTGTTGCCGGTTGGAGTCTGAAACAAACTGAGAAACGTGTAGGGATCCATGTAATCACCGAACCAACCCGAACGTGAGAGTCCCTGATATTCCAGCTTGTTCCGCGATGTAAAAAAGGTCCGCGTCTCCATGTTTTTGATCGGAACGGTAATGCCGAGATTTTGTTTCCACTGAGACTGCAAAAGCTCGGCGACCTGCCGCCACGGATCCGCATTGTTGTAGGTATATTCGACTTTCTCGATCGGGAACTTTGCCGGATCGAAATTGCCTGCCGCGTCGCGGAACCCGGCTTCGGCGAGAAGTTCCTTTGCGCGTTTTGGATCGAACGAATCTCCTTTGACTGTGGGATAGCCCGGATAAATTCCGCCCGGGATGAAAACGTTCAGAGGCTTGGCCACGCGGCGGAATTTTGCCAATACCTCGCGGTCGATCGACAGGCTGAAAGCTTTGCGCACCCGGATGTCATTCATCGGCGGACGCGTGGTGTTGATCTGAACGTAAAAATTCCCCTCTTCGGGGGCATCCATGTAGTCCTTGAGCGGACGAATGAAATCGTTCCAGGGCAGCGGCACGCAGTGGTTTTCCAATGCGTCGACGGCGCCGGCCTTGTACAGATTCATCATGGTTGTCGTGTCTTCGGCTGGATAAAAGCGGATCTCCTGAAGCCGTACGTTTGCGGCATCCCAATACATCGGATCCCTGACGGCGACGATGCGATCGTACGGCACCGCTTCGGTCAGGTGAAACGGCCCGCTGGTGACGATGTTCTTCGGATGGATCCAATCGGAGTTGCCATACTTTTCGATGGCCTTTCGCGGAACAACCATAAAGAACTGATGCGCCATCATGCCGAGAAAATAGGGCGCGGATTGAGTCAGGGTGTAGCGCACGGTCAGCGGATCGAGTGCCTCTGCGCCGACATCTTCGGGGCGAATCAGTACGTACTCTTTGCCGGGTTCGGGTTTTGCATCCGCGGGAACGAAACGGCGGGCGTGAGTGGCCGGATCGAGTTCGAACTGTCCCGTGGCTTTGTTTCGAACAAAGGATCCGCCGGAGTTGTATCCTTCAGCGTTAAGAATCGGATATGCGATGTAGGCATACTCCGCTGCCAATTTCGGATTCAACCCGCGCCGCAGCGACCAGACGAAATCTTCCGAAGTGATGGGATTGCCGTCGGAAAATCGCGCCGTCGGCCGCAGATGAAAAGTGAATTGTGTGAAGTCGCTGTTGATGTCCCACTTGTCGGCAATTCCCGGATAAGGACCCATCGTCTTCGGATCGTAGATGACGAGGCCTTCATACAACGCCATGTAAATACGCGCTTCGACAAGGCCCGTGCCAATTTGCGGATCCAGAGACTGCGGTTCCGGCCCGGAGATATACCGCATGGTCTGGCCGCGCGGCGGATCCGTTTTCCCAAAATATCCGGAGTCTGCCTGGCCAGCGACGCAGCCCTGCAGCGCCAGTCCGAGCATTAATAATGTTGCTGCTGATTTCACGGCCCCGAAGTTAACAGATGCGAACGACAGCCGCAACATTACTCCTGAGGAACTCCCGGATGCTGGTGATCGCAACTGGTGAGCGGTTTATGAAGCTGCGAAGGAATGTGAGTCCCCAATGTAGGGGCGGGGGGTGGGCGGCCCCCCGTGGGGGGGGTGGGGGGCCCGGGATTGTTGGGGGGGGTATGCCGCCCCCGCAGGGGGGGGGGGCCGTGCGGGACACCCTCACCGCGCCCCCC
>JBGPBY010000468.1:0-5871 GCA_041481485.1 Terriglobia bacterium
ACCCGACTGTCTTTGCGGGAGGGACGCGGCTGCGAACCTAATTTCGAATGGTGACATCGGTGAGGAATTCGTATTCTCCCGCCGGGTACAACCTCATCCCTCCGATCCTCTTGTTGTACACCGCGACATTGTCGACATAAAACAGGCTCACATACGGCAGTTCCTCAGCCACGATGCGCTGAATCTCCTGGTATGCCTGCCTTCTCTTTTCCGTGTCGACTTCTCGCCGCGCGAAATCGATCAGGCGGTCGACTGCGGCATTGGCGTAGCGTCCGCGATTCGCTCCATTCGGCGGAAACATCATCGAGTGGAACACAAAGTTCAGGATGTCCGGGTCGTTGTTTCCGCCAATCCAGCGGAGGGAATACATCTGAAAATTCCCGTTGATGACGTCCGAATAAAACGTCGCAAATTCATTCGAGCGAATATCCATTTGAATGCCGACGTCTCGCAGTTGTTGTTGAAGCACAGCGGCCAGGAGCCGACCGGTATCGTCTGTGGCCGTGCGGTAAGTGAATGAAAGATGTTCGTGTCCCGAGGCCTTCAGCAATTCCCGCGCTTTCTGAGGATTGTACGGATAGGTTTCCACATCCGAAGCGTAAGTCCAGTTGTTCGGCGGAATCACTCCAGTGGCGAGCTTCGCCTGTCCGCGCCAGAGATACTTGACGATGCTTTCGCGATCGATGGCAAAGGCGATGGCCTTGCGCACGCGGACGTCGCTGAACAGCGGATCCTTTAAATTGAATGCCACATATTGGTAGTTGGTTCCAGGAGCCTCAATCACCTCGAGTTCCCGATTGCCACGCAATGCCTCCACCATGTCGGGTGTGAGGACACTCAATGCAATGTCGACGGACCCTTTCCGCAGCTCGAGCGCCCGGACGATCGCTTCCGGAATAATCTTGAAGCGAACTTCAGATACGACTGGCTTCTTGCCGAAATAGTCGTCGTTCCGGGCGAGCACGACTTCAGAGTCGGGAACGAAGCGTACAAATTTGAATGCTCCTGAGCCAACCGGATGTTGCGCAAAATCCGCCGGGGATCCGTCCGGCACAATGCCGATTGCACCGCGCGTCAGATTCCAGAGGAATGGAGCAAAGGGTTCCTTGAGTTTGAAAACGACTGTGCGATCGTCCGGCGCTTCGACCGATTCCACAAGGCGATATGTGCCGGCCTTTGGTGTCTTCAGGACGCCACTGAGGACACTACGGAATGTGAAAAGGACGTCACGAGCAGTCAGGGGACGGCCGTCGTGAAATCTTGCGTCCGTACGCAGGTGAAAGATGTACGTCGTCGGATTGGGGATTTCCCAGGACAAGGCGAGATCGGGTTCAATGTCATAAGTCGGGCTTCGCTTGACGAGAGAGCAAAAGAGCAGTTGGTCTAGCCGCTCCGAGAAGGCGTCGGTTCCGATGCGGGGATCGAGGTTTCCTGGAGAATCGTCGAGAGCGACAATGACCGTGTCCTCGGGATGCGCCGTGGCTCTTGTGCATGCGGAAGTCAGCGAGAGCAAAAAGATTGCAATTACAATAAATTGGGGACAGAGAGCAATTTCCTGAAACACGTTACGGGTGTGTTTGGTGTTGTATTGAGAAATTGCTCTCTGTCCCCAATTTATTTTGCCATTGCGGATATGCGCTGCACTTTGCCGAGTTTCTCAATCTGGCGAAGAATCCGTACCCTCATCTGTCCGCGATTTCGCACCGGCGCCGCCGAAATTCTGCGCTTCACCTTCAGAATCCGTTCCACCGACGCATTCACGCGCGCCAGCACCGCCTCACTTTGCCGTGCGGCGCGCAGCATGGTGCGAAAGCCGTGTTCCACCAGAGGCGTGCACTGAGAGAACATCATCATGTCGTTTCCGGCTTCAAACGCCTGCAGGAAAATGTCAGAAGTCAGGCCCACCGAGTGCACTGCACCCATGGTGAGGTCATCGGTCACGATAACGCCTTCAAAGCCGAATTTTCGGCGCAGCAGTCCACCCACCACGCGATGCGACAAAGATGCCGGGATGGGTTTCTCATCGCCGTTACCGGGGGACAGTCCTGGATAAAATGCGTGACCGACCATCATCATGGGAACATCGTCGATCAGATTCAGAAATGGAAGAGCATCATCCAGCAAAAGACTCTTTTTAGCCTTGTCGATTTTAGGCAGCACAAAATGCGGATCCATGAGCGCTGAGCCCAGGCCCGGAAAGTGTTTCACACACGCGAGAATGCCGCGCTCCGAGAGTTCGTCAAGGTAAGCCCTTCCCAGAGTCGTAACATCTCCCGGATTGGCGGACATCGTCCGTTCGCGGAACACCGAACGCGGGGTATCCAGATCGAGCACCGGAGAGAGACAGGTATTGAAACCGCTGGCTTCCAGCTGAGAGCCGATGATTCGGGCAAACATCCGTAGCGATGCCATTCCGTCGGAAGCCACTTCTCGAACCGGCGGCAGGGGAGCAAACAGCTGCTTGAGACGATCTGCCGAACCGCCCTCCTGGCTGATACCGACAAATGCCGGAATACCAAATCCACCGGCAAGACTCCCTGTCAGGCCGTGAAGCTGTTCGAAGGATTCAATGTTGCGCTGAGAAAGAATGAAACCGCCCGGACGAATCGCCTCCAGCATGAGCCGCGCGTTGGCATCCGGCGCCGGTCCGTGGAAGCCCAGCCAGAACAGCTGGCCGATCTTTTGTTCAAGAGTCAGGCGGTCAATGTCTTTCATGATTACTGCAATTGCGCTTTTCTGCGAAGCTCCTCCAGCGTTCTCAACGCCTCCATCGGGGTGAGATTGTTGGGATCCAGAGCGCGCAGAGAATTCCGAATCTCTTCTTCCGCTGCGGTGAAAAGCTGTAGCTGATTTACGACAACCCTGTTTTTGCGTTTGGCTCGAACGGTCAGATTATCCGATAACTCATGCTCGTTCTCCTCATGTTTTCTCAGAACTTCGCGTGCCCGATCCGTGACACTCCGAGGAATGCCAGCCAGTCGTGCGACCTCGATTCCGTAACTTCGGTCGGCCGGTCCCGGCTCGACCGTGCGAAGGAAAATGATCCGATTCTCCGCCTCCTTCACCGCGACATGAAGGTTTCGAATACCGGGCAGCAGGTCGGCCAGTTCCGTAAGTTCGTGGTAGTGCGTGGCAAAAATCGTTTTCGCGCGGATTCTCGCCTGAATGTGCTCAATCACCGCCCATGCCAGAGAAAGGCCGTCGAATGTGGCAGTTCCACGCCCAATCTCATCCAATACAATAAGGCTCCGAGAGGTTGCAGAGTTGAGGATTAGCGCGGTTTCCGTCATCTCGACCATGAACGTCGAACGGCCTCTGGTGAGATTGTCGGATGCGCCGATACGCGTAAAAATCCGGTCGAAGAGCGGAAACTTCATGAGCTGTGCCGGAACAAACGATCCCATTTGCGCCATGATGACCAGCAGCGCAGTCTGCCGCAGATAAGTGGACTTGCCTCCCATGTTCGGACCGGTGATGACCAGGATCTGATCCGTGGAATCATTCATGAACAAGTCATTGGGTACGAATCGATCTGCCCGTTGTTGTTCAGCCAGTGCTTCAATCACGGGATGCCGTCCCTTCCGGATCATCAGTTCGTCGCTGGCACTGGAAATCTGCGGGCGGGAATAGCCAAATCTTTGTGCTGAGGTGGCGAAGTTCGCCAGCACATCGAGTTCGGCCACAACGGAGGCACTTTGCCGGATTCTTGTGGCCTGCCCGGCAATCTGATTTCGGATTTCCTGAAAAAGCCTCTTTTCGATTTCCAGAATCCGTTCTTCGGCCGTCAGGATTTTTTCTTCGTATTCCTTGAGTTCCGGCGTCGTATATCGTTCAGCGCCAACGAGCGTTTGCTTTCGATCGTAATCCGGCGGAACCAGATGACGGTTGGAGTTCGAGATTTCGATGTAGTAGCCGAAGACCCTGTTAAAGCGAACCTTCAGGGATCCGATACCGGTTCGTTCCCGTTCACGGGTCTCCAGGGCCGCCAGATAGCTTTTGCCGCCACGCGAAAGCTGACGCAGTTCATCCAGAGCGGCATCGTAACCATCGCGAATGACACCTCCATCCAAAAGAGTCGGCGGAGGATCGTCGGCGATCGCTTTTTCGAGGATGCTGTGGAGATCATCCAGCGGATCGAGCTTCTGAAAAAGTTCTGAAAACCGCTGGGACTGCAGTGTCGAAAGCGATGCGGCGACCTGAGGCAGGCGGCCCAGTGAACTTCTGAGGGAATTCAGTTCGCGGGGACTGGCGGTGCCCAGAGTGATCTTCGACAGCAGCCTTTCGATATCAAAAACTCCATCGAAGGAGGTGATCACGCTGTCGAGCGCTACGGCGGAAGCCGAGAGTTCACCTACCGCATGATAACGATTTTCAATTTCCGGCTCACTGATGGAGGGCCTTAACATCCAGGCGCGGAGGAGCCGTGCACCCATACCGGTGCGGGTGCTGTTGAGAATACCCAGAAGGGTGTCTTTGCCATCTCCTGTGGCGGGTTCGAGAAGTTCAAGATTCCGAATCGTCACGGCATCCAGAATCAGATAATTCGCAAGCTCCTGATAGTTGACCGTATGGATGTGTTCGAGCGCAGCCTTTTGCGTTTGCCGGGCGTAGTGCACTGCCGCCCCACATGCCCCGATCGCTGCAGGCCGGTCGATGAGGCCAAAACCGTCCAGCGCCGCGGTTTTGAGCTGGTCTTTGAGGATGCGGGTGCCATAATCGGCGTCAAACAGCCAGTCATCCAAAGGAGTACGGGGAATTCCGTTCAAAATCTGGACTTCTGTTTTCAGCCTTTCGGGAAAAATAATCTCGCGCGGGGCAAAGTGTTCGATGTCGAGCTGAAGGCGATTCCAGCGGTCGGGACCTGCAAATTCAATGGCGCGGAATTCTCCGGTTGAAACGTCCAGAAACGCGCAGCCAATGGTGCTGCCGGACTCCGTGAGTCCGAGAAGATAGTTATTTTCTCCTGGCGTCAGGACATTGCTGTCGGTGATCGTGCCGGGCGTGACGATGCGCGTGATTTCGCGGCGAACGATTTTGACGCCCTTCTGCGGTGCTTCCATTTGATCGCAAATGGCAACTTTGAATCCTTTTCGCAGCAGCCTTGCGATATAGCCATCCGCGGCATGGAAGGGAACGCCGCACATGGGGACGGGGTTCTTCCGCTCCTTGTGCCGCGACGTCAGCGTGATTTCCAGTTCACGCGAGGCGGTGACGGCATCCTCAAAAAACAGTTCGTAGAAATCCCCCAGCCGAAACATCAGGAGCGCGCCAGGCGCGTCCTGTTTCATGGCATGGTACTGACGCATCATCGGAGTGAGATCTTGATCGGACATCGTCTTTCACATCTAACTGAAAAAGTCCGCAGCGTCATCAAAAACTTTGGATAATTACCTTCATGCGCATTCTGGCGGTAGATACGAGTTCGGAACGTGGAAGCATCTGCATTGCGGATCAGGATGTTGTTCTCGGGGAAATACGCCTGGCTTCTTCGGTCCAGCATGCGGAACGGTTGTTTCGAGGGATTGAGTTCCTGCTCGAATCGGTTCCGATTTTGCTCCGGGACATCGATCTTTTTTGAATATCAGTGGCCCTCTGCATGCCGATTGCAGCGGACGTGTCCGGCACGCATCCGCCATGCACATCCGCAGGGGAAACTCATTCCGGCTCCTACCGTCCGCGCGAACCGGAGAACACCGTTTTGTATCAGGTTGTCGCCTGGAATCTCGAAACCTTCATGGCGTCTCAGCGTCAGGGCGGGGGAGGCATTCCGCGTTTCGTCGAACGTGAGTTCAGGGAGTTTCTCAACTGCGGCATTGCCGCCTGCGGCTTTCTGCGCTTGAAGTGCCAGGTCTGTGGCGGCGAGAAGTTTCT
>JBGPBY010000469.1:0-5842 GCA_041481485.1 Terriglobia bacterium
CGCAGACTTAGAAATTGCGGGCGGTCATAGACCGCCCCTACAGTCGAAGGGGCCCGTCCCGAATTTTCCAAAACCATCTGTTCGCATTCCGGGCAGGATCGGCTATAATGCCGTGGGTTTTCTCGGGCGACCCGCAGCCGACCTTCCGTATTTCTGATTTCTGAATCCAGCCAAAGGTGCTGAGCCGGATAAGTTTTATCAGGTTAAGTTGAAACGTAGTGAGGGGTTAGCCCGTCAATATTCTGTGGAGGTTTCATAAAAAATGGCGACAAAAATTATAGCTGCAAAGGCAGTTGCAGCGAAAAGGGCGGCAGCGGATAAGACTCTGGCTCCCAAGGCCAGTGTAGCTAAGCCCATCAATTCAAAAGTGGTCAACCAAAAAGAAGCGGGCAAGGAAGAGCTGGTCTACAGCCATCCGACCATGTGTTTGCACTGCCACCTGATCGTCGAAATGTTCCATGAACGGGGTGCGGATCCGGTTCGTGGCTCATGGCAGTGCCCGCGGTGCAATCACAAGTACCTGTTTTCTCACTGGAAGATCAAACGGCAGTCTCGGGGAAAGACCGAGGCAGCGTAGACCCGGCCTCTGCGGATTCACATTGAAACTCGATCGTTCTTTCTATGGGCGAACGACGTTGCAAGTCGCTTCCGATCTCATCGGCAAGGTTCTGGTCCGTCGTTACAAAGGCCAGAACCTTGCAGGTAAAATCATCGAAACGGAAGCATATATCGGACCACTCGATCTTGCCTGCCATGCCTCCAAAGGAAAAACCGCCCGTACTTCAATAATGTTTGGTCCCCCCGGTTTTTCATACGTTTACATGATCTACGGATTCTATTTCTGTCTGAACGTCGTCACCGAAGCTGAAGGATTTCCCGCGGCTGTCTTGATTCGCGCCGTCGAACCACTCGAAAATATCCGGATCATGCGGAATCTTCGTTCCCGTCCTCAATCCGACACGAATATAGCCAGTGGCCCGGGAAAACTCTGCATGGCAATGTCCATCGATAAGTCGTTAAATGCAACGGATTTGACAGGTGCCGCATTGTGGATCGAAGACCGCAGCGTCCCGCCCGGGCCGATCGAGACCGGACCCAGGATCGGAGTGGACTACGCCGGAGAATATAAAGACAAACCGTGGCGATTTCTCGAGCGTGGGAATCCCCACGTATCGCATTTCCGCCGCAAAGCGTATGAATCCCGCACTTGAAGCAAAGCTCAGAAACATTCCTCCCGGGCCCGGGGTGTACATCTATAAAGACTCGGTGGGAGCTGCGATCTATGTTGGAAAATCCAAACTCCTGAGAAACCGGGTCCGCACCTACTTTCAGGATTCCCGTAATCCCGGCGTCCGTCTCGATCACATGATTGAAACGATCGAGGACGTGGAATTTATCGTGACCGATACCGAAGGTGAAGCGCTGGCCCTGGAAAACAATCTCATCAAGCGGTTTAAGCCGAAGTACAACGTTCTGCTTCGCGACGACAAAACCTACCCCTACATCCGGCTGACTATCAATGAGCCGTATCCTCGCGCAATGATTACCCGGCGGGTGCGCAAAGACGGGGCTTACTATGCGGGTCCGTTCTTTCCAGCCGGACTGGCACGGAAGACTCTTAAGTTAATCGAAAGGTATTTTCTGATTCGAAACTGCACCATACCGATCGACGGAAAGCGGCCGCGTCCGTGCCTTCAATACTATATTCATCGATGTCTCGGCCCCTGTGTCGATGGACTGACAACGTCTGATGCGTATCAGGAGGCCGCCAGGGATGTGAAAGCATTTCTGGAAGGACGAAGGAGCGATTTGACGGAGTTGATCGGCCGGCTGCGATCCCATATGGAAACTGCTGCTACCGGGGAACAGTTTGAGCTGGCAGCGCACTATCGGGATGCCATTCAAACGATGACTCAGCTGGCAGAGCGCCAGAAAATGGCTTCAGCAGGGGACGATGATGTCGATATCTTCGGCTATCACCGGGAAGAATCCATGGTGGCCGTTTCCGTCTTTCACATGCGGGGGGGCAGGATTGTCGATCGCCGGGAAATGTTCTGGGAAGATCAGGATAATTTCGATCCGGGGGAATTTATCGGCTCCGTCGTCAAACAATACTACCTGGATGCGCCATTTATTCCCGCGGAGATTCACATTCCTGCAGAGTTTGAAGACCTGGAACTTCTCGAAGAATCCCTGAGCCAACGCCGAAACCGGCGCGTTGAGATCCGTACGCCGCAGCGGGGAAGCAAGCGCGAAATGATGGACCTCGTGCACCGCAACGCGCGTCTGGCGTTCCTGCAACGTTTCCGCACAGGCATTTCTTCCGGGCCGGCGCTGGTGAAGGAAGTTGAAGAGGCCCTTGATCTTGGGAAGCCGCCGCGCCGCATCGAATGTTTTGACATTTCGAATCTGCAGGGAAGCGACATCGTGGCGTCCATGGTGGTCTGTGAGGACGGCAAGATGAAGAAATCGGCGTATCGCCGCTTCATTATCCGTTCGGTGAGCGGCGAGCCCGACGATTTCAAGAGCATGCGGGAAGTGGTTGGCCGCCGTTACAAGAGAGTTCAGGAAGAAGGGACAGCCATGCCGGACCTGATTCTCATCGACGGAGGAATCGGCCAACTGCATGCTGCGCGCTCGGCATTGGACGACCTGAATATCGTGGATCAACCTTTGGCAAGCATCGCCAAACGCGAAGAAATCATTTATATCTCGGGGCGGGAAGACGATCCAATTGCGTTGGAGCGGCGGTCACCTGTGTTGCGGCTGATTCAGCAGATCCGCGATGAGAGCCATCGCTTTGCCATCACATTCCACCGCAGCCGGCGGACCCGCCGCCATTTGAAGTCGGAACTTGTGGAGATCCCCGGCATTGGGCCGAAAACAGTGATGAAACTGCTCACGCACTTCGGTTCGCTGGAAAAGGTTCGGGAAGCCGGGGAAGAGGAATTGCGGACCGTCGTTACGAAAAAGCAGAGCGAAGTCCTGCGCAATCACTTTCAAATCGTTGAATGACCCACGGACGCGGTATTCGATCTGGTCACCTTACGGGACGCTAAGAACTGAAGCTCGCGGCCGTCAGGAAAGGGAACAATGATTCCCCAATCCCGAGTGTGGATTCTCGAACTTCAAGTTATACTCGCCCGTCCGGTATTGTCACGTTAGTCACATTTTCACCATGATGTCGATCCTGAAAAAACTTGCAAAGAAGGTCCCGGCGGTTCGCGATCATCTGGCCAGCGTCAAAACTCTGGTCATGGACAACGAACAACTCCACGGCGACAACGAAAAACTCCACGACCACAACGAACAACTCCACCGTGACATCGGCAAGTTACAAGAGGAAATCGGAGCCCTGCGCGAATTGCTTGCATATGAAGTTCCCGGCCCCGAAGACTGGTCGAAGTTGAAGAAGCTGAAGCTGGATATGGTAAGTCACGAGCGGGCGATTGCCGCGACGGACACCTTGAACCTGAAGATCAATCCCTTGGAAGGCCATCATGGAGTATTTTAGGGAACAATTCGAGACACACTTCCCGCTGATGATGAAGAATTCCGGCGGAGGCCTCTGGCTGACGAAAGTCGGAGACTGATCCGAATAGGTTGGGAATTTTCAATCCTGCAAATTCTGCAAATTGGGGACAGAGAGCAATTTCCCGAGAAACAATGACTCCCCAATCCCGGTTGCCGGACGCCACGGTCTGTACCCTAAGGACTTGATTGATTGACGAAGCCTTCCGGTAGAAGCCCAGCAGGTACTGGCCGCGAAGCTTCACAGCGATCTCGTCGATCGCCTCATTAATGAGATTCATTTCCTGGGGAACTTCACTTCCTTTTCTGTTTCATAAACCAGCGAGGAGGAGACTGCTCCGTCCACCCATGGACTGCCGGCGCGTTGTGCCCGCACATGGATTCGGATCTTTTTGCTTTTGCCGTTCATCGATTTCAGGGCGTCCTGGTCCAGCTTGACGGTAAAGAGCACGGACTTGCTGGCGTTCTCGGCTTCCGTTTGAAAGATCTGGATTTCATCTTTGTGGTGATTTTCGGTGTACACGGTGACCAGATACTTTGTACGCATGTTCTCTGCGCCAGACAGGGTAAGGAGATCGGGAAGGGCCCTGTCCTCGACGGAAACCGAATAGGAGGCCGGAAGAAAGCTCACGCGCGTCACTGGAGGGCTCGGACGTCGATTGATTTCGGATGTAATTTCCCATAGCTGCGATCCATCCGCAGTCGGGACCTTCTTCGCGTAGTGAGTGATGTCTTTGTCCATTTCGCGAAACCGGATGGAGGGCTGGTTGTCTCCCAATTTATAGGAGACCACGGCGGATATGGCATGCGGCGGGACCATTGGGTTTGGAGCGCCAACAAAATTGACCATCGTGGTGGTCCGGTTTCCACTCGCTCTGAATTCATCTGCGTCTGGCCAGGTGACGCGCGTTTTCGTCTCGGTCCTTCGGCCAGCCAGGTTCTGGAACCGGTCCCAGTTGTACTGGCTCTTGTTACCATCCGGGTATTCGTATTCCACTTCAGCGCGGAAGAGACCAATATTCCCGTTGGTACAAGTCAGAACGGGTTCCGCAACAGCGATACAGGAGCGGACCCGGAGCAATTCTTCACTGCGGAATTCCAGAGATGAGGTTCCGTCCGACCGAATGCTGAGAGTTTTCTCTTCTCCTCTCCAGGATCTCGAGTTTGGGATTTCCGTACCGCACGTTGTCGGCATGGGATCATCCTGCGGTAGGACAGCTTCGCTGCAGGCCTTCATTTCCTTGCAATTCGGAGCAGCGACAAAGCTGTTGCGGAATACGATGGGGCCGATGAGTCCTGTCGGATCTCCGCTTGGGTAGAGGCAGATGTTGGGTTCCACCGCCTTCGCCGACTTCAGGTAGAACGTCGGATTATTCCCACTCACCTGTTCTGCTCCCTGTCGAACTTTTCCCAGAACGTCATCAAGCTGGGCGAAGGCGTTTGCAGGACCGAAAGTCGCTCCGGTAAGCAGTACCGAAGCCGAAATACGCAGCATGGTTTTGGGCGTAGGCATCTTCGTTTTCTCCATCAAGTGGACTCCGAGGCAAGCCTAAATTGGGGTCATGCGATTGTCGATGGGGTAGACTGTCGGAATGCCGGCGAGGCCCGTTCGGTGAATAAGCAACGGCGGAAGATACGCGGGGCCAAGGCGGCGCCGGAAGCGGCGGTACCGCCAAAGAACCTCCCCAGCGCGATGAAAGACGACGCGACGCGTCGACGCCGCATTGCATCCATCTGGTTGATTGTTGCTCTTCTGATCGCGGCAATCCTCCTGACCTATGCGGATGTCCTGCACTACGGTTTTGTGAATTACGACGATCCGCAGTATGTGTCTGACAATCCGCAAGTAACTGCCGGGTTGACGTTCCGGGGAATGTTGTGGGCATTCAATACGGGCTATCAGGCAAACTGGCACCCGCTAACCTGGTTATCCCACATGCTGGACGTGGAACTGTATGGCCTGAATGCTGGAGCGCATCACCTGACGAATGTCCTGCTCCACACCGCGAGTACACTGCTCTTATTCTGGTTATTGTGGCAAATGACGGGGCGCCACGCCTGCAGCGCTTTCGTCGCGGCGCTGTTTGCCGTCCATCCATTGCACGTGGAATCGGTGGCATGGGTTGCGGAACGAAAAGACCTTCTCTGCGCCCCGTTCTTTATGCTCAGCATCATGAGTTATGCGAAATATGCGGGAAGCCAGGGGTCAGGAGTCAAAGGTCAGAAGTCAGGAGTCAGGAGTCAGGAGTCAGAAGGGAACGGGAAGGAGGGATTAGGTCAAAAGAGCTTTCTACCCAAGAAGTACTACATC
>JBGPBY010000470.1:0-5841 GCA_041481485.1 Terriglobia bacterium
CTTCAACTTCCTGTCTCCAAGCCTGCCAAGCTTGTATCTCCTCGGCGCCAGTGGCATGAGACCCGTGTTTCGTTTCGGCCGATGGTGGACGGTGCTTACCGCCGGCTGGCTCCATGGCAGTTTGATTCATATTGCGTTCAACATGATGTCGATGCGGAACCTCGCCGGTCCAGTGGCGGAGTTTTATGGCGCCAATCGCATGGTGATCATATACACCGCGGCCGGAGTTTCCGGCTTTGCGGCCAGCACGTTTGCAGGAAGGTATTTGAGCTTTGTCCCATACCTTGGTAGTGCGTCATTCACCGTTGGGGCGTCGGCATCGATTTGCGGATTGATCGGATCGTTGTTCTATTACGGAAGGCGCGCGGGAAGCCGAGGGGTGAGCGATCAGGCAAAGCAGTGGGCCATCATGATTCTGGTTTTCGGATTTTTGGGGCGCGGCCTTGGCATCGACAACTGGGCCCATATGGGCGGGTTCGCGGGCGGGTACTTATGTTCGAAGTTTCTCGATCCGTTGAAACCTGAACGGATGGATCATTTCCTCGGCGCGATTGGCTGTCTGGTCATTACGGCGATTGCATTCGTGGCGTCGATTGTCGACGGGTGGAATTTGTTTCATCGCATTGTCGGTTGACGGGAGTTTCCTGATCTGTCGTGCCTCCGGCACTCCAGGGGCCTGCGCTATTTCTTCCACCGGCTCACGCCGGTGGCTATGGGGAGTGCCGCCGCTCCGCGGCTCAGACTGCGATCCTCAAAATAGAGCCGCAGAGCGGCGGCAATCCCCCGAACCATCGGCGTCAGCCGGCAGTATCTGCGCGTGAATCTTCATGTCGCCGCGTCAAGGATTTCATTTTGAGCCGCGGAGCAACGGCAGTCCTTTAGCCACCGGCGTCAGCGGCGGGAATTGCGAATAAATCTTCATTGAAATTTGGCGCCGCGCAGCGGCTTCCTTGTTGAGCCGCAGAGCGGCGGCAATCCCCCGAACCACCGGCGTCAGCGGCGGGACTTGCGAATAAATCTTCATTGAAATTTGGCGCCGCGCAGCGGCTTCCTTGTTGAGCCGCGGAGCGGCGGCAGTCCTTTAGCCACCGGCGTGAGCCGGTGGAATGGAGGAAGAGAAGGGACTCGAGTGCCGGAGGCACGGCAGATCAGGGAATTTCCCTTACCGTGTGAGGTGCCGGTACTTGATTCGATGGGGCTGATCGGCCGCTGTTCCCAGCCGGGCTCGGCGATCCGCTTCGTAAGCCGAGTAGTTCCCTTCGAACCACACCACGCTGCTGTCGCCTTCAAACGCGAGAATATGCGTTGCAATCCGATCCAGGAACCACCGGTCGTGGCTGATGATCACGGCACATCCCGCAAAACTCTCCAGCGCTTCTTCGAGCGCGCGCATGGTATTGACATCGAGATCATTCGTCGGTTCGTCCAGCAGCAACACGTTGGCGCCGGACTTCAGCATTTTTGCCAGATGCACGCGATTGCGCTCACCACCGGACAGGTTTCCCACCTTCTTCTGCTGATCGGCGCCCTGGAAATTGAACCGTGCGACATACGAACGGGAATTCACCTGCCGTGAGCCCAGCGCGATCGTGTCCTGTCCATCGGAAATTTCGTCCCACACGGACTTCGACGCCGAGAGCACATCGCGGCTTTGATCCACATACGCCAGCTTGACGGTCTCGCCAAGACGCACAGTTCCCGCGTCCGGCTTCTCCTGCCCGACAATCATACGAAACAGCGTCGTCTTTCCCGCGCCATTGGGTCCAATAACACCAACGATGCCGCCCGCCGGAAGCCGGAATTCCATGTTCTCAAACAACAGATTGTCGCCGTAAGACTTCTTCACGCCTTGCGCTTCGATCACGACCTGGCCCAGCCTCGGTCCGGCAGGTATAAAAATCTCCAGGTCCTGCGAGGCCTTTTCCGTTTCCTGGCTGAGCATGGCTTCATACGAATTGATGCGCGCCTTCCCCTTGGCCTGACGTCCTTTCGGAGACATGCGGATCCATTCCAATTCGCGCTGCAGGGTCTCCTGCCGATCCGATTCGGTTTTCTCTTCCTGCGAGAGGCGATTCTGCTTCTGTTCCAGCCAGGACGAGTAATTCCCTTCCCACGGGATTCCGGCGCCGCGGTCGAGTTCGAGTATCCAGCCTGCAACGTTATCGAGAAAGTAGCGATCGTGGGTGACGGCAATGACCGTCCCTTCGTACTCCTTGATATGGCGTTCCAGCCACGCGACGGATTCCGCATCCAGATGGTTCGTCGGTTCGTCGAGCAAAAGGATGTCCGGCTTGAGCAAGAGCAGTCGGCACAACGCCACGCGCCTTTTCTCGCCGCCTGAAAGAATCGATACCGACGTGTCCGGTGGCGGGCAGCGCAGCGCGTCCATCGCCATTTCCAGCCGCGAGTCGAGGTCCCATCCGCCGGCCGCATCGAGTTTCTCTTGTACGGTTCCCTGCCGTTCGAGCAGTTTCGTCATTTCATCGTCGGACATCGGCTCGGCGAACTTCGCGTTGATCTCGTCGTATTCCTTCAGCAGGTTGACAACGGACTGTGCGCCCTCTTCGACAATCTGACGGACGGTTTTTGTGGGATCGAGCTTCGGTTCCTGCTCGAGAAATCCGATCGTGAATCCTGGGGATACCGCGGTTTTGCCCTGAAATTCCGAATCGACGCCGGCCAGAATTCGCAATAACGAGCTCTTGCCGGATCCGTTCAGACCGATGACGCCGATCTTCGCGCCATAGAAGTAGGAGAGGTAAATGTCTTTGAGTACTGCCTTTTTATCGTAGTACTTGCTGACTCCGATCATGGAGTAGATGACTTTGTTCGGGGCCGTACTCATTCGGGAGGAAAACCTTTATTACGTAAAACTGGCGATTGCGTCCGATTCGGATTCGCGGACATCGAACACGGTGTTCAGCTTCGTGAAGTGGAGCAGATCGGTAATCTGGCGTCCGGGATTCGACAGTTTCAGCTGCCCCCAGGATCTCCGGTCGCTGCTGCCGCACTGGCCGCAGGGTTCCCATTGGCCGTCATCGTCTTTAAACAAAGACGCACCGCACGACGAGCAGACCGTCTGTGTGACTGTTCCCAGTGCCAGCACCAGTTCACCCAGTCCGCTGCTGTCGACATAAGTGACATCCTTGAGGTTGATCAGAATCCGCGCATTGCCCTTGGCGACTTCGTCGCGAACAGCGTCGCGAAAGGCGGTCAGCGAATCGCCCGCGGTGACCTTGCCTGAAAGATCGATGATCGAAACGCCGCTCGACTCGCGGCGCGACAGCTTTAAATCCATATTATTCCCCTTGAGGCTCCGGAATCCCTTCCATGATGCTCTTCAAAATCGTATCAGGATCGATGCGTTCTGCTTCGCCTTCAAAATTCAAAATCACGCGATGTCTCAACGTGGGAAGCACCACATGACGGATATCTGCCGGATTGACGCGCATGCGTCCTGCCAGCAACGCCCGCACTTTGGCGCCGACGACGATGGCCTGCGCGCCTCTCGGGCTTGCGCCATAACGCAAATACTGTTTGGTAATGGAAGCAGCGACATCGGTGGATGGCTGCGTGGCCATCACAATTCGGATGGCGTAGTCCTGAACCTTGTCCGAAATCGGAACGGAGAGCACGGTGTTGCGAAGTTCCAGGATCTTTTCGCCGCTCCACACGCGATCCACCGCGGAAGCCGAGGTCGACGTGGTCCGATCCAGAATCGTATGAATTTCGTCGACCGCCGGAAAACCCATTTTCACTTTGATGAAAAAGCGGTCCAGCTGCGCTTCCGGCAGCGGATACGTCGCCTCGAGTTCCAGAGGATTCAGCGTTGCGAGCACCACAAACGGCTTTTCGAGGATGTAGGTCTGCTTTCCCACGGTGACGGTCTTTTCCTGCATGGCTTCAAGCAGTGCGGATTGCGTCTTGGGCGTGGCGCGGTTGATTTCATCGGCCAGAATCACGTTGGCAAAAATCGGGCCCGGCTGAAAGTCCAGATACTTGTCGCCATGTTCGTTCTCGCGCACGACGTTGGTACCCACAATATCGGCCGGCATGAGATCGGGCGTGAACTGAATGCGCGCCGATTTCAGGTGCAGCGCATCGCTCAACGTCTGCACGAGTTTGGTCTTTCCCAGACCGGGCACGCCTTCGAGCAGTGCATGGCCCCGCGCAAGTATCGTCATGAGAATGTCATCGATCACATCGCTGTAACCGACGATGACTTTGGAGATCTCTTTATGAACCTTTTGAAACTCGGTTCGAAATTCTTCCAGGTCCCGATCCTTCAGTTCCGCTACTGCCATAATTCCACCCTTTGCTTTCACCAGTCCTTACGCTTCGCAGGCAAGGATTATACGGATATCCGCTACGCGCGTCCCGCAACTTCACCGGTTTGAGTATTCACCCGTACGATTTCGCCCTCTTTCATGAACAGTGGCACCCGAACTTCGAGTCCCGTCTGCAGTGTCGCCACCTTGGTAGCTCCGCCGGAGGCGGTATCTCCACGAAGTCCAGGCTCGGTACGCGTAATGGATAGTTCCACAAATTGCGGCATCTCAAGAGACACAGCATTGCCGTTGTACTTGAACATCTGAACGGTAATCCCTTCCTTAAGGTAGCCGCGATCATCGCCGACGGTGGAGGCCGGCAGCATGAATTGTTCGAAGGTGGATTCGTCCATGAAATGATAGCCTTCGGGATCGTTATACAGATAGGAAACCGGACTGACTTCCACATCGGGTTCCGGAAATTTTTCGCTGGTGCGAAAAGTTTTCTCCAGCACGGCACCGTTAAGGAGATTCTTCAGTTTCGTGCGGACCATGGTGCTGGCGCCGCGCGCCGTTGGCGTGGCAAAAAAGACATCCATCACGTTAAAAGGCTGCCCATCGACTTCGATAAGCATTTTCTTCTTCAACTCATTTGCACCGATCAATGCCATTACGTTCGTACTCCGAAAATTTGGAAATAAAGATCATAACCTGAGCCGAGGCTCTTGTTCACAGGTAGAACTCTAAAGTATCCTTCCGACGGGAGGAATCCATGGGAAAGAAGTCGCATCGGAATCTGGCCGGAATATTGGCAGTAATCGGAATCGTATGCCTTGTCTCGACCTTGCTGTTGGCTGAAGACTATAACTTCGCGGGAACCTGGAAGGGCGAATCGGGCCAAGCCCCGGCCGCACCGGGTGGAGCTACAGCAGGTACGGCGACGAAGGGTGGCGGAGGAGGTGGCCGCGGTGGTGGTGGATTTGGCGGCCCGCAAAAAATCACACTCCGAGTGGCCAGCGTTAACAAAGAGAAAGGAACGGCAAAGGGAAACTTCACAATGGGCACCTCGACAGAGGATATTCGTGAAGCCAAGATCATGGGCAACAAGCTGATTTTCAAGACGGGATTGCCTCCCGCTCAACTCTATGATTACGAGGCCGTCTTTATTGGGGACGAACTTTCAGTCACACGAACTGCATCCGGCGGACGCGGTGGGTTCCCCTCAACGTTCAAGCTGACGAAAAATAAATAAAGCGCTCGGCCCGTAATGGATGCGTTCCCGACTGTAGGCGCGGTCTATGACCGCGCACAGTTTTTCAGACTGAGTATCCGCGGTAATAGAAGTTGTGACGGAATGCGACTCCGAATTGTGGGCGCTCATAGACCGCTCCTACATTCGGAGTCGCATTCCTTCACCATTACTGCAGTCCTTGAAATCGTGCGCGGTCATAGCGGCCTTACCCGATGGATCGTGAGACATCGAGAGAGAAACTCAGGAACGCTTACCCGGCAAGATTCACCTAGAATGAATGCGCATCCGGGAACAGAGGCCGAACCGTCAATGGAGCTTGAC
>JBGPBY010000471.1:0-5832 GCA_041481485.1 Terriglobia bacterium
ACACCGGCCAAATCCGCCAAAATCGATTTCGGCTTCGACGGTCTGATTAAAAGGGTCGTGGGCAAGAAACTGTTGACGCACAGGAACGGAGCGAAGCTCTTTTCTCAGGGAGAATATGGGGATGCGATCTACTTTGTCCATAAGGGTAAAGTTCAACTCACTGTCGTCTCCGCTCAAGGGAAGGAAGCGATACTGGCGGAATTGGGGCCTCGTGGCTTTTTCGGTGAAGAGTGCCTCGTCGGCAGTTCTCGTCGGACGAGCACGGCAACAACACTGAAACCATCAGCTCTATTTCGAATAGAGAAGCATGCCATGCTTAGAGCTCTGCACCTCGACCCCAGGTTTTCCGAAATGTTCATGAATTCACTGTTAGCCCGCAACATCAACCTGGAAAACGAACTCTCCGATCAGCTATTCAATCACAGCGAGAAGCGGCTGGCCTGTGCTCTTCTGAAACTCACCCGTCACGGCCGGCACAAAAAGCTACCGAACGCGAAGCTGCCAAAAATTACTCAGGAGATGCTGGCCGAAATGATTGGGACGACTCGTTCTAAGGTTGGTGTTTTTATGAATAAATTCAGGAAACTCGGGCTGATCGATTATAGAGGCACAGGAGATATTACGGTGAACGCTGAATGCATGACCGAGGCGGTATTACATGATTGACGGCGGCGTGAAAACGCGCAGATGGGACCGGACGGGATCGTAGGCTTGCTGACTGACAGCATCCTGACAGACCCAAATAGCTTGCTCCGTTGTAAAGCGCGGGCTGACAACCCGGCCCGGAGGAGCGCCGCGACCCGGAGCGTTGGAATAGATTTGACGATCATTCACACCCCACGTCAGGTCAAAGGCGTAGCTGTCCGCGCCGCCGTCAGGATCTTGAATCCGCACGACTGTCGCCCCGCCGTTTTGCGGCGCGCGAACCAGTTCCTGGCGACCGCGCCCGTCCACACCGTTAAACCGCAGGTTCGGAGGACTTGCCGGCATCGTACCGGTGCATTCAAACCGGCGCCATTGGGGCGGTTGACCGGAAAGGTTCCGAAGGGTCGCGTTCCCTCCGCGAATTTCCACTTCGGCTGCCCCATCCACTAAAACCTCGACCCTGCACTGGCCATGATCCGCGCTGCCGCCTCCGACCATGCAAGGTTTGGCCGTTTGCCACTCCGACAATCGAGACCATGGCAGCAACTCCGATAGTCCATCGAATCAGACTAGACGAGGACCGTCTGTTCAATTGGGCACACCACAGATCGCCATGGCCACAAGTTCTGCTCCATAAGAAGTTTTAGAGAGGCTCAAGACGATGGGATTCATGATCCCTGCGTATAAGAGTGCACAGATTAAAAGGAGCATTTCATGGGATGAACGAGCATGGGAAGCTTGTTTTGGGTGGTCGTTCTTGCCCTCTCAATTTCTCGAGTTGCCAGCCCTGGCGAGTCTGGCCAGTCCGCGAAGACTATTGTCACCACTGCGCGAGCTGAAATCATTCGTGATTTTTCCGATCGCGTAAAGGCATACGTCAAACTCCGAAAGAATGTTGAGGAGTCCCTTGCCCGTCCGAAATCATCGAGGGACTCGGCCGAAATTGCGACTCACAAAACCGCATTGGCAGCTATGATCGTTGCGACGCGCTCCGATGCACACCAGGGTGACATATTCACCCCGGATATTGCAGAGCACTTCCGCGACGTTATCCGAAAAACGTTGCAGACATCCGGTTCCCAGGCGGTGCGCCGGACGATTCAGGATAAGGATCCCGCAAAGCCCGTTGTCATTCGAGTGAACAGCGTCTATCCGGAAGACAGTCCGCTGCAGACCATGCCGCCGACTCTTCTCGGCCGGCTTCCGGATTTGTCTTCAGATATGGCATATCGCATCATCGACCGGTCGCTCGTCTTGTTGGATAACAAGACGAGACTCATCGTCGACTTCATACCGGACGCACTTCCGTGAGACCTCCAGGAATGCGTTTGATTCAGCGCTTAGTTTTCCTGGCCCTGATTCCGCTATGCCTGTCGATTTACGGTCAGAAGCTGACGCTTCCATTACAGCCAGGATCTGTACGTTTTGCTGCAATCGGCGACATGGGTACTGGAGACATTCCTCAATATGAAGTGGCTTCGAGGATGAATGCCATTCGTGATCAGTTTCCCTTTGATTTCGTGATTATGCTTGGCGACAACATCTACGGCGGGAATACTTCCGCAGACTTCCAGAAGAAATTCGAGTTGCCCTACAAGCTGCTTCTGGACGCCGGAGTAAAGTTTTACGCAAGTCTTGGCAATCACGACGCCGCCACTCAGAAAACCTACAAGCCTTTCAACATGGGCGGGCAGCAGTACTACACGTACAAGAAAGGCAACGTGCAGTTCTTTGCTCTCGACAGCAACTACATGGATCCGGCGCAGGTTGCCTGGTTGACCAGGGAATTGCGCGGTTCCTCATCGGAATGGAAGATCTGTTACTTTCATCATCCCCTTTATTCATCGGGTAAATTTCACGGTCCTTCGGTGGAGCTTCGCCAGATTCTGGAACCGCTGTTCGTAAAATACGGTGTCCAGGTCGTTTTTTCCGGGCACAACCACGTGTATGAGCGCACCAAACCGCAAAACGGCATCACTTATTTTACCGAGGGGGCTGCTGGCGAGTTGAGAAAGGGCGACCTGAAGAAGACCAGTCTGACCGCTTCAGGTTACGATCAGGATCAATCCTTCCTGCTTGTCGAAATTTCCGGAGACGATCTGAATTTCCGCGCGGTATCGAGACTTGGCGTGACGGTGGACTACGGGATATTTTCCAGGGCAAAGGCCGTTAAGCAGCAGGCGTCTAAGTTATGAATAGGCGAATGACTGTGCGCAAGACCGTTTTGATGTTCGGTTTCTGCCTGATGGAAGCGACGGTCCTCGGTGGATTGCAGAATCCCGTGTTCGGTCAATCTTCGCAGCAGACGGCGGAATCGCCAGCGGACACCTGTCTGGAATCTACATGCCGAGATGTGCCTGTTCGGGAAACCCTGAACGCAATTGGTCCTCACACCAGGGATTTCGAAGGGAACGATGTGCGGCTGCGAGGCCTGGTGGGTGGATTCGCGCAGGGAGCTGGAATTGCCGGAGGCATACAAGTCACCACGGCCGACACGATTCCCCATCTGCAGCTGAGGGCGAATTTCCTGACTTCGACAGTACTGGATCAACGTTTCGACCTGGAAGCCGTGCTCAATACCAACGGCAATCGGAATCACGTTGACGTTTGGTTCAGCTATATGACCCGCAAGAATACTTTCTTCGGAATTGGTGTGCAGTCTTCCAGGGCCGGCAATACCAGCTTCGACACCGACCAACGTAGTTATCAGGGATCGTTCTATCGGGATTTTTCCAGACACCTTCAGGGCGGAGTCTTCACCCAGGTCATGAATTCTCACAGCGGACCCGGCAGAACGAAGGATCCGGCAATCACAGAAAACTTCTCCGGCACTCCCAATCAATTGCCTGCGCAATGGCTTCCCGGTTTGCAGTCGACCACCCAGATCCTGTCTTACGGCGGCTTCATTGAATACGACGCGCGGGATAAGTCGGTGGATCTGACTCGAGGATTCGACATTTACATCCGCGCTGCATCGAATGATGGAATGAAAAACCACGCTGCATTTGCCGACTACGGCTGGCTTGAAGGTGAGTTCGATGTGCGAGGGTACATTCCTCTTGGGAGTTCCCGAAATTCTCTTGCGCTACGCTCGAGAGGACAGTTCAAGAATCCGAGAGGCGGAAGCGAGATTCCTTTTTACGACCTGTCGTTCCTCGGAGGCCGCGACTTCGTTCGGGGTTACCAGTCCTATCGACTTCGCGGCAACGACCTTCTGATGCTTTCCACGGAACTACGGCAGGTCATTTACAAGAAAACGGATCGCCGAGGCATCGATGCTTTTGCCTTCGCAGATACAGGACAGACGTGGGGCGATGCGCGTTCTCTGACGGATCTGTCGGTTCCCGCAGCTCAACATTTTGGTTTCGGCCACTGGCATTCGGGCGTTGGAGGCGGGTTTCAGTACCGTCACTCTCGCTCCCTGACGGCCAGGTTTGAGGCTGGCCGGAGCAACGAGGGCGTCAAGACATACGCATCCATCTCTCGTGGTTTCTAAGCCCCTTCCCATAACCGATCTACTCAAGCCCCATTGGAAGGCCATGACAATGGCGCTGGTGGCAGTCGCCGTCGGCGCGGCAATGGATCTTCTGGAGCCCTGGCCGATCAAGATCGTCCTCGACTATCTGCTGCAATCCAAGACAATGCCGGCCTGGATGGTTGACGTCGTTGCCGTGATCGGAAGCGGAAGACTGGCCATCCTCAATTTCGCCGTGATCGCGGTTGCGGCCATTGCCGTTGTCGGCGCCGTCAGTTCCTATCTGGAAGACTATCTCACGACGAACGTCGGTCAGTGGATCATGCACGACCTGCGCCGGACCCTGTATCACCATATCCATCGGCTTTCGCTCGCCGAACACGATGAAAGAAGGACCGGCGATCTTATCGGGCGGGTGACAAGCGACATCGACAGTGTCCAGGACTTCGTCGCATCCGCTCTGCTGGGCATTGTGACGAGCGCCCTCACCCTGTTCGGAATCATCGGCGTCATGCTCTACATAAATTGGCGTTTCACGGTGATCTCGCTTTCCATCGCACCCTTCCTGTTTCTGGTGGTTTATTACTTCACGCGGCGCATCAAGAAAGCCTCACGCGAGGTCCGGAAAAAGGAAAGTGAGTTGGTTTCAACCGTCGAAGAAGTGTTGTCATCCATTCGCCTGGTCAAGGCATTTGCACGGGAGGACTACGAGGAACGCCGATTCGAGCGCCAGAGCCTCGATAATGTCGAAACCGCCTTGATTGCGCGAAGTATCAAGATGAAGCTTTCGCCAATCGTCGACGTCATTGTTGGTATCGGAACGTGCCTGATGCTGGGATACGGAGCACAGCTGGTAATGGCAGGACAATTGACGGCCGGGGACCTGGTGGTCTTTCTCTGGTACCTGGGCAAGATGTACAAGCCCATGAGGGACCTGTCGAAGATGTCCGACACGGTTTCAAAGGCAAGCGTGGGTCTCGAACGGATACGCGAGATCCTGGATACCGAGAGTGCGGTTCGCGACATGCCGCATGCGCGCCGGGCGAAGAGATTCGCGGGCACTATTGAATTCGACAATGTGTCGTTCGGGTACGAGAACAATTCATCGATTCTTAAAAATGTCAGTTTCAAGATTGAGCCCGGGCGGATTGCGGCATTTGTGGGGCCGACCGGGGGAGGCAAGACAACCATTATCAATCTCGTCGCACGTTTCTATGACCCGGTCTCCGGCACTGTCAAAATCGACGGTGCCGATATCCGGACGTTCACCATGAAATCGCTTCGCGATCAGATTAGTTTTGTATTGCAGGACACGGTCCTGTTCCGAACACCGATCTGGGAAAACATTGCCTATGGGCGCCCCGAAGCCACTCGCGCCGAAATAATCCGCGCCGCGAAATTGGCCAATGCGCATGAGTTCATTGAGAAAATGCCGGAAGGTTACGACACGATGGTGGGCGAACGCGGCGTCACTCTCTCCGGCGGACAGCGCCAGAGAATTGCCATTGCACGGGCCGTGATTCGCGATACCCCAATTCTGATTTTGGACGAACCTACTTCAGGATTGGACGCACAGTCTGAGCAGGCAGTGTTCGAAGCTCTCGAACGTCTGATGAAACACAAGACGTCCATTGTCATCGCGCACCATCTTTCAACGATTCTCCACGCCAACACAATTTTTGTCGTGAAAGACAGCGAATTGAAGGAGCGGG
>JBGPBY010000472.1:0-5821 GCA_041481485.1 Terriglobia bacterium
ACCAAGAAATCCCTCTCCCAACGGGAGAGGGCGGCCGAAGGCCGGGTGAGGGGTACCGCAAGTAACAATTTTTACTTGCGGTACCCCTCACCCAACCCTCTCCCGTTGGGAGAGGGTTTTCTTGATCGCATGTCCTTATCTTCACAGACCGCCCCGGCCCGAGTTGAACTGGTGCAGCGTTGAAAGATAATTCTCCGCCACATTCAGCTGGCTTCGAATGTCTTCGTCTTCCATTCGAGGGTATCGTTCATGAGTCTCGGTTACCGCGGCTCGGAGCATGTTTTCCGCCGCCCGGTAGTTGCTGTTCTTCCAGAACGTCTGCATATCGCTGAGTGCCTGCGCGATATTGGCGATGGTGAAGTTCTTCCGCACTTCCGGGTCCTGCAGAAAATTTCGTCCATTCCCGGTTCTCAGACTGGCAGTCTGAGTTTCTTCAACGGTTCGCTGCCTGCGGATATCGAAATACGACAGTCGAACGGTAACCTGGCCGGCGGTTTCCGGATCGTATCTCAGCATGATCACTTCAGTGGCGCCGTTATTGAGGTTGTCCAGATCGAACGCGACGTGGTCGCCAAGAAAGTGCGGTTCGTATCCATAAATGTGCTGCAGACGAAGAGGCAATGGCGACGCAATCTCCACATGCACATTGCGGGCAACCGGGGATATCAGGCTTTGCACTTCGTCGATAAAGACCTTTTCGATATCGCGCGAGTCGGCAACGAAGTGATACAGACCGTGCCCGGACCTTGCGAGCGTGCGCAGCAGATCATTATCCAGATCGCTGCCGACTCCGATGGTGGAGAGATCGATTCCACGCCGGTTATACGCCTCGGAGTTTTCCGCAATTCGTCGTGGGTCGCGTTCACCCTCATTGGCAATACCGTCGGTGAGCAGGATGACGCGATTGGTATATCCACGCCCAAAGTTCCTCATCGCCTCTTCATAGCCCAGCATGAGTCCGGAGTTGATATTGGTGGAGCCTGCAGGCTGAATTCTTTCGATGGCCATCCGGTGACGTTGGCCGTTGCCAAGGGCAGTCGCCGGCAATACGACTTGCGCGGATCCGTCAAACACGACGATGGAAACAATGTCGCTCGGGCGCAAACGTCCAATCAATGTCTGCAATGACTGCTTGACGCGAATCATCTTGTCTGCGGCGGCCATCGAACCGCTGTGGTCGATTACGAGTGCCAGATTCAGGGGACGCAGATCGCTGGTGTCATCGAACTCGGCGGTGGCGAGGCCGACCTGAAGGACAGCCGGCTGTCCGGGTGAAACGGTGCCGTTTCCCCATCGCACATCGAGGGCGATGCCCTGTCCGGATTTCGGCCTCGGAAGACTGTGCCGGCGGTAGTTGACGATTTCCTCAACCGCGATTCTGTCCGGTGTGGGAGGCACAGTGGAGTATCCCGGACCGTCAAAGACAGCACGAGCCGGAGTGAAATACGGCGATCGCGAATTTGAAACTGGCGGAGGAACAGATGCCGGGGTTTCTGATTCTGTCCTTGCACGAGATGCCGAGGCAGAGGAAACTCCGTTCTGCGCACGAAGGCCGGCCGAAGAAAGAAATGTTATGGCGAGTAGCCCGATCAAACTCGAAGCAATTGCTTTCATACTGGAAAGACTCCTTTCAGGTCTGTGTCGGGGAGAAGAGGAGCACGAAGACAACCGTACGACATCCTGCAGAAGGTATTTGAACTAAAGGATTTGCATTTCGTACGATCTCCGGGCGGCGCGGTTCCGTCGTACGGATAATCTTGATGAATGCGATTCCGACTGTAGGGGCGGTCTATGACCGCCCACAACTGAGAGGCCTGCAATCCTCCGAATTGTGGGCGGTCATAGACCGCCCCTACAGTGGGGAATACATTCATTCACATTCTGTATCCCCTGTGAAACGGCAGCGTATGCACACCATATGAAAATGAAGTGGGCGGTCGTGATTCTGACACTGACCCCGATCGGCCTAATGCTCAAGGCTCAGGAGCCGATCGAGGTTCGGGTTGGAATCATTGGACCTCAAAGTTCCGGTACGGTGGGTGCGGCAGAGCAACAGGAGTCCGGGATCCGGGCTGCTATTGAAGAAGCCCGAACCCGGTGGGGAATTCGAGTCCGGGTGGTGGCCTGTGACGACCAGAGCGACCCTCAACGAACACTCGCATGCGCGCGGGAACTCGAGAAGCAGGGTGTCGCCGTCATCATCGGTTCGGTCAATAGTCTCTGTACCCTGGAACTTCCCAAAGTGGCTGCGGAGTTGCACATTCCGATCGTCAGCGCCATTTCCACTGCGACTCGGCTTACCCGGACTGCACCGGTTAGCGACAGCCGGCCAACCTGGTTTTTTCGCGCCGCCCTCAGTGACCGCTATCAGATGCATTGGCTTGCACAATGGCTGGCCGATTTCCGTTCCCTGAAGCCGGACGAAGTGGCTTTTGTTTTTGAAGATTCGAACGCCTTCGTCAAAAACAGCTCGGATGAGGAGACCCGAAAATCCAACCACGACATTTACGGCTGGGGGCTGCGGCAGGATTTCCTGAATGCAGAATCCTGGGAGGCTTTTGCGCAGAAACCGATTGATGTGGGAATTTCGCGCGGTCTGGTCTCGACGGACCAGGAGAAGCTTCATGCCATTCTCGCCGCGATCGCGGAGGGCAGAAAAAATCGCAACAACCGTCCGGTGCGGGCTTTCGGACTGCTCACGCTTTGGGATGAAGCCCGCGAGATCGTCAGCTTTATCCGGAAGGATGAAAATCGCGAACTGGTACGAACCACGTTTGGCCTGAAACGTGACGAAGAGCCCATTCTGTTTGCCGGTTCCGGCGCAACGTCCGTCGACTTTTACAAGAGCGGAGGGCAGTCCGTTGTGGGGACCTATCTGCTGTCTCCGTTCTTCGTCGGCGAGAGTTCGGCGACCTGGCAGGAATTTCGGAAGATCCTCAGCAGCCACAACGTCGATGCGGCACATCCCGATCCGTATCTCGCCCTCGGCTACGATTCGATGTCGCTGATAGCGTCTTGTCTGAATACCATCGGAGCAAAGAAAAATGGCAATTCGCAGTCTTTGACAGAACTGCGCAACGCATTGCGCGCTTGCCTCGCTGCCGGTATCGAAGACAGTGCAGCGCTTTCTCTCGTCACCGGTCTGAAAGGTTTCGACAAAACGGGAGAAGCCATTCGCGACCTTGCACAGACGACGTACATTCTTCGCGTCGGCAGCCAGAATACGCTGGTGCCGGTACTCTCAGAAGATGCCGGAGCTGCGCTCGTCCATCCCGTCTGGTGGCATCCGGATGGAGCCCGGCTGATCTGGCTGATGATTGGCGCTGCGCTGTCTCTTGCCGGGATATCCGCCGCTTTGAAATTCAGACCTGCAAAACTCGCTGCGGTTGAAGGCACAGGAATCCAGCCGCCAATTTCAGTTGCTGTCAGTCCCTTTGCTCCGAAAGAGGCGCGGCCTGCGCGTAACGTTGTTGGCGAACCTTCCTGGTTTGCTTCCGAGTTCTTCTTCGGCTCCGATGCGGCGTCGCAACAGGCGCTGCAGGTCGTGCGAAAGGCCTGCGTCGACAGCGGCGACAGGAAGCCAGTCATCATCATGGGACCTCCTGGCGTTGGGAAGACGCAGCTTGCTCACTTGATACATAAGGCGAGTCCGCGCGGAAACGCAGGCAAGCCGTTCTATGTCGTCGACTGCGCAACAATCACGGAGAGTCTGTTTGATAGCGAGCTGGCAGGCAGCACGCGAGGCGCGTTTACCGGCGCGGTCGCCGATCGCAAAGGGTTGCTGGAATCTGCAGATGGCGGCACGGTGCTCTTCGATGAGATTGGAGAAATCAGTCTGGAACTGCAGGCCCGCATTCTGCGATTCCTTCAGAACAACGAAATTCGACCAGTGGGATCAGCCGCCTCGCGCAAGTTGAATGTGCGTATCATTGCGGCGACCAACAAGGATCTTGCGTCCCTGCGTCCGGACCTTTGGGGAAGGCTTTCGCAAGGCAATCTGGTCATCGGTATTCCATCGCTGGATTCGCACTGGTGGGACGTCCCGGACTATATCGATGGCCTGCTGCGGCACTTCCGAACCGGAGTGTGCATCTCCGATCAATCACTGGAAATCCTGACGGCTTGTTCCTGGCGCAGTAATTTTCGTGCTCTGGGCTGTATGAACGAGGCAGGTGTCGCTTTGGGCCTGATCGGAGAAGTCGCCGGTTCATTGCCCGGCGGCATCATTACACCGTCTGCTCTTAGAGCGTCCGTAGGTTCCGATCCCGACGTCCAACAACAATTGACGCGCGCTATTGAAGGACTCGGAATCGCGCTTCCGCCAGCCGAGCGGCCGGACGCCTTGTTCCCGGACGGCATGGATAAGTGGTTTTCGCAAACCGATCCGCGTCGGGCATGGACCTTTGTACTGGACATCATTTTTAATCGTCTGCGCGGACCTCACAACGAAAGCTTTTTACTGGCACCGCGCGATTCCAAGCGGCTGGCGGTGAGTTTTGCGGAACTGTCGGCAGGTCTCGGCTTGGCGGATGAACGTGCCGCCGTGAAATCCCTGCAAACGAGCGGCGTACTGATGTTGCCGGCGCCGCTTCGCGACCGGGAACTGTCGGACGCTATCGCCCGGCAACATCGGCGTGAGCTGATTCTCTTCGCCAAACGAACGAACTTCATCCGTTTTTCACATGAGGAGCTCGCGGAAGTGTGCGGCGTGAATCGCACGAAGTATTACAACTTCTATCACTATGCGCACAGCCTCGCGGAGGAGTTCTATGGGCCGGACGTCGTGCCGCCCGTGAGCCGCTACGTCATCGATCATCGCGGTGAGGCCGTGCGAAGTGACAGACGTTCTGCGTTTTCAAATCCGGATTTCGAGAATCGCGTCGGGCAAATGACGGAGTCGTTCTCGGTGCTAAGAAAATTGGATCTTCTGTCAGGCCGAGCGCGGCTGTAGGCGCGGTCTATGACCGCGCACAATTTGAAGGAGAGCATTCCTCAAAATTGCGCGCGGTCATAGACCGCGCCTACAGCCGCGCAATTTGAATTCATTCACACGTTCTGTGACCGCGCCTACAATCAGACCATGAAGCCCATCTTTGAAGCGGTGATGGAAAGCGATCGGGCCGTTCTGAAGCTGTTGTCGAAGTCGCGGGAGTTGTCGCAAGCCAGAGCCGATGAGGACCACCTTGTCGAATCCATTCCGCATTGGGTTTATGCGGGCGACACGCCTTTGCATCTGGCGTCCGCTGCACTGCGGATCGGTACGGCAAAACTGCTTCTCGAACACGGAGCGGATGTCCAAACTCAAAACCGGCGCGGCGCCACGGCCCTGCATTATGCCTGCGATCCGCGTCCCAACTCGGGCGGGGTCTGGAATCCCGAAGCACAGGCGGCGTTGATTGAACTTCTGATTCGACACGGTGCCAATGTCAATGTTGCCGACAAGGGGAAAGCTACGGCTCTGCATCGTGCAGTGCGAGCACGCAGCGCGGCGGCGGTACGGTGTCTTCTGGAAAATGGCGCACGCGTCGACGTGGGGTTGGGCAAACTCGGTTCATTGCCGCTGCACCTGGCAGTTCAATCGACTGGAGCCAGCGGAACTGCGGACAGTGTGGAGGAGCAGTTGGAGATTATCGGGTTGCTTCTAAAACATGGAGCCCGGGCTATTGATGAAGACAGCCGGGGCCGAAGTGCGCTCGAGTGGGCAGCGAGCGATCGTATTATCTCGGCACTGAAGGCAGGGAGTTGAGGACGATCATGGAAGGCGTGAATGAATGCGAATCCCCAATGAATGGGCGGTCTATGTCCGCCCGCAAATTTAAGG
>JBGPBY010000473.1:0-5806 GCA_041481485.1 Terriglobia bacterium
CCACAGTCTCTGACGCCCAAATGCGTCGGCTTAATCTGGTTAAACATGACACCCTTGGCCAGTGGAACTACAGCCTGCGCCCCAATCTGAATGTGAATTAATTTCTGGGCAGCCGCTTATCAGTTGTTGACGCGTACGCTGCTCGCTCTTCATGGCCGCGAATCGACGCTGGCTGCAGCGCTTGGCACCGATTTCAAAGGTAAAATCTCGGTCATTCTTTACGTTGTGGCCGTGCCGCTGGCGTTCGTTCGGGCGTGGATCGCGTGCATGATTTATTTCGCGGTCGCAATCCTCTGGTTGATTCCCGACCGCCGTATCGAGCGGCGCCTGACGGCAAATTGAAGCAGTACGGAAAAGCCTTTATGATGATCATTCGCGAAGGTGTATCGGATGCAAATCGAACATAGGACCACATCGCAGCTTGAAGCCGGTCTGGAAGAACTTCGCAACTCGCCAAAGGACAACGGCGTACTGCAGCTGATCGTGCGGCGTCCCGCAGCAGGCCAGCGTGAAGTTCTCGAGACCGGCGAACTCAGCATGGCGGAAGGCCTCGTGGGCGATTCCTGGAAGTTACGGGAGAGCTCGCACACACCAGACGGTTCCGCCCATCCCGATTATCAAATCAATATCATGAACTCGAGAAGTGCCGCTCTCGTCGCCCAGCATTCGGATCGCTGGCCGATCGCCGGGGATCAGCTCTATGTCGATTTGAATCTCGGTGGAGAAAACCTGCCGGTGGGAACAAGACTCGCCATTGGATCTTCTGTACTTGAAGTCACCAGTCCGCCGCACACCGGCTGCGCGAAATTTATGGCGCGGTTCGGCCGCGACGCCACACTGTTCGTCAATTCGCGAGAGGGCCGCGAACTCAATCTGCGCGGCATCAATGCCCGAGTTGTGAAATCCGGAACGATTCGCGTGGGAGACCTGGTTACAAAAATTCCAAATGATGGATTCATCCCGAGTTCATAGCTTTCTGTTTGAATTTAAGAGATGGGTGTCCACCGAACTGCAGATTCAGGCTGTTGCACTGATCGGTTCGCATGCGCGAGGGACAGCGACGGACGAGTCTGATCTTGACCTCATCGTTATTGTTTCACTGCCGAATGTTTACTTGAAATACAGACAATGGGCTGCGCTTTTTGGAGACGTTGTTCGAGATCAAGTCGAAGACTATGGCGCGTGCAGATCGTTGCGTGTCTGGTATTCCGATGGACTCGAAGTGGAATATGGATTCTGCGAAGTATCATGGGCCCAAACGCCTCTGGACGAAGGAACCAGACAGGTGATATCCGGCGGAATGAACGTGCTCTTTGAACGAACACCGATATTGAGCTTGTTGCTGGCCAGGCTGTAGGGGCGGTCTATGACCGCCCACAATTTGAAGGGATGCGATCCCAAAGATCGTGGGCGGTCATAGACCGCCCCTACAGAGGGGAATCGCATTCAATCAGAGCGCGGCCACAGACCGCGCCTGGAGTCGTAACCCTCTCCGTCCTCAACCCAACCGGCGACCTCGGCAAGTTCTCTGTGTTATCGTTACAACTCCATTGATGAAGTATTCAAACAGGCTGAAATTGAGAATGCGGGAATTGCAAATGATCGGGCGCGGACTTGTGTCCACAAAGCATGTCCTGCTGGCGCACATTATTCCCACACGCCGATGCAATCTTGCCTGCGGGTATTGCAACGAATACGACGATTTCTCCCCGCCGATTCCAACCGAAACCATGTTGCGGCGCATCGATCTGCTGGCGGGCTTGAAAACTGCGATCGTGACGATCAGCGGCGGCGAGCCGATTCTGCATCCGGAAATCGAGAAGATCATCCAGCGAATCCGGCACCACGGAATGATCGCCGGCATGATTACGAATGGGTATTTGCTGACACCAAAGAAAATCCAGGCATTGAACGACGCAGGACTGGAACACCTCCAGATCAGCATCGACAATCTCGAGCCCGACGAAGTTTCGATGAAGAGCCTGAAGGTTCTCGACAAGAAACTCGAATTCCTTGCCCAGTACGCGGAGTTTGCCGTCAACATCAATTCCGTCGTCGGCGGCGGTATCAAGAATCCGGAGGACGCGAGGAAGGTGGCCCACCGCGCCATCGAGCTTGGATTTGCGAGTTCCATGGGAATTATTCACGATCATACGGGTGCGCTGAAACCGCTGACACAGCACGAGGCGGATGTGCATCGCGAAATCAAGAAACTGGGAGCTCGCAGCTATTCCCGCTTTAACTGGTTTCAGGAAAACCTTGCGAATGGGAAGCCCAACGACTGGAAATGCCGCGCCGGCGGCCGCTACCTTTATATATGCGAGGACGGCCTTGTTCATTATTGTTCGCAGCAACGCGGCTATCCGGGCATTCCTCTGGAGAAGTACACATTCACCGATGTTGCGCGCGAGTACAGGACTGCCAAATCGTGCGCACCGACCTGCACCGTCGGATGCGTGCTGAAAATCTCAGTGATCGATCACTGGAGAGGCAAACAGGAAGCCCCGCAGGTTCTTGACCCCATTCAGCATTGATTTTTGCGAATTTTCCCAAAATTGAGCAATCCCTACTGTAGGCGCGGTCTGTGACCGCGCACAGTCTCTCGATTATGAATTCTGCGCGGTCATAGGCCGCGCCTACAGCTTCAAACCCCGAGAATGTGATATCCGCCGTCGACGTAGATCACTTCGCCGGTAATTCCCCGCGACATCGGGCTGACCAAAAACAATGCAGCATCACCGACTTCATCGAGGTCCACGGCCTTGCGCAATGGTGCGCGTTCGGAATGGAGCTTGATCATGCCGGAAATCCCTCCAATGCCAGAGGAGGCGAGGGTTTTGATAGGCCCGGCTGAGATCGCGTTCACGCGGATACCCTGCGGCCCGAGGTCATTGGCCAGATAGCGCACCGACGATTCCAGAGCGGCTTTCGCAACTCCCATCACGTTGTAGTTCTGAACGACACGTTCGCTGCCGAGATATGTCAGAGTCACAATTCCGGCCTGGCGTCCCTGCATCAATGGCGACAGCGCGTGGCACACCGAAACCAGCGAATACGCGCTGATGTCCAGCGCAGTCTTGAAATCCTCGCGTTTGGTGTCCGCGTACATTCCCGCAAGCGCTTCTCTCGGAGCGAACGCCAGGGCATGAACTAGAAAGTCCAGGTGCCCGACCTCGTTGCGCACACTGTCGGCCATTGATTGAATCTGTTCGTCGCTGGCGACATCGCATTGAACGAGAACCGGATTGTTCAGGCCCGGCGCCAGTTCTCGAACGTTTTCGCCCAGACGTTCGCTTTGATACGTGAGTACAAGCCGCGCCCCCGCCTTACTGACCGCGTTGGCAATGCCCCACGCGATGGACCGTTTGTTGGCGACGCCCATGATGAGTCCGGTTTTTCCTTCAAGCAGCATGGCGGACATTCTAACCCACGCGTTATACTTCGCGCATGCCCAGTGAATTACAGGAGCTTACGGAAATCGTTCGAAAGCGGTCTCTCCGTGTCGGAGATTTCATTCTGTCCTCCGGCAAGAAAGCCAGTTACTACCTCGATTGCCGCATGACAACGCTCGATCCGCGCGGTGCTTATTTGATTGCACGGCTCATGCTGGCTAAGATGCGGGAACTGAACATCAAGGCTGACGCCGTTGGTGGTCTCACCCTGGGAGCAGATCCTATTGCGGCTTCAATTGCAGTTGTCAGCGGAATCGATGGGAATCCCTTGCCCGGCTTCATTGTGCGTAAGGAAGCTAAGGGCCATGGAATGCAACGGTCCATTGAAGGTTGGGACGGAGCGGCGGGAGCCAGCGTCGTCATTGTCGATGATGTGTGTACGAGCGGAGCTTCCATTCTCAAAGCATGTGAATTGGCGGAAGCCGCAGGATATCGAGTTGCCGCGACCTTCTGTGTCGTCGATCGTGAAGAAGACGGGACTCAGGCTGTGGCCAGCCGCTATCCGTTTTATCCGCTTCTGACCTCGAAACAATTATTGAACGGCTCGAACTAAGGAATCGCGGGCATGCGCAGTTTCATTACGATGATTGTCGGGACGCTGATTTGCATTTGTTATCTGAGCGCGCAGGCCACGCTGCAGCTTGCATCTCCGAGTTCATATTTCATCGAAGATGGCAAAGGAACACCAGGCTTCGATTCCCATGATCCCGAACTTGCGGAACTGGCATTGTCGGCCTGGACTCGCGAGAGCGGCGGCCGCCTGAAGTTTGTGAAGGCAGAGAAAATGTCGGATGCCGCACTTCGCGTCCATTGGATTTCTTCGGACGAGGGACTGTACGGCGAGATGCAACGGTCCGTGTCCAGCGGCAAACCCGTTGCAGTCGTTAACGTATCCGCAAGCACCGCCGGCATTGGTGAGCCGCTTTCCACCATGGCCACGCGTGATCGACTGCTTCGCGACAGCATCGTCTATCTGACCTGCGTTCACGAAATCGGTCATGCCATCGGTTTGCAGCACACGCAAAATTTTGCCGACATCATGTATTACTTCGGCTACGGCGGCGACATTGTCGAATATTTTTCACGGTACCGCCGGAAGGTTCAGAACCGGTCGGATATCGCAAAATTCTCGGGCCTTTCTCCTAACGACGTCACTGTTCTGAAGTCGATGGTTGGGAAGAACTGATCTGCGACGGCAGCCCACTGTAGGCGCGGTCTATGACCGCGCCTACAGTGGGCCGCAGATTTCAAACTGACTCCGGTCCGTCCTGGCAATTACCGGCCTCGCCGCGCCTCTTCAAGCAGAGATCCGTCAATTAGCGTGGCAAGCTGCGCCCGGGTGCGCGGCGAGCGATTTCGTTCTTTGGCCACCCAGCGCTCTTCCTCTTCGAGAACATCGAGAAGGTCTGGAACGATGCCGTTGGTGAAGCGCAGCTCCGGCCAACTCTTTTCGAGCAGTTCTACGGGATGGGTCACCCTCGAAGAAATATAAGGCCAAAAGTCGCGGGGTTTCGCCTGAAGCCGTTCCGTTGCGGTCATCAGTGCCCGCAGGAATTCGACAACCGCACGGCGTTTGGCGGGATCCGCAATCACCTTGGCTGAAGTATTGAGATTGAAGAGTTCCCGGTAGACTGTTTTGTCCTGAAGGACGACGGCATCGTCTCCCACCGCAAGGACTGCGCGTGCCGTTTCCGGATCCCACATGGCAACGGCATCCACACGTCCATCTTTCAAGGCGGCAGCCATCTCGCTGGCAGGCGTGATGGGCACGATGGCCACATCTTCTTCCGTCAGTTTTGCGGTGGCAAGGATCTTGTACAGAAAGTACGAGGCGGAGGTATTGCGGGGAACTGTGATTCTTTTTCCCCGGAGATCCGAAACCTTCTGGATGCCTGCGGATTTGCGCGCAACGATTCTGTAGAAATTCTCGGTGACGGTGAAAATGATTCGCAGGTCAGGATCATCCACCGATTGCCGGAGCAACTGCGTTTCGGCATTGGTCGCCACGTCCGCCGCGCCGCTGGTCAGGTTCGGTACGCCACCATTGGATACCGTGACGGGACCCGGATAGATGCCGTTGGCCGCCACAAGAACAGGAGACAGTTCTATCGTCGTCATCGCTCCGAACACCCGCAACTCCGGCAAAGCGAGGTTCTGAGCAGCCAACGCACCAACGGCAATCAGCAACACGACGAGCAAAGTAGTGTTTTTAATCATAATTCAGAGAAATTTCGGGGCATGGAAAGTGTGAATGAATGCGATTCCGAATGTAGGGGCGGTCTATGACCGCCCACAATTGTGAGGAATGCAATCCTCCGGATTGTGGGCGGTCATAGACCGCCCCTACAGTCCCG
>JBGPBY010000474.1:0-5799 GCA_041481485.1 Terriglobia bacterium
CACAGACCGCGCCTACAGCTTGTGAGGATTAGTCCTCAGTCATATTCTTCAGGTAGTAATCGACCAGAGTCCGCATTTGCGAATCGCCGCGGCGCGCGATAAGTTCCAGAACTGCTTTCCGCTCTTCAGCCGTACCCTCCAGCACAAGTTCGGGCGCCCCCGCATTCATGTATGCGAGAAACCTTGCCTCCAGCTCTTCGAGAGTCACGTTCCCTGCTCCGCGGATGCGAAATTCCATATCGTTGATTATCACCCTAATGAATGGGATTCCCCAATGTAGGGGCGGTCATAGACCGCCCCTACATTGGGGAATCCCATTCATTCAATATTGAACCCATCGCCCCCAACATTTATTCGCATATCGCACCTGCTTGGAGTAACCTCGCGTATCAAATAACCCATATGACGCGTTGGCGAACAAATATCGTTGTGGGTATCGCCGTACTGGCCGTGGCGGGCGCGTCTCACGCGGCGCGCCAGGCGCCCCAGCGGAGCGCCACTACTCCCCCGGCACCGGCAGCCATCATCAATCAATACTGCGCCGGTTGCCACAGTACGACAGCCAACAGCGGCTGGTTCATCCTCAGTTCGGTCGATATCTCCGATCCCGCTGCGCATCCCGAAGTTTGGGAGAAGGTCATCAAAAAGCTCCGCGCGCGGATGATGCCGCCGCCGAATCGGCCGCGTCCGGACGAGAACACCTACAACGGGCTCATCTCCTATCTCGAAACCGCGCTCGATCGCGCGGCACTCGCGAAACCGAATCCCGGACGCGTGGAAACTTTCCGGCGCCTGACGCAAACGGAGTATCACAACGCGATTCGCGATCTGCTGGCCATCGACCTCGACGTCACGTCCCTGATTCCCAGCGACGACACCAGCCAGGGCTTCGACAACATCACATCGGCCACGCTTTCGCCAACTCTGCTCGAACGCTATCTGGCAGCCGCACAAAAAATCAGCCGCCTCGCGGTTGGCAGCGCACCGCGCACAGCCGGCGGCGAAACCATCGTGCTGCCGGCCGATCTCACGCAGGAAGATCACGTCGATGATCTTCCCTTCGGCACGCGCGGCGGCGCGGCGATTCGATATACATTCCCGGTCAACGGAGAATATGAGCTTCAGGTTCGACTCACACGCGATCGCAACGAGCATGTCGAGGGACTCACCGAAGCGCATCAGATGGAAGTGTCGATCGATGGCGAGCGCCTGCAGATGTTTACCGTAGCGCCGCCGCCGCGAGCCCAGGGACCAAACTCGGTGAGCGATGACGATATCGATTCAGGCTTGCATCTGCGTGCGGACCTCAAGGCCGGGCCGCACATTGTTGGCGTAACCTTCCTCAAAAAATCTTCCGCGCTGCTTGAAACGGAGCGCCAGCCGTATGAAGCCCACTTCAACATGGATCGCCATCCCCGCATCCAACCTGCGGTGTATTCGGTTTCGATCACCGGACCTTATCTGCTCGGAAACACAGGCGCGACGCCCAGCCGCTCGAAGATCTTTAGTTGTCACCCGGCGAAAGCGTCAGATGAGGATGCGTGCGCCCGTAAAATCCTGGAGACACTGGCTCGACGCGCGTATCGCCGCCCGGTTACGGACAAGGATCTGGAAGTCCCTCTATCCTTATATAAAGGAGAGAACACGGAGAACAGCTTCGAGGCCGGAATTGAGGTGGCGATTCGGGCTTTGCTGGTGAGCCCGGGCTTTCTATTCCGCGTGGAGCAGGACCCGGCAAACGCCCCTGCGGCTTCAGCGTATCGCATCAGCGATCTGGAACTGGCATCACGCCTGTCGTTCTTTCTCTGGAGCAGCATTCCCGACGATGAACTGCTCGACCTGGCAATTCGCGGCAAGCTGAAAGATGCGGCTACTTTAGAACGCCAGGTCCGCCGCATGCTCGCGGATACCCGATCGCAGTCGCTCACCACCAACTTCGCCGACCAGTGGCTGAGCTTGCGCAAACTTCCCGGCATCATTCCCGACGTCCGGCTGTTTCCCGACTTCGACGACAACCTGCGCCAGGCCTTCCGCACCGAAACCGAACTCTTCTTCGACAGCATTCTTCATGAGGATCGCAGCGCGCTCGATCTCTTGAGGGCAAACTACACATACCTGAACGAGCGTCTCGCGAAGCACTACGCGATACCGAATGTCTACGGAAGTCAGTTTCGCCGGATCGAGTTCAGGGACGGTTTGAAAGATTACGGCAATCGTGCCGGTCTGCTTGGCCAGGGCAGCATCCTCACCGTGACGTCGTATGCGAACAGAACATCGCCGGTGCTTCGCGGCAAGTGGGTGCTGTCCAATCTGCTTGGCATGCCGCCGCCGCAACCGCCACCGAACGTGCCTCCGCTGAAAGAAAATAACGGGAAGGCCCTGACCATGCGCGAGCGGATGACGCAGCATCGAGCCAATCCGGCGTGCTCGGGATGTCATCAGCTGATGGATCCCATCGGATTTTCGCTGGAGAACTTCGATGCGGTCGGACGCTGGCGCGCGACCAGCGAAGACGGCGTTACGGTGGATGCATCGGGTGGCCTACCGGATGGATCGACATTCAACGGCATCGAAGGTTTGCGAAATGCCGTGCTAAGCAGGCCAGAAGTGTTTCTCACGAACCTGACCGAAAAGCTGATGACCTACGCTCTCGGCCGGGGCGTGGAGTATTCCGACGCACCGGCAATACGCCGAATCGTACGCGACGCACGTCCTCAGGATGATCGCCTGACCGCGCTCATCGCCGGGATCGTCAGGAGCAGCCCATTTCAGATGAGGAGACTTAGATGAGCAACGCGAATGCAAGCGCGGTAGCGCGCAGCCATCAACAAATGATCATCACGAAGAAGGCCTTACCCAGACGAACGATTCTGCGAGGTATGGGAGCCGCCGTTGCGCTTCCCTTCCTGGACGCAATGGTTCCCGCCCTGTCGGCAATGACGCAGACCGCGGCGCGTCCCGTAACCCGGCTCGGCTTCGTGTACATCCCGATGGGATCGAACATCAAGCAATGGACGCCCGCAGCAACCGGCCGCATCATGGAGCTCTCTCCTTCACTCGCGTCTCTGATGCCGTTCATCAATCAGGTAACGGTGCTGACCAATCTTGAAAACAAGAACGCATACTCTCCGGGCAACCACGCAACCGCAAACTCCGCGTTTCTGAGCGCGGCAAAAGCGAAACTGACCGAAGGCGGCGATTACTATCTGGGGACGACGGTGGACCAGATCGCGGCGAAGCAAATGGGGAAGGACACGGCGCTCCCCTCGCTCGAATTGGGCACCGATCTGCTCACGACGATCGGTGACTGCGATAACGGCTTCGCGTGTGTCTATCAGAACAACCTGTCATGGTCATCACCGACGACGCCACTGCCGTACGAAGCGCATCCGCGTGTCATCTTCGAGCGGCTGTTTGGAGACGGCGGGACGGCCGCGCAGCGGCGGGCGGAACTGGACAAGAATCGAAGCATCCTCGACTGGGTCACGCAGGATATGGCGCGGTTACAGAAGAACCTTGGCGCGCCGGATCGCGCACGCGTGGATAACTATCTGGATACAGTCAGAGAGGTCGAGCGGCGTATCCAGCGTGCCGGCCAGCAAGGGGAGACGGGATTGCCGGAAGATCTGCAGCGGCCGATCGGCGTACCCGCGTCATGGGAAGAACACGTGAAGCTGATGTTCGATCTTCAGGCGCTGGCGCTACAGGCCGACATTACGCGCGTCATTACTTTCCAGATGGCTCGAGAGACGAGCACGCGAACGTATCCGCAGATTGGCGTGCCCGATGCGCATCACCCGTTGTCTCATCACACGAACAATCCGGACAAGCTGACGCGTCTGGCCAAGGTGAATGCGTATCACGTGTCGTTGTTTGCGTACTTCATGGACAAACTGAAAGCGATGCCGGACGGCGATGGCACACTGCTGGATCATTCGCTTTTCCTGTTGGGCAGCGGCATGGGTAATCCCGATGTCCACGATCACGTCAATTTGCCAATTGTTGTCGTGGGCGGCGCTGGCGGAAAACTGAAGGGAGCGGTTCACGTCAGGTACGAGCAGCCAGAGGCACTGGCGAATCTCCATCTCACACTGCTGGATAAGGTGGGCGTGCGGCTGGATGCGTTCGCCGACAGCACAGGAAAGATCTTGGAGATGTTGTCTCTATGAGGCGCACCGCCGTTTGCTGCGCAATCTGCTGTTTGGCTGTCCTGCAGTGGGCTGCGTTCGCCGCTGCTGCCCCTCCAGATTCCCGCCTGATTAACGCGGTGAAGGTGTCGCAGGCTCCCATGGTTCGCACACTGCTTCAGCAACACGTCGACCCGAATTCTGCAGAGGCCGATGGCACGACCGCGTTGCACTGGGCAGCTCAAAAGAACAACGTTGACATTGCCGATGCACTGATTCACGCAGGTGCGAATGTCAAGGCTGCGAATCGATACGGAATCACGCCGCTGTCACTGGCGGCGACGAATGGAAATGCGGCGATGCTGGAAGCGCTGCTGAAAGCCGGCGCGGATCCCAATACCAAACTTGCCAATGATGAAACGGTCCTGATGACAGCGTCGCGCACCGGAATTGCGGATGCCGTGAAGGTACTGTTGCAACACGGCGCGGATGTGAACACGAAAGAATCCTGGCGTGGACAGACGGCGTTGATGTGGGCCTGCGCGGAAGGCAATCTCTCGACAGCGGAATTGCTGCTGAACGCGGGGGCGGACCTTCACGCGAGGGGAAATGGCGGATTCACACCGATGTTGTTTGCAGTCCGTCAGGGAAAGATCGATGTTGTACGGGCTCTGTTGAAGGCAGGCGCCAGCGCCCGCGAAACACTGGACAAACCCCGCCGGGGCGGCGATCCCACCACCGGGCCGAGTGCGGTAGTGCTGGCAGTGGAGAATGCACATTTCGAGATTGCATCGCTTCTGCTGGATGCCGGAGCGGACCCGAATGCAGCTGCGCAGGGCTGGACTGCGCTGCACGAAATCACCTGGGTTCGTAAGCCGGGAACCGGAAGCAATGATCCCGCGCCGGCCGGTTCAGGATCGATCGACAGTTTGGAAATGGTGCGGCGTCTCGTCAAGCACGGTGCGAACGTCAACGCGCGCGTGACGCGGAAGCCTTCGGCGGGACTGAGTTCCCTGAATACGGTCGGCGGAACGCCGTTTCTCCTTGCAGCGCGCACCGGTGACGCAGAGTTGATGCGGCTGCTCGCGAATCTAGGCGCGGATCCGAAAATGCCCAACGAAGACGGCACGACGCCGCTGATGGTCGCCTCCGGTGTCGGAACACGTTCTCCCGGCGAAGATGCGGGGTCGGAAAGCGAAGTTTACGAAGCGGTGCAAGTGGCGCTGGAACTCGGAAATGATCCGAATGCTGTAGATAAAAATGGAGAGACCGCCATGCACGGCGCGGCATACAAGCATGTCGCCTCGGTCGTGCAACTATTGATGCATCACGGCGCGAAAATCGAAGTGTTCAACCACAACAACAAGTCGGGGTGGACACCACTACGAATCGCCGAAGGCGTACACCGCGGAATGAATCTCCGCGCTTCTCCGGAAACTGCCGCCGAGTTGCGCCGAGTGATGTCTGCCGCCGGTGTTTCGACGGAAGTCGAGCCGGAAGCCATCATCAGCGGCGCAACGAAGTAGCGGATGGCCTTGCCGCTGTAAGCGCGGTCTATGACCGCGCACGATTTGTGGGGCAACATTTTTTCTTGCACCCGATTGCGCGCTGTCTCGAAAACTGAAATTTCATGTCCGACTGTAAGGGCGGTTTATGACCGCCCACAATTGAG
>JBGPBY010000475.1:0-5784 GCA_041481485.1 Terriglobia bacterium
CTCTCCCAACGGGAGAGGGGGCCGCGCAGCGGCCGGTGAGGGGTACCGCAAGTAAATATCGTTACTTGTGGTACACCTCACCCGGCCTTCAGCCGCCCTCTCCCGTTGGGAGAGGGATTTCTTGATAAACCCCTTCACCTGCAATTTATTCAAATCGCACAACTGTCGCAATTCCAAATCATTCATGCCGTGCATGCACGGGCAGTCGAAGCCCCCGCCGCGTTCTACCGGCGACATTTCCTGATTCGGTTTGTCTCCGGCGGGATTATAGTAGCCACAAAACTGAGGAGAGACGGCGATGAGAAATCCAATCCTATTGTGCTTTTGCCATGTGCTTTTGCTGCTGCTGATCGCTTGCGGTTCCGTGATGGCGCAGGACAATGTCCGTGGAAGCAGGGAACCGATCGTCACCTCGATCGATCCGTCGAAACTAACCTACGACATCCTCGTGGATGGAAACCTCGAGCGGGACGATCCGGCCAATCTCAGATTCAAAACGTTGCAGGCCGCCTACGCCGCGGCCCAGCCGGGGACGGAAGACAAGCGCACGGTCATCGGAATCAAACCGAACGTATACATGCTTCCCGCCAATGCGCCGCGAACGCCCAGCCTCAGAATCACCAAGAACTACATCACTTTCCTGGGCCTCGCCAACAATCGCCGCTCCGTAGTGCTGGCGGACAATCGCGGACTTCAGCAGGGCGCTGATGACGATGGATACATTCTGGATGTGGATGCTGTCGGATTCACGATGAAGAATCTAACCGTCATCAATTTCTGCAATACCGATTACGAGTACCCGGGCGATCCCGGCAAGAACCTCACGAAACGTTCGGACGTGATCACTCAGGCCGTCGCACTTCAGGCATCTGGCGATAAACATGTGTATGAAAACGTCGCGCTGCTAAGCCGGCTCGACACGATGTTCCTTCGAACGACGCGATCGTATTTCAAGAATGTCTACATCGAAGGCACCGACGACTGGATGGGAGGCGGACAGATCAGCGTGTGGGAGGATTCCACGCTTGTCTATCCCATGGGCAGCGGAGTGATGTCCGCCTCGAATGTTGTATTTCGCAACTGCCGCTTTGAAGCAACAAAGGGGATGCAGTTTTACAAAGCGGAATATGGCGGCGCGGCGCGCCCGAATGTGTTGATCAACAGCATTCTGCCCGTAGCCTCTGCACAGTCGCCGATGGCCTGGGTCCGGGGCAAAGCGCAGCCAAGACCGAGCGTGTATTCGCTGACTTATCACAATAAAGATACTGCGGGTAACGCGGCAGTTATTTACGATTCGAATGTCGATGCGCCGGCATTCACATACTCCAGGGAACTCACCGACAACGAAGTTCGCGCCTACAATTCCTGGAATCTTTTGCGTGCGGCGCCCAATGGAATGGTGGACAACTGGGATCCGGCCGGAGTGCGCCAACAATATGAAACGGCCGGCGAAGGAAACCTCGTCTATCGGATGGGATTGACTGGCAGCGGGGTGACGATTCGAACTGGTGGGACGAGTGCGACCATCGGAGCGGCATTAACACCCAGCCGGGCAACCGACGCGGCCATCACGTGGTCGACTCCATCCAATTTGATTGCGCTGAATCGAACGACGGGACCGAACGTTGTCGTCACCGCGCGCAATACAACCGGCCAGTCGCAGTGGGTTCCCATTAAGGCCACGGTGTCGAACGGATTTTATGTGACCGCTTATGTTTACGCCGAGCCGGCATACATCAACGCGCCGGCCATCACGTCAAATCCGAAAATCGGTGCGCCCCAGAACGGCGTGGTCGCGATCGCATATGCGTTGGATCTGGGCACACATCAAGACCAGTCGCAGGTTTCATGGTCCATTTGCGATGACGCGGCGTGTGCGAAGGCACGCGAGATCGCGGTCAGCCGCGGCAATGAGCCGGCGAAGACGTTGCGCCTGCTGCCGGGCTTTGCAGGCAAATTCATAAAAGTCACGATGCGGCCGAAAATTGAAATCAGCGAGCCGGGTCCTGCGGTCTCTGCGATCTCAGAAACGCCGATTGCGGCGTCTGCAATTCCTTCGCCGAACATTTCCTTGAATTTCAGGAACCTTGTCACTGGTCCCGACGAATCCTATGCGCGGGGATTATGGACGATTCTCGGGCCGTGGACTGTGGCTGCTGAAAAAGAGCTGGTGAATGGCTATGGTGCGCTCTCGGGCAACGGAGCCGCGTCGCTGCTGTATCAGGAAGACGTCGAGCGAGGAGACATGCAGCTCGATCTCGTCATGACACCGGAGAAGACTGCGGGTCAGGGCTTCTCCGTACCCGGCTCTCCTTCCGAGACCGGTGCGCGCAATCTTCACTCGGATGTCTACATCAAATATGACCCGCGCACGAAGAATGGCTATGCTCTGCGGTTTTGGCGTACGACGTTATCGTCATCAAAGTGCATGTTTCAGCTCTTCGAAATCGTAAACGGCGTCGGCTCGCCCATCGATGACCGCCAGGTGTTGAGCGGCGTTTTGAAACCGAACACGACGATGACGCTCAAAATTACAGGGAGTCGATTCATCGTCGATGCCGCCAATTCGGACGATGGTGAAACGCTGCATCTGGAAGCAACGATCAAACCCAACCGGTTCGGCGGCGCCGGCGTCTTCTGGCCCGGAGGAAGCACCAATACGTACAGCAGGATTGATGTTTCCTATCCCGGAAAGTGAATCTTTTTCATTCTGAAGACCGTCAGTCTTTGGGTTCGATGGGAAGAACCAGGGGATAGTGATCCGATCCAAACGGACTGGGCATTCGCGTACATCGGCCGCTCTCCCAGTCTTCCGGTAGCCTGGCAAAGATGTAATCCAGGATCAATCCGGAGCGATGGGTCATTTTCATTCCATGGCGTTTGCGGTGAACGATTTTCGAAACCGTTTTCACGGATGCTTCGTGCACGCCAAGGTGAGTATTCAAATCCCCTCCGACGATAAGCGGCAAGCCGTCGTCGCTGACTTTCTCCAGCGCCAAAACCAGCGCCTGGGCCTGCTTGTTTCTAGCGTAGGGCCCTCCGAATACCCATCCGCGTGACAGTGCTGCTCGAGTATCCAGATGCGCCGCCGCAACGCGAAACAGAGACCGATGCCCGCCGCTAATCGTGGCCATGACGGCGACGCGGCGATGCGCACCGATCGGCAACTCAATCTGTTCGAGAAAGCTCATCGGCAGATTGCTGAGGATGGCATTCCCGCGATCCTCTGCCCGAGTGCCAACGAGACGGCCATTTCTCATCGACGGCGCGTAAAACATCCACCAGTTCAGTTTTTGCGCCAGATCGACGATGTCTTCGCCTTTAGCAGGAGGAACAATGCGGCGCGGAACTCGGGAGCGTCCTGGACTGGGAACACCTTTGCCGCGGCGTAATGCTTCCTGAAGCAGCAGTACGAAATTCGGCGCACCGTAACCGTGCACGGATTCACGGTGGGACAGCTCGTGAAGCAATGCCGTCACATTGCCGTGGCCCACATGAATATTCCAATTCACAACCAGTATGCGTCCCGGACGCTCGGCTGCCGCACGCGTGGGTGAATACGCCACCGGAGGTCCGACACTATGTCTGTTGCTTAAGAAAGACACACACGGCTCCCAAAAATCGGGTTTTCCATCCGCGATTGGTCCACGACGCCAGCGTCACTTGCTCGCAGGCGGCAAGATCATTGAGGAAAATCTTTTCGAGTTCCTCCGCAAGAGCGCGGTCGTGGACGCAGATATTGCTTTCTTCATTCAGTGCAAATGACCGGTTATCGAAGTTTGTCGTGCCGACGGTGGACCACACGCCGTCGACGACCATGGTCTTCTGGTGCATCATCGTGCGGTTGTATTCATAGATTTCGATCCCGGCCTTCAACAGTTTTCCATAGAGATGAATACTGCTGTACCGGCTCACACGCATATCGTTGTATATGCCCGCTACCATGATCTTCAAGTCCACACCGCGTTGTTTTGCCTCAATAAGTATTTCGACGGCCGAATCGTCCGGAATGAAGTAGGGATTGGCTATAAAAATTCTTTCGCGGGCCGATACAATGGACAGGTAGTACATGGTGCGCACAGCAGACGATCCGGATTCGGGGGTACTCAATATGGTCTGAACTCCGATGGGTCCCACTTCTTCAACTGCAGGGAAATAGCCTTCGCCGGCAATGAGCTCTCCCGTGGTGTCGAGCCAGTTCTGCGCAAATCCGGTTTGCAGTCCAAACGCAGCCGGACCTTCCACCGAAATCTGAATATCCCGCCAGTGTTGGGGATCCTGCGCATTTCCAGTCCAGTGATCGGCAATCCCGGCGCCTCCTGTGAAAGCGATGCGTCCATCCACCATCAGCGACTTCCGGTGCGTGCGATTGTTGTAACGACCGAGAGTGCGGAGACGGAGCGGGTTATACCAAACCACGTCACAATGGTTGTCCTTCAGGACTTTCAGAATCTCTTTGCCGATCGACGAGGAACCTACCGCATCCAGCAGCAGCTTCACTTCGAGGCCCGCTCGCCGCCTTTCCGCAAGAACATTTGCAAAACGCATCCCGATTTCGCCTTTCCAGTAAATGTAGGCTTCGATCGTCACCGTTTTGCGCGCACTGGCAATGGCTTTCAACATTGCGGGATAGAACTCGTCTCCGTTGTTCATCACGACGAGCTTGTTGCCCGGAACCACGGGAACGCCACACGTGCCAACTACACTGGTGATGAATTCCTGAGAATGAACGCAAAGCGAGGACTCCAGGCCATAAGCCGGAACATGCTCCTGCGGCGTGACCAGATAAAAAAAGAACCCCACGCACGCCAATCCCACAGCCCATCCTTCATGGTCGAGCATCTGGAGCGCAACTGCCGCGAAGATCCAGATCCACCAGGACCAAAGCAGATTTCTCGCGCTGCCCAGCCATCCGGCCCGGCCTTTCGGTCTGCCGCGACGGGAACTTCTCCGTTCCTGAAGAATCTTTGGCGGCGATGGGTGCCTCAATCGAATTCGGGACACACTTCGAGGATGACACGACACGAACCGAACTCGCAAATTGCAGTGTCGGAGGTCGGTGTTTCAGTGAGACAGGAGGATCGAATTAATCCGAATTAATGGTAGCAAGCTCGCTTCCCCCTGGGGACTAACCTTGGCCCCTGCCAGCTTCGATGGCTTTGGCAACGCACTCCTGGTAGGGAATTTCAGTTTTGCTGCAGGCGGAATTAATGCCTTCGATCCCGTGTCCGGCGCGTTTCTCGGCCCTGTAATCAGCGACAAAAGTTTCCAGGGCCCTTGGGCACTCACCTTTGGCAATGGCGGCAATGGCGGTGACCCGGGTATCCTGTACTTCACAACCGGCCTCAATAACGAATCAAACGGTCTTCTTGCCGCCGTGAGTACACCGGAACCCAATTCCCTCCTGCTTTTAACCATCGGAGTCTTTGGTGTGTCTGGATTGGTGTGGTTACGTGGCCGACGGTATCGAATGATTTCCTGATTGGATGACCACATTCCTTTGGGAAAAGTTGCTATTCGTTGCGCCCACCGGGATGTTGGTAGATGTTGGTATTCGAGATCACGCGCAGAAAGCGCGGCGGCACGAGTTCTATCGGGCGGGTACGCCGCCGCTGCCGCGGCCAAGAACGCACTTGCCATGAGGTTCGCTGTCGGCTAGAGGCCGCATGTAGGGGGAATTGCAGCACTAAGCGGCTGCCCAGAAATTAATTCACATTCAGATTGGGGCGCAGGCTGTAGTTCCACTGGCCAAGGGTGTCATGTTTAACCAGATTAAGCCGACGC
>JBGPBY010000476.1:0-5772 GCA_041481485.1 Terriglobia bacterium
AGAACCGCTCGGACTCGTGCGGCCGCCCTCTGTTCGGATAAGAATTGAACATTGGGAATTGAACATTGGTCAGATCCCGGTCTGGCATTCTGCCAAGTTATTTTTGCGCAAGCCCTTAGACTGCGCACAGCGGAGAGATAGCGCGGTCATAGACCGCGCCTACAGTGGGGAATTTCCGTCTCGACTACTGGCCGTTGTTTCCCTGCTCACCGCTCGATGCGGCATTCAGAGATTTGCCGTCCGGCAAAGTAACATTGCTGGCATTGATCTTGTAGCTGCCGTCCTTAGCGCGAGAGCCGGGGACCTTCACAACCATACCTACAGACAGCGTGCTTCGAGTCCAGCCGCGGCTGGTCAGACCGTTCGGGCTTCCCATTTCGCATGCCCAGTTCTGCACTTTGCCAGTTTTCTCATCCTTCACATCAATGTAAAAGTAAGTGTGGGGATTCATCCACTCGACTTTCGTGACGATGCCGGTCAGCGTTACGGCCTTCGACCGGTCAAATTCGGCTTCGAATGAGTGATGCGCAAACACCGGTACGGCAGCAGCTATCATTCCAGCCATCACCATGCTTGCAGTAATTGACTTAACTCTCATGAACGGCCCTCCTCGATAAAATCGGCGGATCCTACTCTGCGTTATGACTGGAAGTATCGTAAGAGAAGTTCCTTAAACTGCCCTTAAAGATAAAAGATATTCTTGTTCTCCGCTCCCGGTCTGCAATTCCACGTGTTCCTGACGTATGATCCCACCAGCATGAGAATCCTGCTTGTCGAAGATGACCGCAAGCTAGCGGATTACGTCCGCCGCAGCCTTGAAGAAGAACACAACACTGTTACGGTCTGCTTCGATGGAGCGGCCGGCCTGAGCGAAGCGCGGAGAACAACTCACGACGCGATCCTGCTGGACGTCATGATGCCCATCATGGATGGCTTCGAGGTCACACGGCGCATTCGGACTGATAAGATTCGCACACCCATCATTCTTCTAACGGCACGCGATGCTCCGGAAGACATCGTTCGCGGTCTCACGGCCGGCGCGGACGACTATGTAACCAAGCCGTTCTCGTTCGATGTGCTGGTCGCCCGAATTCGAGCCCGTACGCGGACTTCTTCGGAACTTCCCGGGACAACCCTTCGTTTTGCCGATCTGTCGATGGACCTCGAGACCCGGGAAGTTCGCAGGGGAAAAACGCTGTTGAAACTTACTCGAACCGAGTTCGCAATTCTCGAGTGCCTTTTGCGTTCCGCAGGACGTATCGTCACACGCGACCGATTAATGGATGCCGTCTGGGGCGATCGCGAAGTCGGCGGCAACAATGTCGACGTTTTCATTTCCTTTCTCCGCGCCAAGGTCGATGCTCCCAAACTTCCTAAACTCATTCACACCGAACGCGGCGTCGGATATATGCTGACGGAAAACGAATGTTAGAGTATCGATCCACGAGATTCCGCCTGACGGCCTGGAGCTTCGTGATGCTTTCCGCAACGCTGGCGGTGATGGGCATCGGCGGTTGGTTTGCCATGCGCGCGAGCCTTTACCGCGCGATTGATGATGATCTGGAAAACCGGCTTCAGGACGTACAGAAGTTCCTGCAATCCCAATCCGATCTTTCGCGCGAAGGCGTGCGAAAGGAACTCGGCATCCGTTCGAGCCTCGGCATGGGCACCACGTTTTACATGGTTTTCGACGATCTGGGGAACGAGCTCTTCCGCTCACCGCAGGTGGGAGAATACAACCTGAATGTGCCGCCGGAAAATCCCAGCGACAAGATTCAGTTTCTGAAGGAAGGCTCCTATATCTCCTCCCAGAACTCTCTGATTCACTCCCTGCGCACGGCAAGCAAGCGCATCGATATCCGGGGTACAGGCATCGTCATTGAAGTGGTGGAACCGCTGAATGGAGTAGATCTGGCGCTCTACTATTTCGAGCGGTTTCTGCAGATCGGCGTGCCCATACTTCTGGGCCTCGGAACTCTGGGCGCATTCTGGATTACGCGCCGCGCCCTGGCTCCAGTGGATCGCATCACCACGGACGCTCGTCTGATCTCTGCCAGCAATCTTTCCGGCAGACTGGCAGTGCCACGCGCCGCGGATGAATTGCGCCGTCTTTCCGAAACCCTGAATCAGATGCTTGACCGCATCGAAGCTTCGTTCAAAAGCATTCGCCAGTTCACGGCAGATGCGTCGCATGAACTGCGCGCGCCGATGACCCTGATTCAGGCAGCCGCGGATTTTTCCCTGCGCCGCGACCGCCCCAAAGAAGAACTGCGCGAGGCCATGGAACGCATCCTGAAGGAATCGAAACGGACGACCGCCCTGGTCGACGACCTGCTTTTGATCGCGCGGTCCGACTCCGACCCCCAGGCGTTCGAACACAATCCTCTCGACCTGGCCGCACTGCTTCAAGACGCCTCCGCTCAGGCGAGAACGCTTGCCGAACCCAAGCACATCACCGTCATTTCACAGATCGTCTCTCATCCAGTTGTCATTGCCGGCGATGAACTCGCAGTCCGCCGATTGTTCATGGCTCTGATCGACAACGCCGTCAAATACACACCTGCAAACGGGACTGTCTCCATTGAGCTTCGCGTCGAAGACGTGCAGGCGGTCGTGACGGTTCGCGACACGGGCATCGGCATTGGCAAGGAAGATCTGCCACGAGTCTTTGACCGCTTCTGGCGCGCCGATAAAGTGCGATCACGGGACGAAGGCGGTACGGGACTCGGCCTCGCCATTGCAAAGGGAATTACCGAACGGCATGCCGGAACGATCCGCGTGGATAGTGAACCGGGCCAGGGCTCAACGTTTACGGTTCGTCTGCCCGTGGCCCAGCTTCCTGTGGAACCCCAATTGATTACGTCGAATACTTCGAGGTAACGTCGGCTATCAAGGTCCCCTGATGCAATCGCACTTTGATGGATGACTTTAATTCAACATCAGCGGCATCTCGAATCACTCGCCCGTCCGGCGTCTGGCATACGGCATAACCTCGGTCGAGCACCGAAAGCGGGCTGAGCGCATCCAGCTTCGCGGCGGCGGCGGCAAACTTCTGCCGCAGCTTGCGCAGATGTTGCTGCATGCAGCTGCTCAGTTTGTGTTCGCATATATCCACGCCATGAGCGCGGCTGCGAATGAATGCACCCGATTGAGCGATACGATCCAGCCGCGCCCGCAGATCGGCAAGCCGCCGCGACCGGGACTGCAGCAAAGCGCCCGACTCTCCCAGCCGCAGCAGGCGAAAGCCGAGGTCATCCACGCGCTGCGACAGCCGGCGCACCTGGGCTTCGGCAACCACAAATCCGCGGCTGCCGACTTTCGTTGCCAGAAAGTGGCGGAGCGTGCTGAGCCGCAGCCTCATTCCACCGATAAGATGGCTGTCCAGCTGCCTTATGCGCTGCGATAATGCTTCTTTGGATTGAATCACCAGTTCCGCCGCCGCGCTCGGCGTCGGCGCACGCAGGTCTGAAACAAAATCCGTAATGGTGAAATCCACTTCGTGGCCGACGGCCGAGATGACGGGAATCGCTGAACGGACAATGGCCCGGGCTACACGCTCTTCGTTGAAGGGCCAGAGATCCTCCATCGAACCGCCGCCGCGAGTGACCAGGATCACATCGATGTCCGGGCGCTTATTGAAGTAGTCAATGCCTTCCACGACCTGGAACGACGCATTTGGTCCCTGCACTTCCGATGGGTATATGAGCACGCTCAACCCGTCATGACGCCGTTTCAAAACTGTCAGGACATCGCGAATGGCCGCCCCTGTTGGAGACGTGACGATCCCGATCTTGCGAGGAAACGCAGGAAGTAACCGCTTTCGGTCGACCCGGAACAGACCTTCTTTTTCGAGTTTTTCCTTAAGTTGTTCGAACGCCAGCTGCAACGCTCCGAGACCAGCCGGTTCGAGAACTTCCACGATGATCTGGTATTCACCTCTTCCCTCATAGGCCGTAATCCGTCCGCGCGCGCGGAACAGCTTTCCGTTCTCCGGCTTGAAACGCAGAAATCGCGCGGCATTCTTGAAGCAGACGGCGGAAAGCTGGGCACGATCGTCTTTCAGCGTAAAATAGAGGTGTCCTGCCGCCGAACTCTTGAAATTCGAAATCTCACCTTCAATCCAGACATCGGTGAACCGCCGGTCGAGCATTTCGCGGATTTCGGCGCTGAGTTCGGAAACGGTATAGATTTTGCGTTGAAAATCGAGTGGCCGCACGACGAGAGTATAGAACACCGGTGTGTTGTCGATACCTGCAAGCTGGGGGATAATTCATTCAGTCATGGCGGAACCCACGGCGGAAGACAAAGAACTGTATCGCTTGCGAACCACCGGATTCTGGGTTTCGATTGCGATCGGATTTGTAGTGCTGCGATTGGCGATTGCCGCCGGCCTCCCCGAGTGGGCCGGGTTCATCGCCGGCCTGATGGTCATGATGATCGCAGGCCGAGTCCTACCCTGGTATCGCGAAGTCCAGCGCCGCGAAGAAGGACGAAGGCCGCCCCTCATTTCAATGCTGCTGACTCAGGGAATCGCGTTTGGTGTGATTCTGTATCTGTTTCACACCGTGTGGCCGTGGATTTCGAACCGGTAACCGCTCTCAGGACCCGGATCCAATCAGGCGTTCTTACTGAATGACGCCAGCGCAGATGGTTCGTCTTCGAAGGTGTCGAACACGCGAAGCAGCGACATGATGCGCAGGACGTTTTTTACCCGCTCGGTTGGCCGAATGAGGCGGATTTCGCCGCCCGCATTTGTAACCAGGCCATAGCAGGCAGCCAATTGAGAAAGTCCCGTGCTGTCGATGCTTTCCACGCCTCCCATTTCGAGGGCAAACCGTCGCGTGCCGTTTTCTACTGCATCACGGACTTTGGATTGGAGTTCCGTTAAGGGTTCGATGGCTCGCATGCGGCCCGACAATTCGAGCACCATGACGTCGTTGCTGGTTCGGGAGTTGATCGTAAAACTCATTGTCATATTCTTTCAGAAATGGCGCGCCCGTCCCGGGGCACCAATTCTACTCTCTATATTAGAATGGCATCCGGGGTCAAAATGTTTCACTGGCATTCACCGGCGAGAATATGCGCTCAGTCTTTGGAGGTTTTTGTGAATGCGCTTCCCCACTGTAGGGGCGGTCTATGACCGCCCGCAATTTTCAGGGATGCAATCCTACAGATTGTGTGCGGTCATAGACCGCCCCTACAGTGGGGAATCGCATTCAATCGCCTACATCTGCAATTTCACGCCAGGCAGCTGTGAACCCGGAACGACGGCGCATACATCTCAGCTTCGTTACGATTACTTCACAGAAAACAGTCAGTCGTAGTACTCCGGTGCTTTCTTCAGTTTGCGGAATCCCACAAGGTCATGCTGGATCCACAGCTGGGCGCCCGTTTGTTTCAGAAATTCTTCGATCTTGACGCGGGATGCTTTGCTTTGCTCCTCGTTGACTTCGAAGGTAGGCAGGCGGCCAAGTGTGCGTTCAGCCGGATAATGGTAAAGGTCGCCGGAGAGGACGACACCGCCGGTATGAGCCAGTTTCACATACAAGACGGAATGTCCTTCCGAGTGCCCTGGCGCCTGCTTGATTACAACGGTTCCGTCTCCGAACACATCATATTCGTCTTTATCGATGAGCGTGTACCGGCTGTCTTTTAACGATGCATAGGTTTCGGGCCGGCCAGAGCCTGGAGGATCAGCCGTAAACATGGCATCGCGTTCTACTCTCGGCACCAGCCACATTGCGCCGGAAAACAGATTCGCGTTTGCGGTAT
>JBGPBY010000477.1:0-5750 GCA_041481485.1 Terriglobia bacterium
GTTCGACATTTTCATAGACAGTCAAGTCACCGATCAGGTTGAACGCCTGAAAGATGAAGCCGATCTCACGATTGCGCACACGCGCCCGCTCAGCCATTGTCAGCGCCTGAACAAAACTTCCATTCAGGGTGTAATTTCCTTCACTCGGCGAATCGAGCAAACCCAGAATCGACAATAGAGTCGATTTTCCGCAGCCCGATGGGCCCGAGATCGAAACAAATTCACCGCGCTCAATCCGTAGACGAATTACATCGAGCGCATGGGTCTCGACTTCATTGGTTAAGAAAACCTTTGTTACATCCTCGAGTTGAATGACGGGCCTCACTAGTGCAACCTCACTCTATCAAAGGACGCCCATTCCGACATGTCGGACAGGATGACCTGATCTCCGGTTTGTAGTCCTTCCACGACTTCAATGGTATTGACTGAACTCCGGCCGAGTTTGACCGCGATACGAATCGCTTCGCCGTTTGATTGCAGCTTAAACATCCCGACCGTCGTCTTTTCCTGGCCGAATGCAGGACGACCAACAAACAAAACATCGCTCAATCGCTCGATTTCAATCGTGCCATCCACACTCAAATCTGGGCGAGCACCTTTCGGAAGCTCGCCGTTGAGACGGACATCTACACTGACAGTCCCGTTCACGGCAGCCGGATCAATATGGATGACCTGGCCGGGAATGATGCCATTTCGTGTATCGATTGCTGCGATCTGGCCAACGGCGATATCCTTCGCCTGTGTTTCCGCTATCTTTAGTTCCGCTTTCAGGCGTCCCGGTTCGGCAACTTTGGCGAGGATTGTACCGGGCGTGACACGTTGTCCCACTTCGACTGGCAGCTGCTGCAATACCCCTTTCGCACCAGCGCGGACTCGAAGCAGGTCGACCTGTGTTCGCTTGAAAGCCAGTGCAGCGCGCAGCTGATCAATGCGCGCTTCTGCGGCCTGGATTTGCGAATCCGCAGACTTCACATTCATTTCCACTCGCCTTTTTTCCATTTCGTTTTGGGATTGGAGAGCCTCAGCCGCGACTTTGGATTTCCTCATAGTGATATCTGAACCCAAACCCTTCAAAGCCAACGCCTCGTCGACTTCAGCCTGCATCTTGGCCTGTTTGAATGCGGACTCGACGCCGACTTGTGCCGCCTGTTGATTCAGAACTTGTGTTTGAAGCTGAGCGCGGGTATTAGCCAGGTCGGCCTCGGCGCCGCGCACTTGAAGCTCAGCATCCTGAACAGACTGCTGCAGTTCCGGATTACTCATCTCAAGAAGAATCGTGTCAGCCTTAACGTTGTCCCCAGGATGCGCGTTGATTTTTTCAACAAGGCCATCACGTAAAGCGGGAATCCAGCGGAGTTCTTCCGGAACCAACGTGCCAAGTCCTCTTACTTCCCGAACCATGGATCCGCGCTTGACGGTGTCCGTCCAAACTGCCGCTTTGTCTACATTGGGCGCCGCCCGATTCATACGAGACAAGCCAAGGGCCGCAACGGAAACGACGACGAGAAGGATCGCTGAATAGACGGCCCGCTTGATTCTCTTGTTTCGGAGTACCGATGCTGGACGTGCAACATCCATAAAATGGTTCCGATCTCTCATTCGTGGCTGAAATCGTCCATCCGATCAGTCCCGGTGCGCAACACACAGGCCAACAGCGGGCGATCAGATCTACCTGCTAACGGTGCATTTCCAAGGAACGAGCTAGCGGCAATTTCGATGAACATGCTTATGCCCCGCTTGCGCGAAGGGCGACCTTCATTGCGACCACTGTACGATTCCAGCGTTCAGTCTCCTCTTTGAGGCGCCGGCGGCCTCGGGTGGTAAGCGTATAGAACTTCGCTCTTCTGTTGTTATCCGATGTGCCCCATTCCGTATCGAGCAGGCCTTGGTTTTCCAATCTATACAGTGCCGGGTAGAGAGCACCTTGCTCGATGCTCAATGCGTTGCCTGTGATCTGCTCTATTCGCAGAAGGACGCCATAGCCGTGTTGCGGTCCGAGAGAGACGGCCTTGAGGATCAGGAGGTCCAATGTACCTGGAAGCAGTTCCGCTTGTTCGGGCATGCGTTCTCCTATGTAACTTAGGTGAAGACTAGGCCACTCTCTCCTAACCTGTCAAGGAAAAGGTGATTACCTAATACCTCGCTCTCCTGTTGCCTGCCAACAAGAGCGATGCTATCGTCATGTTGGGAACCAACATGAAATGAAAGAAAAGACTGATGTGTGGCAGGGCACGCTGGCATTCATGGTTTTGAAAACGCTGGAAGTGCTCGGATCTCAGCATGGCTATGGCATCGCAAAACGCATCGAGCAGACAAGCGGTGATCTCCTTGCCATCAATCAGGGCACTCTCTATCCGGTGTTGCTCAAATTAGAACATGAGGGTTCGATCGCCTCGCAATGGGGCGTATCGGAGAATAATCGGCGAGCCAGGTTTTACCGAATCACCAAAGCTGGAAGGCGGAGACTGCTCGCGGAAGGACGCGAGTGGCAAAAAGCAAATGAGATCGTCGCGCGATTCTTTGCAATGCGTGGAGAAGAGCGGTGAGAAAAGTTCTCGAAATCTTTAGTCGCTTGCGAGTCGTTCTTTTCGGCGACAGTCGCGCCAGGGATATGGCGCAGGAACTTGAAGCACACATCGAAATGCAGATCGACGATAATTTGCGAGCTGGGATGCCACCTGAAATCGCGCGGAGAGCTGCCGCGCTGAAGTTCGGCAACTTCGAATCTGTAATGGAGAGTTGTCGCGATCAGCGCACCCTGCCACTGCTGGAAGAATTCTTCGCTGACGTGCGCTTTGCATTTCGGATGATGAGAAAGAACCGCGGCTTTACGGTGATCACCGTTTTGACTCTTGCTTTGGGAGTCGCATCAACCACCGCGATTTTTTCGGTGGTCAACTCGGTCCTTCTGAAACCGTTCGCCTATCCCGATCCTGAGCGGATCGTGATCTTTCAGAACACGTTTCAGCAGGGTGGCGCCGGCGGCACGGCTTCGCCCACGGAATTCAATTGGTGGCAGCAGAAGACTGAAGCATTCCAGTACATCTCAGCATTCACATTTGATGTCGACAATCTCACCGGAGAAGCCGCTCCGGAGCAAATTCAAGTAATGCGGGCCAGCGCGGACTTTTTTCGGCTGTGTGACGCGAATACGTTGCATGGCCATACTTTCACGGCCGAAAACGACCTGCCAAACGCGCCAAAGACCGTCCTGCTCGCCCACTCGTTCTGGCAACGGCACTTCGACGGCGATCCCCAAGTCATTGGCAGACGCATTCCACTGAACGGTGAACTCTATGAAATCATCGGCGTCCTGAGACCCGATCTCAAGAATGGTCGGATTTCAGAATTTTCACTGGGAAACGGCGAAATCGAGATCAACGAGCCTCCGGATGTTTTTGTCCCCTTCCAGCTTGACCCCAACAGCGCGGAGCATGGCCATTACTTCAATGTCATAGGGCGCTTGAAACCCGGCGTCAGCCTGGCGATCGCGAATGCTGAGTTACAAGCCAGTTATCAGGAATACACCCACAGGTGGCCAAACGATTTCCGTGGGAGGGCGGGATTCCGGGTAAGACCTCTGCTTGATACCATCGTGGGCGACGTGAGGCAATCCCTGATGATTCTCCTGGTCGCTGTCATCTTCGTACAGTTAATTGCTTGCGCGAATGTTGCCCATTTACAACTGGCGCGCTCGACGGCCCGGAAGCGTGAAATTGCCATTCGCACCGCGCTGGGTGCTGGACGCGGGCGTATCGTTCGGCAGCTTCTCACGGAAAGTCTCGTGCTCTCGCTTGCGGGCGGCACATTGGGTTTAGCGGCGGGCTACGGTGGCATCCACGCCCTTCTGAGCCTCAGTCCTACCAACATCCCGCGCATCGGGACAGGAGGATCTAATTTGAGCCTGGACTGGAGAGTTTTGGCATTCACACTCGCCACATCGATTCTGACGGGCATCCTGTTTGGCCTCGTTCCCGCTCTACAATCGTCGCGTCCTGATTTGGACAGCACTCTAAAAGAGAACGGCAATCGCGGTGGCATGAGCTTGCGACACAATAAGACCCAGACAATGTTGGTGACCACCGAGATTGCTCTGGCTTTGGTGCTGTTGATCGGATCGGCGCTATTGATCCGAACGTTCATTGCGACTCGGCAGGTGAATCCAGGGTTCGATGCGCATAATGTTCTGACGGTGCGGATGTCGCTTACAGGTCCGCAATTCGAGAATCCACTTCATGTCACCCAGGTGATTCACGAGGGAGTTCGCCGCATCAGTGCGATTCCGGGAGTCGAACTCGCGACAACTGCCTGTTGCGTGCCTCTGGAACGATTCGGGGGCCTTTCATTCCAAATTGTGGGACGCCCTGACGGTCCGACCTCTCGGGGTGCTGCGGTTTGGACACCGGTTTCTGCGGGCTACTTCGAGACATTCAAAATTCCCGTCGTGAGAGGCCGCACATTTTCGGAATCGGACGAGAGTGGGACACCCGTTGTGATCATCAACCAGACCTTGGCGAAGCAGTTCTTTCCAAACGGCGACCCGTTAAGTGCTCGAATGATCCTTGGGCAAGGTGTAGGCTCCGCGGTCGGGGATAAACTTCCTCGCCAGGTCATTGGCGTCGTCGCCGACGTCCATGCCTATGGCCTCAATCGCGACGCACTTCCCAACATGTATATCCCTTCGGTCATTGGAAGCGGCTCGCGGACTTGGGTGGTCCGGACCCGGGCGACGCCAACGTCGTTGAGTTCCATGATTCAGAATGAGTTGCGTGACGTCAGCGGAGGTCTGCCGGTAGCACGGGTTCGAACAATGGACGAGATTTTATCGCGATCCACGGCAACCGAGCGCTTCAATGCACTAGTACTGACAATCTTCGGGTGCGCGGCACTGCTGTTAGCGGCGATCGGAATCTACGGCATGATGGCATACTCGGTGAAGCGACGCGCCCAAGAAATTGGAATTCGGCTTGCTCTCGGAGCGGAATCGAAACAAATCCGAAACATGGTGGTGTTACAAGGTCTGCGAGTGGCTTCCGTGGGTCTGGTCTTCGGGCTCGTCGCAGCTTTTGGGCTGACACGCTTGATCGCCGGCCTACTGTTTGGTGTGAAGACGTGGGATCCCCTCGTCTTTTTTGTGGTTCCTATGGTGTTGTTAGGCGTTGCGTTGATTGCGGTATGGTTGCCCGCCAGGCGGGCAAGTCGGGTCGATTCCATCCGCGCATTGCGCTACGAATAGATTCCGAAAGACAATAGCATGATTCCGCCTGCTGTCTTATAGTGAGGACGGAAGTGCTTTTGGAAATTGCTGAGAGGCTCCATCCGATGAAAATGCTCTGGACCACAACGATCCCTGAACGTCTATTTTACGGTCCTGCCTCGGCTCCGCCACAATAAGCCGCAAGAGGCTCTATCAGTGGAATTTTCCTGGGAGCGAGAACAAACGAACCAGTGGAGCGAGCAATGGTCCTTCTTCACGGAAAATCCAGCGCGGCATCGAGAGGCGCGGATGGTACTGGAGTTGTTCTATGAAACTTCTGCGGATTGTAGTCCTCGCATTGCTGACACAGAACACTGTCGTTCAATCCCAGCAACCAACCGGAACGGCCTCTGTCGGAGGTGTCATGATCAGGCTCGGCACAAACGATCCCATTTCTGGTGTTGATCTGGAACTAAGCGGAGGGATACAGGGTGTTACGCCGCTTTTTTATTCCGCCAGGTCCGGTGCCGATGGAAAGTTCCTGTTTAAAAAC
>JBGPBY010000478.1:0-5723 GCA_041481485.1 Terriglobia bacterium
GCTTGTTTTTTATTGCTTTCCCCCGGTGGTGGGGGGTTCTTTCACCGCCCGCAATTCCGAGGCCCCAATCCCTCTTACGCGGGGGCGGTAATAGACCGCCCCTCCAGCGGGGAATCGCATTCATTCAGAACCTTCGCCTACAGTCGCAACTACCGCGGACGAGGGCCGTAGGCCATTTCTTCCAGGCGGGCGATGCGGGCTTCCATCGGTGGGTGCGTGCTGAACAAACCACTCATACCTCCACCGTGGAGCGGATTCACGATGAACAAGTGTGCGGTTGCAGGAGTCGCGTCCATCGGAACACGCTGCGATCCGAATTCGAGTTTCTTCAAAGCGCTGGCCAGCCACATGGGATTCCCGCACAATTGCGCTCCGGAAGAATCGGCCTGATATTCACGGGACCGCGATATCGCCATCTGAATGAAGAGTGCCGCAATTGGCGCCAGTATGATCATGGCGATTGCCGCAATCGGGTTCTCCCCGCGATCCCGGCGGTCGCCGCCGGTGCCGCCGAAAAAAAACAGGCTCCACTGGGCGATGTGAGCCAGCATGGTGATGGTTCCGGCAACCGCTGCCGCAATCGTGCTGATCAGGATGTCGCGATTGTGCACATGCGAAAGCTCATGCGCCATTACTGCAGTAAGTTCTTCCCGGTTCAGCAATTTTAAAATTCCTTCGGTGGCTGCCACCGCGGCATGCTGTGGATTCCGTCCAGTGGCAAAAGCGTTGGGAGCTTCCGACGGAATGATGTAAACCCGCGGCATTGGCGTGTTCATGCGAACCGCCAGCTCGTGCGTGATGCTGTAAAGTAATGGACTCTCTGCCTCAGTGACTTCCTTCGCGCCGTACATGCGCAAAACAATCTTGTCGCTGAACCAGTAGTTCACTGCATTCATTACCAACGAGAGCCCGAAGGCGAGGATCGTTCCCTGCCTGCCGCCAAGGGCGCCGCCTACCAGAATCAACAGCACTGTCAGGATTACCATCAGCAAAACTGTCTTTGTCAGGTTCATAAGATTCAGTATATGTCAGCCAAGCGATCGTGCCAGCAGTTCCACAGGATGAACGACTTCGAGATTTAATCCTGCGCGCTTTGCGCCATATTGAAACTGGAACATGCATCCGGGGTTCCCTGTAGCCAGAACTTCGATTCCCGCGCGGCGAATCTGTTCCATTTTGGCATCCAGGATCGACATGGAAATCTCGGTCTGCACAATGTTGTAAATGCCGGCGCTGCCGCAGCATTGATCCGCCCCCGGCACCTCGACCAGATCGATTCCAGGTATCGCTCTCAGGAGGGCCCGAGGCTGGGACTTAATGCCCTGGCCATGAATGAGGTGACACGGATCGTCATAACCGACACGCTTTGGGAGTGGAACGCGGAACCGATCGGCGATTGGAGTCCCGGCGAGAAACTCCGAAATGTCTTTGACCTTTTTGGAAAATCCCGAGGCTTCTGGAAGGATGTCCGGATATTCCTTCAACATGGAACCGCAACCGGCAGCATTAATAATGATTGCCTCAATCGACGGGTCGCTGAATACCTCAATATTTATCTTCGCAGACTGAACCGCCGCGTTTCTCAGTCCCGCATGATTGGCAAGAGCCCCACAACACACCTGGTCTTCCGGAACAACCACGTCATATCCCGCAGCATTCAGCAATCGCACCGAATCCCGATTCACCCCGCCCAGCATTGAATTCATGACGCATCCGGTGAAGAACGCCACAGTTCCCCGCTTCGTGCCTTCTGCGCGATAGGTGCCGTGAACTCCAATTCCGGGTTCCATTTTCAGATCCGGCATAAGCGATTCGGCGCGAGCCATGGCCGGAGCAATGAATCGAAGCAGACCGCTGGATCGAAGAAATCCCTGCAGACCGGATGACTGATACAACTGCAGCATGCGGGACACTGCCTGAAACCGGCCCGGATGAGGAAACACATGCTCCAGCATCAATTTCGCCATCCAGTGAGCTGGGCGCTGCGACATGATTTGCGCGCGAGTGTCTTCCATCATGTGGCCGAAGTGCACTCCGGATGGACATGCCGTTTCACAGGCACGGCAATCCAGACACTTGAACATATGATCGACAAACGATTCAGTGATGCTTGCGCGCCCTTCATCGAGAGCGCGCATGAGATAAATGCGGCCGCGCGGCGAATCCATTTCGCTGCCAAGCACGCGATAGGTTGGACATGACGGCAGGCACAACCCGCAATGAATGCAGTCGAGATAGAGCTTGTTATTCTCCATCGACGTGCCTTCCCGGATTCAACCGTCTGCCTGGATCAAATGTCTGTTTCATTTCCTGCATCAATCGTTTTTCTGTTCCGCGCACACCAAATGTAGCGACCTGCCGGCGAACTTCGAGCGGCGCCTTTTCGATAACGGCTGGATATCGTTCCCGAATCGCAGGAATCGAGCCGGCGTTCTCAAATACCATCAGAACAATGCCGCTCGATGCATGAGCAATCCACGCCGCAGGGCGAAACTCTGCAATCATCGCACCGATTTCAGTCGGCAGTCCAACGACGCGGACGACAATAGGCCCGAGGTCCGAATATCGGACCCGCAATTGTTCCCATCTCTCGATCTCCTCGTCCCCTTCAATCACCTTCCATTCCGCGCGCGGCAGGTTCCCAATCTGCCAGGCCACGGCCTGAGGATGCTCACCAAAACGCAACCAAATGGTGTGACGGTCCGATTTTGTAGAGCCCACCAGTTCGCAGGCTATCGGTTGCAGAGGGCTCTTTCGAATTTCCTGGAGAACAGCAACGGCACTCGAGAATTGTTCCAGTTCCAATATCGCGGTCGCGGTCTTCGGGAATTGCGCTCGCAGCTTGAAACTGATCTCGGCAATGACCACGAGCGAACCCAGCGAACCGGTGTAAAGTTTGGCAAGATCATAACCGGTGACATTCTTCACGACCCGGCCGCCTGTCTTCGAAACCCGTCCATCGGCATGAACGACTTTCATGCCGATAATCCAGTCACGGATGCCGCCGGTGGCCCGCATCGGACCCTGAGCATTAGCTGCAGCAACGCCGCCGATCGTCGCTGATGGTCCATTCCAGGGATCGAGCGGCAGGGCCTGACGATTGGCAGCCAGTGCCGACTGGATTTCGCCAAGAGTCACCCCGGCCTCCACATGAATCGTGAGTTCGGCAGGATTGTACGTCGTGATCCGGGAGAGGTCCGTCAGGTCGACGACGCAGTCGGCCGCTCGTAGTGGATTCCCGTAATGCATTTGCGTGCGGGAACCCATGGGAACGATCGCGCCTTTCTCGCCGGACATGAGCGATGAGAGTTCGGAAACACTCGTCGGACGGATCACGTTACCAACAGGGATACCGTCAAGAATCATCGCGTGACCACAGAACTGTAGTCGATGTCTATGAATGCCATCAAGAAACCCCTCTCCCAACGGGAGAGGGGGCCGAAGGCCGGTGAGGGGTACCACAAGTAACAGTTTTTACGTGCGGTACCCCTCACCCAACCCTCTCCCGTTGGGAGAGGGATTTCTTGATGGCATTCCTTCACATGTTCATAGACCGCGCCTACAGTGGGCCGCAACTACCGGAGGAAGCGATGTCTTCAAAACTGCAAGTCAATCGGCGGACGCTGTTCTGGATCGTGTTTGCCGGCGCACTGGTATGGACAGTGTTGGCGACACGCGCCCAATCGGGCGCTGTGATTGGGGAATGGCCTACGTATGGTGGGGATCTCGCGAATACGCGCTATTCGCCACTCGATCAAATCAACGCCGATAATTTCAACAAGCTGGAAGTTGCCTGGAGATTCAAGACAGACAACCTCGGCCCTCGCCCCGAGTTTCAATTGGAAGCGACTCCGCTGATGGTGAAGGGCGTGTTGTATTCCACCGCCGGAACGCGTCGCGCCGTCGTTGCACTCGATGCCGAGACCGGCGAGCTGTTGTGGACTCACGCCGAGAAGGAAGGTGCTCGCGGCGATGTCGCCCCACGGCAACTCTCAGGCCGCGGACTTGCGTATTGGACCGATGGCACGCAGGAGAGAATTCTTTACGTTACACCGGGCTATCGCCTGATTGCTCTGGATGCAAAAACCGGGACGCTGGTTCCCAGCTTCGGGGTTCGCGGCGTTGTCGATTTGAAACTCGATGACGATCAGATCATTGACCCGCTCAGCCCGGACATCGGACTTCATGCGACGCCCGTCGTCGCCCGAAACGTCGTGATTGTCGGAGCTGCGCATGCGACGGGCGCCAATCCGAAAAGCTTCCGTAACGTAAAAGGCTACGTTCGTGGATTTGATGTGCGGACCGGCAAACGCTTGTGGATTTTCCATACCATTCCCGTGGGTTCCGAATATGGCAACGACTCCTGGGAAAAAAACTCCAACTCCTATACCGGCAATGCCGGTGTCTGGGCGCAGATTTCCGTGGATGAACAACTCGGATTGGTCTATTTGCCGGTCGAGTTGCCGACAGGCGATTACTTCGGCGCCAATCGTCCGGGCGACGGGCTGTTTGGCGAGAGCCTGGTCGCGGTGGATCTCCAGACCGGCAAGCGCAAGTGGCATTACCAATTTGTTCACCATGGCATATGGGACATGGATATCCCGTGCGCACCCATCCTCGCGGACATTACCGTGAACGGACGCGCGATTAAAGCGGTAGCGCAACCGACCAAGCAGGCACAGCTTTATGTTTTCAATCGGGAGACAGGTGAACCCGTCTGGCCCATCGTCGAACGTCCAGTTGAGAAAGGGACGGTGCCGGGAGAGTGGTACTCGCCGACTCAGCCATTTCCAACAAAGCCGGTTGCGTATGACAGGAATGGCGTATCGATCGACGATCTAATCGACTTCACTCCGGAGTTGCGGGCCGAGGCCATGAAGCTGGTGTCCCGCTATAAACTCGGACCAATATTTACGCCGCCGGTCGTCAGCAAACTCGAAGGCCCTTTGGCGACGCTCACGTTGGGGACATCCACAGGCGGGACGAACTGGCCGGGAGGTTCCTACGATCCGGAGACGCATGTTCTCTATGTCTTCTCGCAAAGCTCTGTGACGGCGAAGGGACTCGTCCCTCCTCCTGCGGGATTTTCAGAGATGAGTTACATCCAGGGAACCGCGCTCGAAGGCGCCCGGCTCACAGGCGGCGCCGGTTCTCAGGCGGGAGCGACGTCCACCGCGGCCGCTTCAACCCCCGCAGCGGATTCCGCCAGCCTGCTGGTTCAGGGGCTGCCGCTGGTGAAACCACCCTATGGGCGAATCACGGCGATCGATTTGAATCGGGGAGAAATCCTCTGGCAAATCGCGCATGGAGAGACACCGGACAATATTCGCAATCACCCGGCGCTGAAAGGCCTGAATATTCCGCGTACCGGACGTCCGGGGACGATAGGAACTCTGGTCACCAAAACTCTGGTCATCGCTGGCGAAGCCGGTTTTTTTACGGCGCCGAACGGACAGCGCGGCGCGATGTTGCGGGCTTACGACAAGTCGTCAGGGAAGGAAGCCGGAGCGATTTATATGGCTGCTCCGCAAAGCGGTTCACCGATGACGTACATATTGAAAGGGAAGCAGTACATCGTCCTCGCAATCAGCGGAGGCACATATTCAGGCGAATTCGTGGCGCTTCGACTACCCTCAGCACGTTAGAGATCCGCTGTAGTCGCGGCATATCAAGAAATCCCTCTCCCAACGGGAGAGGGTCGGGTGAGGGGTACCGCAAGTAAC
>JBGPBY010000479.1:0-5721 GCA_041481485.1 Terriglobia bacterium
ACTGAACCAATCAGGCCCCGTTTGTTTTGATGCTGTTGATTCGGCGCAACGGATGAGCCCGCGGCTGCAGGTATAATGTCCGCGCCTTGTCGCGCGGCGGGATAAACCAGGGAATGGAAATTGGGCAAAAGCAGCAAAGCAAAGAAAGCAAGCCGGACTGAAAAAGATGCCCGAAAATCTGGCCCTGATGCGCCCGTGGCAACACCTGCTGATTCCTCCCGCCATCGCGTCGAATTCGTTGCTCCCGCGTTGATCATTGGGCTGGCCGCGTTCTTCCTCTTCTGGAACCTTGATGAAAAATATCTGTGGCAGGACGAAGCCGCCACCGCGGTGCTTTCGGTGCGGATGCTCAATACAGGCAAGCCCCTGGCCTACGACGGGGTCAACCTCATTACCAACGACAACTTTGCTTCTGAGGATCTCAATACCGTAAACCAGAGAACCGGCGATCCTAAGGCTGCCCTTGATTACTACATCAAGCGCGGAGATATGAAGCAGGATACTGCCTGGAAATATCAGCCGTGGGGCCAGTTCGCGGTCACGGCCGTCAGCTTGAAGTTGTTCGGCCAGACTACGTTCGCTGCGCGCCTTCCGTTTGCACTTGCAGGTGTCGCGATCGTCTTATGTCTCTATTGGTTCGTCCGGAGCAATTTCAATAGTGCGTTAATGGCATCTCATTCTGCCCTGTTGCTTGTCTTCAATTCGTATTGGATTCTTCACGTCCGCCAATGCCGCTATTATTCGCTCTCGAGTTTGTTTCTTGTACTGACGTTGATCAGTTATGCGCGATGGCAAAAGACCCGCGGCCGCGCGCACGCTGCGGTGTTTGTAATTGCGGCATGGTGCTGGTTTCAAGTGGACTATGGAACCTTCTGGCCAGTCGTAGGTGTTTTGTTTCTCGACGCGTGTCTGGCGGAGAGCCGCCATGATCTTTGGAAGCCATTCTTGACGGGCCTGATATTGGCGGCAGCAATTGCACCGTTTGCCTACTACTACGAACTTTGGGGAAGGCTTTCGGTACAAGGCGGCACTTGGAAAACTCGTTTTCAGGACGATTTGTTCAATGTTAATCAATATGTCGTCCCTGCCGTGGTGATCGGTCTTGCGCTCGCGCTGCTCGCATGGAGATGGACTAAGTTGCCTCCCCTCGAACGGAGATTAGTTGCCGTTGCATGCGCATTGATCACCGCATTGACGCTTTGGGTTCCCACTGTAGCGCCTGCCAGCTTTCTCCGTTACGTTGTTCCGGCAATTCCTGTCGGTGCGTTTCTGTCGGCCTGGATGGTGGTGCGTGGCCTGGCTGGATGGGCGCCGGCATTCGCTTGCGTTGGCATAGCCCTGTTAGCCTTTACGCCTCTCTTGAGTCTTCCACTGCACCCATTCGCGTTGCGCCCGGACTTTGTTGCCCCCGACTCCCTGATTCGCCCGGAACTCTCGATTGCGGCATCGGAAATCTTTGCTCATCGTGCGGACCCGAATCGCATCGTCGTGGATTGGCTCAAACAAAACTCGGTGCCGACTGACGAAATTCTCATCAACTATGAAGATGTACCGTTGATGTTCTATCTGCCCAATCCCATAAGGGGCGGCATCGCTGCGTTTCGGGCAGAAGATGATGGGAAGACACCACCGCGTTTTCTAGTCATTCGCCGAAGCGTTGGATTTGTCCATTGGCCAGTGTTCCAGCGCGTCTGCCAGCGTTATCACTGGATCGAAGTTCCTACTAACGCCCCCGACATCACGTGGGGCAATAACCCCGATCCCATGGGCGAAGCACAGGATCCGAAGCGTGCCAATCCTCTCCTGATAGCCAGACGTGCCGATTAGGATGCTATCCCTCATAGCCATTGGCGTCTTCCTCTTCGGTATCCGCGATTTCTTAAGCGCGCGCCATCTAACACAGTTTCAAAAACATGACTGGACGGCGTGCCCTCGAGCCAAGCCCCGTGCGCCTGACATTCGTCTTTTTCCTTTTTTCCATTGGGACCGATGGTGGCCATACTCCGGCGAACATTTACCTCATATACGGAAAATCTTTCGACTGGAGTTTTCGATGAAAAGCCAAAGCTTGTTTGGAGTCTGTGGACTCTGTGGTGGACGCAAAACAAAGAACACCATGACCGTGCATCTTAAGCAGTGCCTTCCGAATGCAACCAATGGGTCACCTCGAATCCCATCAATGCTGCTTCGAGTGCAAGCGTCTTATGCGCCGATGTACTGGATGTATGTGACGGCTGGCTTCGATGCAAAACTCGGTCACCTCGATGACCTTCTACGGCATGTTTGGTTGGAGTGCTGTGAACACCTGAGTGAGTTTTACACGAAGGGACGCCAGGAGGTCAGTATGAACCGCCGGATAAGCGAGGTCTTTTACGGCCATGGCGATGGCGTCAAGCACGTCTATGATTTCGGTTCGAGCACAGAGTTGGACGTATACTTTGCCGGTTTTGCCGAAGGAAGTTCAGTCAAGCCAGCCATAGCCGCCCGTAATGAACCGCCCGTCTGGCCTTGTGAAGTGTGTGGCGAGCCGGCCGCAACCGTCTGCGTGGACTGTTACGAGGGTTTCTCTTGTGCCGGTCATGCGAAGAATCACCGGTGCGGACAAGAGATGCTGCTGCCTGTCGTGAATTCACCGCGTATGGGTGTGTGCGGCTATACCGGCTGACAGGTGGGGACATGGGAGCTCAGTCCCAAACTTTCAGCTAAAGCTTCGGTTTCCTCTCTGAGACAACTCAACAAGCCGAAGTCGGGGTCTGGGAATTTCGATTGGCTATTTTAGACAAAATGGCTAACCTGCTCATATGGTTCGATTCCGAAATCGTCAGGGAGAACAAGTCAAAGCCGAGGCAGTAACCGCAACACAGGCCAAGAATGAATTGGGTAGCTTGCTGGAGCGGGTTATTCGCGGCGAAACGGTCGTTATCACTAAACACGATGCTCCGAAGGCTGTCCTGATTTCCATAGAGGAGTATGAATCGCTTGCTCGAACGCCGGAATCCCAGCTCGAATCTCTCAATAAGGAGTTCGACGAGTTGCTCGCTCGAATGCAAACGCCAGGGGCGCGATCTGCAATGAAGCGAGCCTATCAGGCCACTCCAGGACAATTGGGCAAAGCAGCGGTTTCCGCAGCCAGGAAGCGTGGCTGAACCGCGCGATTCTCCGTGCATTTACGTTCTTGCCGGAACGAACGGAGCAGGCAAAAGCAGTTTAGCGGGCGCCGCATTTCTTGAATCGGGCGTCGAATTCTTCAATCCTGATGAGGCGGCGTTGCAAATCCAATCCGTGAATCACGGAATCACGGCAGCACAAGCGAACAGTACTGCATGGCATCAGGGTAAGCGACTGCTGCAGCGAGCTGTTGCGGAACGACTAAACTTTGCCTTCGAAACCACGCTCGGCGGCGAAACCATCACGACGCTTCTCGAAGCCGCGCTCAGCAGAGAACTCGAAGTACGCATATGGTACGTGGGACTTCGCGATGCAAACCTTCACATTCAACGCGTCCACAGCCGCGCTGCAAGAGGTGGACACGATATCCCGGAATCCAAAATTCGCAGCCGTTACGATACCAGCCGATTAAACCTGATTCGCCTGCTCCCTCGGCTAACCGAACTCCGGCTGTACGACAACAGCAAGGATGCAGACCCCAAGGCGGGAAAAACTCCAAAGCCGACCCTCCTTCTTCATTTGATGCGTGGCCGGATCGAAACTTCCTGCACTCTCACTCGAACCCCGGACTGGACGAAACCAATAATGGCAGCCGCAATGAAGCTCTGAAATTCCGGGAAGGTCCAGAGATAAGAAGGAATCATTGTTTGAAGCCTTCCTCCAGTGTTCCGCCGTCGCATCTTTTACTAAAGTTACGGAACGTCGATCGTGGCCGGGTCGGGAATAGTCCTCATTAGCGCAGGGTACGCTACCGGTCCCGCATTGAGCTGTTTCACCAGGTCACTAATACGCGAAACGACAGATTGATGAGGCGCTGTGGGTTTCCACCAGGGAAAGACCGAATTTGTGTTGGAGTTGACGAACCGCATGAGGATGCTCGAGGAATCCGTCGGCAACGCCTCAATGTTCTGGTAGAAGGTCTGCAGTTGCTGAGCATTGAGATACGTCTCCACATTGGAAACGTAAAACGCGGCGACGCTGGTCTTGCGATCTTTCAAGTACTGCGCAATGGCACGAAGGGCCTTCGGGCCCGCGAAATCGCCGGCGAGCGGTATGATCATGTTTTTGCGCTGCATCTCGCGCACGTAGAGGTAGTTCTCTTCGGTGGCAAGAAAACTCCAGTTCTGGCCGGCGGCATCCGTAGACGTCATCAGCACCCGATATGTCGGCCATGGTATCGACGTCGTCGGAGCCGAACTCATAAACGCGTAATCGATCGTGGGACCGCCCTGGTAGAACACGTCGAGAATGTAGGCGATCTTCGCGAAGTCCTCGTCGGACAGATTGAACCCATGTTTCATCAGCGCGTTCTTGATCGCAGCGCTGTTGCGGGCGAGCAATGCCGGATCGCCTGCGCTTCTCTCGAACTGATCGAAAAGCTGCGACACCGTCGTCCTCTCATCCACAAATCCCGGACGCCTTTTGGAAAACAGATTCACCATGAAGTCTGACCGGCTCGGCGACATCTCGAACAACGCCTTGTACATGAGATGCAGCAGGATGTTCTGACGGCGAATGTCGACAACGAAGGCCATCCTGGATTTGAGCGCGGAGACATAGGTAAAGTTTTGTTCGGGGCCAACGCCGATAAAGACACCGTCCGCCTTGATCGCGCGCTTAGTCGGCGGAATGATTCGCTGCAGCGTAATCTCGTTGCTGACGAAGTTCTGATAGGGATAGTCGCCGCCAGGCTCAGAGAACTCCGTGACCATCCGCCAGAATTCCTGGTCCGTGATCTGCGATGGGAGCGCGTTCGCCTGAAAAAACGGAGTCGCGGAAACGAGCGTACTCGAAAGAACCAGCAAAACGAGAACGAGAGCAGCGATGGGTCGCGTCAAGGACGTACCTCCGGGAATGTCGGACGTTGTGCACAGATAGTAATTATAAGTTTTGGAGCCGCAAAGGAACTTCTCAACGTCGGGTATGAAGGGTTAGTAGAGACAAGTCGATCATTTTTCGGAACCACCCGTACAACATCGGAAAAGTGTGAGTCGCGGCTCACAAAAGACTTGTCGGAGCCTTCAGCAGTTGCCTATGCTCCTTGTCAGGATTCCGCACATGACTCCAATTCGCATTGCATTGGCGATTCTTCTTTTGCAGGCTGGCCAGGCGAACAGGCAGCCCGCCGTTGCCGGCAGTGTAGAAGGCATCGCCGTCGATCGGGTAATGGGAGCACCCATTCCCGGTGTGACTGTCGAAATATCCGGCATCGTCAAGACGAATGTCGAAGTCTTTTCCGCAAAAACGGACAAGGCCGGAATGTTCGTGATCCGAAATCTGCCCTCCGGTGTTCCATTCTGGCTGACGGCGTCTTTGCCTGGAAGTGATCGGCGATACATCCCAACGGTATACCGCCAGCGAGGAATTGCAGGACCGGGCTCGCAAATTACGCTTCAACCCAACCAGCATGTGACCGGAGTTCGGCTCCAAATGATTCCGACCGTCACCATCTCCGGCCGGATTGTGAATGAAAAGGGAAAGCCTATGGAGAAGAAGAGCGTCTATGCGCTCAGCCCGTATAACAGCGGGGGCCCATGGGCCCCCAAAGCAATC
>JBGPBY010000480.1:0-5714 GCA_041481485.1 Terriglobia bacterium
CTCACGGATCACCTATCGATTGTGCGCGGTCATAGACCGCGCCTACAGTGCGGTATCGCACAACTTTCAGGTTCTCCGCAGCGACGAAAGAGCCACGCGTTCGGCGCCGTACGGATCGTTCACGACCCTGCAGTTATTGTCGAAGATCATTGTCGGCCGGGTCTTCGTATCGAAGGTTGGCCAGTTCGGAAGGCCCTTGTGATTGGGATTTCCTGTCTTTGCAAAGGCAGCCCATGCCGCACTCATGCGGTCTTGAAGAGCGTAGCGATCCTGACCGGTTCCGGTCATCGACTTTGCGTCATCGACATTCGCGGTGACGAAGGGAATTTCCAGCGTATGGAACGACTTCAGTTTTCCTTCGCGCACCGGTGATTGCCAGGTGAAGTAATACGCATACACCGGTGCTTTCTGCGCGGCCTTGCGCTCGGTTTGCGTGATGACGCGGGTCCGAAAGTTGTCGGAGGCGAGGATCAGGTTGTAATCCAGGTTCGTCAAGTTCGGGCGGCCCTTCTTATAAAGCGCAATCAGACTGTCCACGTCGCCATCGTTGGCTGCCCGCGTGGTCTGCCGGATGGAAGTCCGAAGCTCCGCGTCATTGAGGGCATCGTATTTCGTGGTGGGAAAGAACGTGATTTCGTATTCCGTGGTTCCAATGAGAACGGGAATATTCGACGAAATTTCCGGCGCCGCCGGATCGAAGGGGCCGCCAGGCAGTGACTTGCCATCCACGACGGGTCCCCACGTGAGGTTTTCCGCCAGCGTCGTATCAATCAGCGTTTGCATGGGCACCTGCTGAAGCTGTTCCACTGTTTTCACATTCAGTTTCGACATCAGGGTTTGAGCGTTCTTCGTTGCATCCGCTTTGGGAATGCCTGCAAGGTTCGCGCCGCTTTGAATGATGGCTTTGTGAAACAAGCCTTTGGCCGAGGGCATTGCCAGCAGTGTGCTGACCTTGCCGGCGCCTCCAGATTGTCCGAAGATGGTGACATTGTCCGGATCGCCGCCAAAGCTCGAGATGTTCTCCCGAACCCATTGCAGCGCTGTGACGACATCCAGAATTCCAACATTGGCTGCGTTGGCAAATTTTGCTCCGCCAATCTCCGGCAGATACAGAAAGCCGAACGAATTCAGGCGATGGTTGACGCTCAACATCACGACGTCGTACCTGCGCGCCATGTTCGCTCCGTTGTAAATGGAATAGCTCCCGTTACCGCTGGTGAATCCTCCGCCGTGCAGCCACACCATTACCGGCCGCTTCGCGTTCTTGTTGAGTGTGGTTGTCCACACGTTCAGGCGAAGGCAGTCTTCACTGACGCCCGTTTTCGGAATCGTGGCTGCAACTTCGGGAATCTCGAGATGCGGTCCCTGTGGCGCTTCGGCTCCCCACTCGACGGTATCGAGCACGCCACTCCATCTCTTAGGTTTGACTGCGGGCATGAATCGATTGGCGCCGGAGGTCGGAGCGCCGTAGGGAATGCCCTGAAATGCATTCACCTTGTCGATCAGCCGGCCGCGGATCTTGCCGTCAGCCGTATCCGCAATGGGGGCGATGCCTTGCCCAAAGAGAGTGGTACCCATTCCTGCAACAGCGCCCGCCACGGTGGCGCGTAGAATAAACTCGCGTCGATTTACCGGTCTCATTCTTCCTCCATTATTAAATTGGGGACAGAGAACAATTTCTCGGTACAACGCCAGGAATATCCATAACGTTTCTCGGGAAATTGCTCTCTGTCCCCAATTTTCTTTTAGCGTTGGCCGCCCTGGCCTCCGGCGGCGGCACCACCGCCACCTCCACGTGCACCACCACGTCCGCCACCACCGCCGCGACCCCCTCCGCCAAACGCTGGATAGTCTTTGGGATTGATGATCAGGCGATCCAGAAACAGATTCGCGGCTTGCGCGGAGAGCAGTGCTGCATCGGGACTGCTCGTCTCATAGGCGTGTGCCGCGCCCTGAATAAGGTGAAGATCGACCTTCACGCCTGCGGCACGAAGCTTCTGAAAGAAGTCGATCGAGTTGTTTGGTGAGATGGTCGTATCGCCGAGCCCGTGAAGGAAGATGGTCGGCGCGAAATTCGCCGAAATGAAGTTCACTGCACCGGCCGCATCGATCGTGGCACGATCCGCTCCCTCCGGGAACAGGCTGGCGTTTGCGAAGCTCGCGGCGTAGAACGCGATGCACGCGGAAACTTTCGAGCTCACTCCGGGATTCCCGCCACTGCCTTCGAACTTCGTACCGTCGTTCGTGCCGGCCGCCACAAGCGCCATCAAACCGCCCGCGGAATATCCCGCGACGGCGATCTTGTCGGCATCGATGCCAAGCTTTGCAGCGTTGGCGCGAGTCCAGCGGATCGCGGCCTTCACGTCTTCGATTTGTCCGGGCCACTTCGCCTGTCCCGACAGTCGATACTGCGACGCGATGCTCACATAGCCGAGGCCTGCAAATGCGCGGGACGAACTCTGTACTCCCGTCTTGTTGCCCTGCGTGAAGCCCCCGCCATGTATGTGAATCACCGCCATCTTGCGTGGAGTGACTCCGGCCGGCGGATGATAGACGTCGAGATGGAGTTCCATGTCTCCACCTTTCCCATACACGATTTCGCGCTCGACATTTGGATCGGGAGCAGCAGTTGCTTGCTGTGGCGCCTGCGCCTCAGCCCTCATTCCGATCAAAGGAACAGCCGCCGCGGCGATTCCGGCAGATTCGATAAAACCTCTCCTGGTAACTTTCTTCATGTTTGTTCCCCTCAATGCCTGTTCAAAAATCTGCCGCGACTATATTGAGCGGCTATGGGGATGTCAAACGGCGCTATTGGAGTGGCCGTTAAACCGTTGTCTTACGCGCGCGACAGTGCGTTCGCGCTGACAAACAGGTTGCGCGACCGAAAAGCGGGAGGGCTTTCGAGCAAAAGCACGGCGCGCAATGAAGCGAGTTGAGAGGCAAACCACAGGTGATGGAGTTTTCGCGATTCATCCTCAATCCAGGCTGGCGCCGGAAGGAGATAGGCACGCGAAAGCTCCTCGGCCGTCGCTGCCAGATAAGCGTCCTGCACGCAACCGAGTTCGCCGGAGTGCGAAGCAAGCAACTGCGGCGTCTTGGCCAAAGTGTCGATCTTTGGTGCAGCATAGAATCCATCAAGAAAACTTGCCAAACAGTAGTCGAACGATTCTCCTCGCACCGTAAATTCCGCGACCTCTGCAAGCGTTCGGGGCCTCATATCTTTCCCTCTTCGTATAGACCTTCGACAAGGTATTGCGTTTTGACCGGAATGCGATTTGCGGGATAGTATTGCCCAACTATGCCCAGAACGTCCTTAGCCGATTGCAATTTCAGATGGCGAATTAGAAAAACAATGTCTCCCACATCCGTAGCTTCATCAGCGGTAGCCCCAATCCGGGCGGCCATGCATTTCATAGCGAGCAAATACTCCGGAACGGGCATTGTCAAACGAAGGTGCGCGAACTGCGGCAAGCCTGACGCCGTTGTCTCATGACGATCCGATAGGAATCCCTTTACGCCATCATTCAACCAATCGGAGGGCAAATGTCTTTCGGCCGAAATGCGGAGCGCCAGTGCGCGAAGGATCGCAGCCGGCTGAAAGAGTGGATCCACATCCTTTGTCGAAATGCGAGCACTGAACGCAATAACCATTGCGGAACCACCAAATAAGCAGACTTCACCTGTCACGCCCACTCTGCCCAGTTCTTCAGACAAGGCAGCCAACGCAGCGAGTACCTGCTCCCGCGTCAAAGTCGAATGGGATGGCGATTCCTGCCGGCTCATTTGCCTAGAATACCGGAGCAAACACCGATTGACTACCGATAGGCGTTATAGCAAACCACCCCTTCCAATCTTTCAAGCGAAACCTTCTTGAACCTCTGATGCCCATTGCGATAGAAGTGGGCGCGAAAGGGCGTTTTTATCCCATGCGCAATCGAATCTACACTCTGTTGCTCGCGCTGCTCACTGTTGCTGGCGGAAGTTTCAGCGCCACGCAAGGCGCGGAGCCGCTCACACTGGAAATCCGCGATTACCTCCAGCTCCCGATCACCGGCAAACTCGACAGCCGCGGGACCAACGATACGATGCTGGCTCGAGTCAACGGCCTGCACGAGGAGCCGGGAGGGGCGAACCGCTTCTTCGTTCACGATCTGAACGGACCTTTATATATCGTCGAGAAGAATACGAAGAAGCTCACCACCTATCTTGACTTTAACGGACGCAGCGGAAACCCAGGCTTGTTTCACAAGTTATTCTTCGAGGCGGGATATGCTTGCGGTTTGGCAGCCTTGTACTTCGACCCCGCTTACCGCACGAATGGCAAGTTCTACACTGTCCATATTGAAGATCCAATGGTCGCGGGTTCCAACCTGCCGGACAACGCGAGTTTTCCTGGCTTGAGAACTGCCGGTTACGCGGTCACAGCACCAATTCCGGTGACGGGCTCTGTTCAGTACGAAGGTGTGCTTATCGAGTGGACGGACACCAACATTTCCAATGCGACGTTCGAGGGGACTGCCCGCGAACTGCTGCGCGTGCAGCTGAACACGCGCATTCACCCGCTGGGCGACTTGCTCTTCAACCCCACAGCCCGGCCCGGCGATGCAGACTGGCGCGTCCTCTATATAGCGGCAGGAGACGGCGGCTCCGGCGAGAACAATACAAACATGCGGTTGAACCCGCAGCGGCTGGATAATCTCGAAGGCAAGATTCTTCGCATCATTCCGGATCTCGCCGAACACACCGCTACCAGCACTGTGAGTGAGAATGGCCGCTATCGAATTCCCAACGATAATCCGTTTGTTTCGAGAGCCGGCGCCCGGAAGGAAATCTGGGCCTACGGCCTTCGCAACCCGCACCGGCTGACGTGGGCTGTCGATCCCAAAAACTCCGCCAACAATCGCCTCATTGCCAATACCGTCGGACTGCATACCTGGGAGATGGTGAATATCATTCGGAAGAGCGATAACTTCGGATATCCGTTGCGTGAAGGAAACGAGCAGCTCAACGCAGACAACAAAACTACGGCTTTGCCGGCTGTCGACCGGATTCCTGTACGAGTGACCGATGCCGTTACCAACGAGACCGTCGTTCCCCGTTATCCCGTCATTCAATACGGACACGTGGCCGCCGGCGGCGACGCGATCGGCGCCGGATTTCTCTACAACGGGAAAATCGAGGCGCTGCGCGGGAAGTATCTGTTCACCGATCTATCCACGGGTCACGTCTGGTACGCCGACTACCCCCGGATGCTGGCTGCTGACGACGGTAACCCGGCGACGATGGCGCCGATTCATGAGCTGAAGATTCTGTGGAATGGCCGCGTTTACGACAGCATGTTCCCCATAGCCGAGGCCGCATACCACGCGCGTGACGGCAAGGATCCCGACCTTCCCGGCACGGCGACCGTTTCCGGCCAGGGCCGCGCCGACGCCCGATTTGCAGTCGACGACAAAGGAGAGCTGTATCTTTACAGTAAGACCGACGGCGTGATTCGCGCGGTGACCGGCGCGACGGGGAAGTAATGCATTTCCCAGCCGCGTCAGCGGCGGCAGGTTCCTTAGCCACCGGCGTAAGCCGGTGGAAGGGCAATCCTTGATAAGAAAGTGCCGTAGACGGCAGATCATAGTTATAGATCTGCCGTCTACGGCACTCTGTAATTCATGGGTTCATAATCCACCGGCTTACGCCGGTGGCTAAGGGACTGCCGCCGC
>JBGPBY010000481.1:0-5697 GCA_041481485.1 Terriglobia bacterium
ACAATTATTATCTGCAGTTCCTGCAGGGCAACGGCGTATTCGAGTTTCGTGGAGTGTTTTCGGGAAGCTACGAGATTCGCGCGAGCGCCGACGGTCTTTCGGGACGCACGATTGCCGATGTTCGAGGAATGGATACCAACGTTCGGGTTCCCTTGCTCCCGCCTGTGACACTCACGGGACGAATGAAATCCGAAGGCCCTCTCGCCGACCTTTCGGGCATACGTATTGGAATCACTGGCGATGGAGTTGCCGTAGCGGCGAATGGCGAATTCCTGATTTCGAATGTCGCAATTGCGGCCTACGCGCTCACGACAAAGTTTCCCCCTTCGCTGCCCGATGCCTATGTGCAGTCAATTCATTTTCAAAACGCCGATGTTACAAACAGCCCTTTAGTCATCGAAGGTGGACCTCAATCTCCCATCGAAGTTGTTGTCAATTCGGCGGGAGGATCCATCGATGGCTATGCTGCGAATTCGCGTGGGGAGGCCGTTCCCGGTGCAGTTGTTTTATTGATTCCAGATCAAGGTGGCGCGATCCGTCCGGAGCTTTATCGAAACACGACCGCCGATGGTTCCGGCAAATTCGAGTTTCACGCGCTGCCTCCCGGCGGTTACGTCATCTATGCCTGGACCGACATTGAGAAAAATTCCTGGTTTGCTCCATCATTCCTTCGCGATTTCGAATCCTACCGGCAGCAGGTAAAGATCGGCTTGGGCCAGAAACTGCAGGTAAGCGTCACAGCAGCACCAGCAAACTAGGCCGATGAACGTCCTTTTCTTTTTCCTACCTATTGCTTCCTGTGTTTTTCAAACCATTCGAATGTCGGCGCCGGAAGAGTTTCGTGACTGCCTCTATAGATCGTCACGCGTGACGGTCCTGCGGTACGGCGAAGAAAGATCTCCCGGCCGAGAACGGCGTCCGTCACTGTGTCGCTCGCCTGAGGGCGATCGAGGCGACCGCTGCGACGCGCGAGCTGCGCGATCTCATCGGCGGAAACTTTCGCCGAGGTCGTTGCTTCAGCCAATCGGTTGAACGCAAGAAGGGCGTGCGTCGGTGACACGTCCGTGTCGCTGTTGCCGTTCCAGATATCGATGGGAATGTTCGAAGCTCGCGCGAGGTTGGTAATCGGCGACCGTGAGCTGTATTGCGTGTCGACGGAGGCGCTGCTGCCTGGCGCGCCACCCATACAGGCACTCAATTGCCCCATCGTGATCGGCGGTTGTTCCTGTAGATACTCGCGATAGTACGCGGCCATGTCCGTGATCCCCGCCCACGCGCTCACTGCGGCCCACAGGTCAGGCTGTCGCGTTGCCATCTGCAGAGCCATGTGCCCGCCGCCCGACCAGCCCCAGAGGTAGATTCGCTTCTCGTCGATTTTGTAGTGCGCCCGCGCCCACGCGACGGCATCGAGAACATCCTGCTGCGCCAGGTCCGAGCCACACGCTTGTGCGTGATCGTCGACGCCGCGAAAGTTTGGAAACAGATAGATCCAGCCGCGACTTGTGGTCTCTGTCTCGAACTGCGTGTGGCGTTGTTCCAGAGTGAAGCTCCACGTATGCAGCGCGACGAGCATCGGAATCGGCGTATCGGTCGGATTGGAGTTGGGCGGAACGATGATGTAGGAAGGCTGAAGCGTTTTATCGCGCGTGCTGCGTAAGAAAATACGGCTCCGTCCCGGACCTGGAGCCGTTATTGTCTCGCTCTCCTGCGCGCTTGTGAGACAGCCGGTCAGGACAACGATAAGGCCCGCTATTGCCAGAGCTGAAAGACGTTTCCGTCGGGATCGTAGCCATCGCATATGGTGCTCCATCCGTATTACCATTCCGAATCTCGAAAGACCATTCTAATCCGGTCTATGGTTATTCTGAGGCCGTCGAGGCCTTCGGAAAAGTGCCCACCATTTAGAAAATCCTGTAAGGAAATCATCGAACTATGCCTCGAACATCTTGAGGCACAAATGAAGACACTTCGAATTCGAGAAACTGCGAACAAGGTTGGAGGATGGCTGCGATCAAGAGGGATTCTTGTCATCGGTTTTATCCTTGCTGCGGTCATTGCCGTGCCCCGAAGCAGCCCGGCACAGTTTCTGGCCAGTCCAAGTGTTGCGATCTTATCTGCCGGACTCAGTAGCATTACCGGCGCCATAACGAACGTGTTGGGCGGCGGGCTGAACGCGATCCTCTCGACGTTGAATTCTATTGAAAAGTTTGAGCGCACCGTCGTTTGGCCAAAGGATCTTATTGATGAGGCCCGGGGAGTTGTCGAATCTGTTCGCGAGATCTCGGGCAGTATTGGAGCCATCAGCAAGGTGTCCGTCTCGAGTGCGACGCTCACGAGCCCGAAGCAACTCGAACAAACTCTATTGTCTGCCGACACCGCTCAAATTCCGAAGGTTAGTGTGAACTACGCGGCAGTTTACCTGAGCGTACCGGGCCCAACGAACGCTCCCCCAGAGGTTCGCAACATCATCGATATGACAGACGCCGTTGCCCAGGCGGCAATGAAGCGGGCGATTGAAATAGATGCGATCGCAGACATCGAGATTCAAGCCTCCGATCAAATTCTCCAACAAATTCAGACAGCGGCACCGGGCAGCGCTCCAATCTTGGAAGCCGGTGCGTCGGCGTGGCTCGTTCGGGCGAACGCCTACACGCAGTCCGCCCTGACCGAAGTCATGCGGCTTCGGGCCATTGACATCGCCAATGCTGGAGCGCAGATGAAAATCGATGCTCAACAGGGAACAGCCTTCCGCGAAAACGTAACGAACTCGCTGCAGCGTAGGTAACCGGCTATGTTTTATTACGAAGAATTCTTCCGTACAGCACTTGCCGGAATCGACCGATCCGCCATCATGCCGGCAACGATTCAAATCGGTCAGGTCATCCTGCTCATCAGCTTTCTTGTTGCAGTTTACGAATCCTATATACGTGGCGGTGACGTCCGGATGCTTGCGACGGCGGCCGCGAAGTACTTGGCATTGGGTCTGGTACTGTCGGTCTACGCGACCGCCTTCCGTGACATCAACGGCATGTTCAACGCGTTTTCGGATTTCATCGCCAATAGTACGAGTGGCGGAGACGTGTTCCAAGTTTGGATGGCGGACCTTTCCCATGCTTACAACGAGGGAGGCAGTGAAAAGTTCTATGATCTCATCATGGGAGGAGTTTCAGCGATATTGGGCCTCCTGCCGATGCTGGTTGGATACATCCTGTACCCCATTACATACGTCGCGTTTTGTTTCTTCTATAGCTTCTACGGTGCGGTCCTTTACGTTGTCGGTCCTCTGGTGATTGCTCTTCTGCCGGCGTTCGGCCTCGGATCGCTGGCGCGTGTCTACATCATCAATCTGATGGTATTTCACTTCTGGGGCGTCGTTTATTCGGTGTTTTGCGCTCTGATGGCAGCCGTGAACCTTTCGACAGTAGGGGATGTGATCAACGCCCAAAGTTTTCTGGGCGGTTTCGTCGGTTTAGAACAATCGCTCCTGCTCGGAGTCGCTTCCATTTTCTATTCGCTCGCCATCGCCACCATTCCATTCATTGCCAGCCGTATTGTTCGTGGTGAAGCCTTCAGCACAGGCGTAAGCACGATAGTGAGCAAGGTTCCTGCTCTGGTGGGCCTGTTGTCATGAGAGTCGGAATGCCAAGGACGGACCTCCCTGAACGTTTGCAGTATACGAAGTACTACGAACATGACGGCATGCTGCGTGCGTATGCGAATCGCGCAATGGTAATGGCGTTTATTTTTGCCGGAATCGCCGTGGCATCGCTTGCATTCGCAATTTACGTTCGCGTTCAACCGCCCACCGTCATTCGCGTGGATGCCGAAGGCATGAGTTCGACGATCGGCAAGGCACCATCAAAGATCGCCGTCGCTCAGACACCAACAGATGGTCCGGCCCCGACCGACTTGGAGGCGAGGGCTCTGGTCCGAAGCTTTCTCGATCACTATCTAGCCTATACCCCAGGGACGGTCGATCAGAACTTCGCTGGTTCCTTGAATATGATGACTGCCAATCTTCGAAGCTACACGCTCGGAAAGCTCCGTGACGACGACACGGTGGGAAAGATCAAACAGGACCGGATTACATCCCAACTGAAAATTAGAACGATCGAACCTGTGAAGGAAGCTCCCTGGACGTATGTCGCTTTCGGTGTAAAGGAAGTCCATCGTGTTCGAGATCGTGTGGAATCGACGGACCGGCTTGTCAGCCGCTACAACATTCGTCTCCTTCAAGATCGTCGATCCGAATCCAATCCCAGCGGACTTCTCGTTGCCGAATTCTCCGAACAGCAAATGGTCGGTGAACGCGACGCCGACCTGCTGCAGCAAAGCAAGATTTCGGGAGACCCGAAGTGAAGAACGAACAGGGCGCGGCAGGGGACTCGGCAATCGACAGCAAGCCGCAGCCGGAAACGTCTGTTGTTCGTGGGCGTCGAGGCAAGCGGCGAACATCGCAGGCTTCGACTTCGGGCAGTCCACTGCGTTTCTTTCTCTGTAAACCCGAGAGCAATGGAGTCCCTCTGTTGGAGCAGGAACTCGGGAGTGAATCGGAAGCAATGCTGGAATCCTTGAAGACGGGCCGGAACTACTTCGTGATTTCGGAGTGGAAGGGGTCGGCAGATCTCTCCAAAAAGACTCCACAGATTCGAAAGGAGAGCGTCCCCGCGAAGAAGTTCAGTTAACGAGTTTTTGTCCGAGACTCGAATCGAGTCTCTTAAGTCACCCACGACTTTTCTCCGTGGGAATCTGCGGGTCCGGTTTCGATCGGATCCACGCCCTCCTGGTTCGCTCCTAACGAGGAACAAAGGAGGTTCACAACTCGCTGGCTTGGCTTAGCTGCCTGGCCGGAAACACGTTGTTTTTCCGTACCAGAACAGCCAGGCGATGGCCAGCACGGCGCTCCTTGGCTGTTTTGTATTTCCAGAACAGACCAAAACAGTAAAGGAGAGCGCAAATGTCCGTAGCAACCACAGGTAATGAAATGTTCGTGATCTCGTTAGATATCGATTCGATGGGGAAGGCGACCGAACGAATTCCCGATCTGGAGAAGTCTGCGCAGTTGCACAACACGCTGCTGCAGGGTCTCTTTCCAGAAATTCGAGTCGCACGGCTCCACGTTCCCGCCGGCGTCCTTGAGGAATATCAGGAGGCGCTTGTGGAGAAAACCATGAAACGAGTCGACATCAACGGCACTCAGTTCCGTTTGATTGGCGCGAGCGGATCGGCAAAAGACGGCAAATTCTACGCTGTCGAAGCCAAGTACGAGCGCGCTATTGCCGAACGCTTTATGAACTGGCCGCAGGCTGCCATTACGTACTTCGGCGTTCTCGTTTCCCCTTGTAAGGTGCGAATCGAGTCGGCTGATGCGCGTGTCATGGTAGTGCCGGATCACGAGTTCGGAACAAACGATTGCCGGGGATGGATCTCGCGGTCGGTCTTCCAGGTTCTGCAGCAACGAGCACGGGAGAACGGTCAGGTGTTGCCAAGCGATCGCTTATATCAGTTTCGTTTGGCTTTCGACAGCACCCAGGCGAAGGGCGCATGCAAAGTAATGGAAGATGAAGTGTCGGATTTTCTGGGCACCGACATCATTCTTCCAGAATCGAGCGTGAAGCCTGAGTACAAAGGTCCATCCCGGCTCCTGGATTTGTTTCGATCCCAGTCCCGCCGTCTGGAGGTTCGAACCTACCGGGG
>JBGPBY010000482.1:0-5683 GCA_041481485.1 Terriglobia bacterium
CGATCCAACCCGGCTGCAGCCAGCCACGCCGACGCCAGAAACGAGAAGAATAATATGTCCAGTTATTTCCGGGACACTACACTAGCGGTGACGGTTGTTGGCTGTTCGTCGTCCTGGCATCTGGCACCAACGGAGCCCCGGTCCCGGCAGGCGGTCAGAACGGCACGGCCATTCTGCGTCGGAATGGGGGAGTGGTGGAACAGGTCCGATTCATCCCCGATGTGAAAGCGATGGCGCTTACAAATGATGGGAAAACGCTCATCTCCACTTCCGAACGCGGTATTGCTTTTCTCAACGCCGAGAAGTTGATTTCCACTGTGACAGTTTCTGTTCTTGCCAGCCTGGGAGACCAGAGGTTTCTGAATCCTGTAAGTCCGGTGTTGACGTCAGATGACAGGCATCTCTTTATCCCTCAGCACAGCACGGCATGGATGAGTATCGTCAATCTTGTAAATCCGGGCGGCGGATTCAATCCAGCGATTGAGGGAGGCTTTCCCACTGGAGTGGATCCAGCCATGGCCGCCTTTTCCCCGGATGAAAAATATCTCTACGTTGCTTCGTTCGAGGGGTCGGATCCAACCTGGTCCGCGGTTTGCAGATCTGAGACGCAAAGCCCATCGGATCCTCCAATGCACAAGGAGGCTTCCATACAGGTGATTGATGTTCAGCGCGCCTTATCGAAAACCGCATCGCCCATTCTGGCGACGCTCAAAGCAGGCTGCCGCGCGAGCCGCGTTGCCGTTTCCCCCGACGGCAACACGCTCTTTGCCACGGCTACCCTCGATAATGCCTTGCTGGCCTTCGATGTCCGCCCGCTTCAGCGCGGCGCAATTCCAACCCTGATCGGAAGGGTTCCCGTAGGCTCGGATCCCGTCGGGCTCGCCGTAATGGACGAGGGGCGGAAAGTCGTGGTTGCAAACTCCAACTTCCGTTCAGCCGGACTTAATGACCACGCGACTCTCACGGTCATCGACACAGGCAAGATCGCGGGCGGAAGTAGCGCCATCATTGCCACGATTCCTGTGGGCGCCGATCCGCGAAACATATCGGCGACTCCGGACGGTCGCACATTGTTGGTGTCTAATCACCTTTCGGGAACGCTCCAGATCATAGACTTGGCAGCTTTGAATCTGAAGATGACGGTACAACCCGCAAGTACCCAATCTGGCAATACAAACTGCAGCCAACCGCTTGCGGACCCGATCGTGCATATCCCGGTCGGAGGTATTCCGAGATTCCCGGTTGCCAGCAGAGACGGATGCTGGATTTTCTTTGCCCAGTTTGGGCCCAATGGGGTTGTGGTCATGCGCCGCGAAAGCGGTGTCGTGCGGCCGTTTCGCTTTGTTCCCATGAATGCGCCTCTCTCCTTAATGGCCCTTACGCATGACGAGAAAATACTCATCGTCCATGGCAGCGACCGGGCAACCTTTCTTGATGTTGCGAAGCTGACTTCGGGTCAACCAGACCCCGTGCTCGGTTACATTGGCGATCGCCACTTCGCTGCCGATGACGGATATGGTGTCCTCGTCACTGCGGATGACAGGTACTTGTTTCTGGGCCAGGGCCGGACCAACTGGATCACCGTTATTGATCTCGAGAGGGCGCGAACAACCGGTTTTGGGCCAGCCGCGATCATCGGAGGGATTCCCACATCGGGCGAGGGGCCGCATCGTTTCGTTATTTCTCAGGACGGACGGTATTTGTACTCTCCTGGAAGTCCGCCGGGAACGGTTTACCCGTCCGAACTCTGCAAATCCGGACCGCCGGGCGCCGCTCCGCAAGCCGAAGGGGCAGGCATCCTGGTCATTGACGTCGCACGCGCGACGTCCAATGCGGCATCACCCATCATTGCAGCGACGCCGGTGGGTTGCGGGGCTGGCGCACTAGCGCTCTCGGTGGATGGCAACAGCCTGTACATAACCAGTCGCCGGGGCAATGCTCTTCGCACCCTCGATTTGCGACCCGTTCAAACCGGCTCGGCGCCGATACTTGTTGGAGAAGTTCTCTTGAGCGCAAGCCCCGTCGATGTTGCGTTAATCAAGAGCGGAGGGATCGTCGTCGCCAATTCCCGTGGGTGGACTGCAAACCCGAATGACGACTCGGACCTGACCGTCGTCGATGCAAACAAGATTATCTCCGGGGCAAGCGCCGTTCTCGGAACGATTCCCGCGGGCGCCGATGCGCGGAATCTGTTTGTCACAGCAGATGGGAAAACACTGCTGGTAAGCAACGCCGGGTCCAAGACACTTCAGATCGTCGATTTGGACCGCCTGAAGCTGGAGCCGATCCCGAAATGAGCAAACTGTTCCTGACCCTCGCGGTTGCGATCACACTTGCACCAGAAGGCTGGGTGCTGAATCCACCGCGAGGGCTCGACCTCTACATGCCGGTACCGGCATCGAACCCGTTGACGCGAGAGAAAGTGGAGCGGGGGCGCCGATTGTTCTTCGATAAGCGTCTCTCGCTCGACGGATCCCTGGCGTGTGCGGGCTGTCATGATCCGCAGCTGGCGTTCTCCGACGGCCGCGGCGTGGCGCGCGGCATTGGCAGTGCCACGGGGGCGCGTAATTCTCCGGCGCTGATCAATCGTGGCTACGGCGCGGCCTTCTTCTGGGACGGGCGCGCGCCGTCCCTCGAACGGCAGGCGCTGGAGCCGATTTTCAATCCCAAAGAACTGGGCATGAATGAGACGGAGTTGGAACGGCGAACCGGAATGAAAGCTGCGGATGTGGCCGCTGCTCTGGCCAGCTTTGTTCGGACGATCCGATCCGGAGACTCACCGTACGATCGGTACGCGTCTGGCAAGACCGGAGATCTAAGCGGCATCGAAAAGGTTGGTCTCGGAGTGTTTCGCGGCAAAGGCGGATGCGCCGCCTGCCACATCGGGCCGAACTTCACCGATGAGCGGTTCCACAATACCGGTGTGGCCTGGCAGGACGGCCGCATCACGGATGACGGACGAGCTGCCGTCACCGGGATCGACAAGGATCGCGGCGCATTCAAGACGCCCACGCTGCGCGAGATCGCCCGCACCGCTCCTTATATGCACGACGGCAGCCTCGCAACCCTCAACGATGTTGTCGACTTCTATGCAGAAGGAGGACGCCGGAACCCCAACCTCGATTCCGCAATCCAACCCCGGAGCTTCACCCCTGAAGAAAAGCGCGCCCTCGTTGCGTTCCTTCGCACTCTGTCCGGCCGTATCACGGACGGCGCACGATAGTATATGAGCTGTGCCATATCGGCCGTGCTGAGACGATCCGGATCCATGCAGGAGATTTCAAGGACTTTCATCGACACAGGTGAGCATAGAGAAACGTTTTGACTACGGCAGTCCCCAGTTCGTAGGATGAGTCAGGAGTCAAGTATGAAAGAAATCCCTCTCAAGCCAGAGCGTCAGGCGGAATTGGAGGAGTTCGCCCGGCGCAGTGGAAAGACTCCTGCAGACGCCCTCGACGAGGCGTTGGCGGCTTACCTGGAGTGGGAGCGTAATGACTTGGAAGATGCAGTTGAGGGGATCCAGCAAGGCCATAGCGATGTGAAGGGAGGTCGCACACGACCTGCCTCAGAGTTCGTCGCCGATATGCGCCGAAAGTATGGCATTTCGCGTTGAGATTTCCGCTTCGGCGGAACGCGATGCCGAATCAATTTTAGAGTGGTTGCTTTCAGAAAAGGCAGGCGCGGCCGGAATCGAATGGTTTCTTGCGCTAGCGGGAGTTTACTGAGCGAAGGGTTGAGACACCAGCGACTGATAGAGCGGCAAGAGTTTAGGCGATAGAGTGTGTCTTACCTACTTTGGGTAATACTGAGTTTTTCCAAGCCGAGCGTGCGGACCAGTTGCTGCTGAGGAAGAGTTTGCTTCGATAGAACGACCGCGGCGCGGTTGGGTCCTTTGTCGCCCTGAGGTGGATAGAGCAGGACGAACTGGTTGATCTGACGGAGTTCTTCAAGCAACTGGTCGATGGAGAGTCCGGGCCAGGCGGCTTGAGCCTGGCGGTGAATGTACTGGAGCAGCGAGACGCCGAGCATGCAGTAGAAAGCATGAATGCGGATCTTGGTATCGGTCCAGTGATACATAGGGCCCCAGCCCAGCCACTGGCCATCTTTCAAGCCTCGGAAAACTTGTTCGATGTGTTGCTGATCGGCGTAGGCCGCCACAACCTGCTCGGGCGTCCAGTCCAGGCGATTGGTCAGCAAGAGAGTGCGGCCCAAACGGTTCGACAGAAGTTTCTGGAAGGCGGCGTTATCGAAATCGAATTGTAAGCGCCAATGTCCGGCGTCGAAGTGAAGCTGCCAGCGAATGAGATCTTCCAGAAACGGCTTCAACAGCCAACCCTGAATCTTTTTGCGGATCGGGGCTTCCTTCAGACGGCAACCCGGCTTGGCAAGGTCGATGGAAAGCCGGCGCATGGCCTGCAAGACCTTGCTGAGACTGGTAGTCACGCTGTGCAGTTGTTCGCCGGCGAAGGACGAAGAATATTTCAGAACGCAGAGATATTCTTTGCCATGGACGACCGCCGTTTGGGCAACCGCGCGCACTCCGGGAAGATCGCTGCCGCAGGCCCCCAGCTGTTCCACGCCGCGTTCCCGTAGTTCGGCGGGCGCCTGATTCCACGGCAAGGCCGAGATCCAACCCAGCCCGGCTTTCTCCAGAAGCAGGGTGTTGTCTAAAGCGGCGGTGCCCTTGTCAAAAACCAGCGTGACGCTTTGCGGTTCGATCTGGTTGCTCTTCAACATCGTCACGATCCGGTTCAGGGCCTCGGGCAATTCGACCGCATCGGTCACATTGCCGGCATAGACGTGATGACACAGACTCATGCCGTGCTCGGCATCGAGCACATAACTCAATCCAACCTGCCGCAGATTGTGGCGGCCTTGCTTGTTGTGACCGCGTTGCGCCAGCTGATTGCGTTGATTGGTGCTGGCCACAAAGGTATAGAAGTTGGTCGTGTCGTAGGCCAACAGCCGCCGGCTCACCAGCTGCTTTTCCTTCCAGATTCCAACCAGTCTCCGTTGCGCCTCATCCAATTCATCGTCCTGCTCGCCATGGGCCTGAATCCGGTCGAAGCAATCCCAGAAGGCCTGCGAGCTGAACCGTTCGGGCGGAAACTTCCAGAGCGTCTGCAGTATCGTTCCATGGTACCAGTCCCCAACCTCGGTCTTCGGGCCGGGCTGACAGATACGATGAATGGCCGCCAACAATAGATAGTGCGCCGTCGTCGGCCCGGACTCCGTCTTGGGCCACATCGACTCCAGCAGATCCCAGACTCCACAACGCTGAGCCGCCAGCCACAAGGCACCCGGCAGTCCGAACTCGCGCAACGACGCCGACACGGGAACCGGAGCCGTGCGGTCTTTCAGCAGGGCCGCCAGACGATCGGCCGTTCCCAGATAGGTTTGCTGCACGATGCGCGGCTTGCCGTCGACGCGGGCGCTCTCGACGACATAGTAGTAAAGCTTGTTAGCCTTCTTCTTCGCGATGAGCGACGCCATATAGGGTAATACAATAGTTGAACATGCCTATTCTGTCAAGCCTAATCTCATCACAAAATGTGGATTCCAATTAAAATATAGGGTAATACAAATTCGGAGCAGGGAGGACACAATCAAACTACTGCAATGACGTGACTTTTCAGAGGTGAGATTTCTCCAAACAGGCGTCGCTCAGTAAACTCCCGCTAGA
>JBGPBY010000483.1:0-5652 GCA_041481485.1 Terriglobia bacterium
ACTGATTGCGGTGCCGCCAACGACAATTGAACAGTGAACATTGAACAATGAACATTTCCCCGGGGAAATGTTCATTGTTCAAAGTCCACTGTTCAATTGTCAGTCCAGACAAATCAGCGTGCGTTATTGCTCTTCGAGTCCAGGCCCGGATTTGCGATGCGCCCCAGTTCCGTTTGAATCTGTTGTGCTTCCATCAGGTGCATGCGGACAACGGGAACCAGCTCCGCTGCGAGTGTTGCGAATGCCTTATCGTTTGCTGTCGGGTTCGCGCTGGTAATAATTCCGGTCGTCTGCTTGCTCTGCTGTTCGAAGAACGTCAATGCAGCTTTATGGCCGGAAACCATTTCGCCGATGTACTCACGATCGAATTCCGACCCGGCGAGCTTCGTCAGACGATCGGCTGCTTTCTGATGTTCAGCGCTGGGCTTGATTTCCTCCGTGGGTGCTCCGGAAATCGCGCGAAGCTTTGCGAGCGCTTCGGTGTGATCCTTCACCATCATCTGGGCAAAGGCCTTGACGTGGGCGTTTTGCGCCTTCGTTTCCGCTTCCTTGCCCAGATTGATTTCAGCGATGTTGATTTCTATCGCATGCGCAATTGGGCTTTCAGAAGCGTTTGGTGTTGTGCGATTCACTTCAGATTGTGCCAGTGATGGCGCTAATCCGAATGCAAGGAGTATCAGTCCCAAAACGGCGGTTCGGAAAATTGGATACATCATTTTCCCTCCTTTGAGAGTCCACCTGGGACCTTGGCGTGCAATCCCTGTTCCAGAACCGAATCAACTGGAACAAGGTGCAGGTCGGATATGAAAAAGCAAAGATCGAATCCGCTTCCCAGGCCGGCATCAAAAATCGCGGAAGAGTATGCACAGAAAGAACGTTTGGAACCTCCGAACGGAACCCCGCAGGATAAGGGCATGTTGTGTTGGACCTCCATGCCGGGAAAGAGTCAAACGGACATAAGATCCGGAAAATACGGGAAGTGGCATTTGTTTGCCGCTTGCATATGGCTCGAATTCAGCATGCAAAAGGTGAGCTTATGAAAACAACAAATAGAGTCCGCGCTGTCGCGCTGTTCTTCATTTTGTCGACCGCGATGCTGCTTGGCCAGGGAACGAAGATCTCTGCGCCAAAGAACAAGTACAGTCCGGCTGACGACGTTCAATTGGGCCGACAGGCCGCTGCGGAAGTGACGAAGCAATTGCCGCTGTTACCGGAAGACGGAGATGTGGACTCCTATGTGGAACGCGTTGGCCAGCACCTGGCGAGATCGATTCCTGCGGAATTCACTCATCCTGAATTTCACTATGATTTCAGCGTCGTCAATGTGAGCGATATCAACGCATTTGCGCTGCCGGGCGGACCGATGTTCGTCAACCGTGGCATGATCGAGGCCGCGCACAGCGAAGCCGAGATGGCAGGAGTCATGGCACATGAGATCAGCCATGTCGCTCTTCGGCACGGGACAGCTCAGGCCACCAAGGCTCAAAACCCCGGGGGTCAGCTTGGCGAAATCGGAGGCGCCATTCTCGGAGCAGTGATTGGAGGCAATGTCGGTCAGGTGGTTGCCCAGGGCACTCAGTTGGGTCTGGGAGCCTACATGCTGAAGTTCAGCCGCGAATACGAAACTCAGGCGGACGTTCTGGGATCCCAGATTATGGCGCGTGCCGGATACGATCCCAGAGCTCTTGCGAGCATGTTCAAGACGATTGAACAGCAGGGATCCAATGGCGGACCCGAATGGCTGAGCGATCATCCCAACCCGGGAAACCGCTATGAACGAATTTCGCAAGAAGCAAACATGGTCACGATCTCTTCCAGCAAAAGAAGCGGTCAGGAGTCGGAATTCCCCGCAATTCAGACGGTGTTGAAGCGCATGTCTCCTGCACCGACAACGGCGGAGGTCGAAAAAACGCGCAACACGAAAACCGGCGGGACGAAGTATCCCGACAATACCAGTGTTGGCGGACCAGTGGCGGCGCCTTCCACTCGATATCGAACTTACCAGCAGAATGGATTACTGAGTGTGTCCGTACCGGATAACTGGAAACAGTTCGAAGACGGTTCTTCGGTGACGTTTGCCCCGGATGGCGCCTATGGAAACCAACAGGGGCAATCGGTGTTCACCCACGGTGCCATCGTCGGTATTACCAACACAAACTCAAATAACGACTTGACGACAGCTTCGGACCAATACATCGCCGGCATTCTGAAAGGTAATCCCTACTTGCAGGCGCAGGGGAAATATAAGACCGTTCAGATTGGCAGACAGAATGGACTGGCCAGACGCCTGTCCGGCAAGTCTCCAGTCACGAATCAAAAAGAAGTCGTCGATGTTTATACGGCATTCAGCAACCGCAGCCGGTTTGTGTATGTCATTCAGGTAGTGCCCGGAAACGAACTGGACAGGTATCGGACGGCGTTTGATCAGATGGTGCGATCTGTTAATTTTCTGGATTGATTGAAGGCGGAATTCCTAACGGAAAGCTATTCCGGTTTTCGGATCTTGAAAATATCTGGATAGCTCGTGATGACTCCTGTCTTGAAGGCATTCAGTGTGGCCAAAATCGGGGCAATCTGGGAAGAGTTCGTGTAGTACGAAGGTCCCGTCCCACCCAGGTTTGGTGTACCTGAACGAATGAAGACGCTGGTTTCATCGATCGGAAGGGTCGCGACATTACTGTAAAAGTTGCGCGCGCCTCCATTTATAAGTTGGATCCCACGGTTGGCGCTTACATCCATACCGATTGGCTGGAATAGATACTGCTCGACATTCGATGTGTAAAACGCGGAAACCGTTGCGCTGTGATCCTTCAAATACTGTCCTACTGCTCTTAGGGCGGTGGGACCTCCGAAGTCTCCAACAACCGGGACAACTAGATTCTTCATTTCGAAATCGCGCATCAGACGATAATTCTCCTCTGAAGCGAGAAATCCGAGCTGTCTGCCAGCTGGATCGGTCGCCACCATCACGGTTGTGAAGTTTGTCCCCTGGAAGTTGCTATTGAGATTGGAGACGCTCACAGCGGGGTAGTTTGATGTGTAGTTGGTCTGAGGCCCGTAGGTATTGAAAACACTGTAGACGTGCTCAATGGTTTCAAACTCGTCGGCGTCCAATTTGAACCCGTGCTTCTCCGCGAGCCGTTCCTTGATGGACTGCAGATTGGCGCGGAACAATGGTCCATCGTAGTTCCCGTTCTGGTAGGCCCTAAGATACGCATCAAGCATGCTGTCGATCGATGAGTCGTTCGTCAGTCCCGATGGACGTTTGCAGGAAAAGAGGATAGAAAGAAAGTCCGCTCGATCGTCGGCCATTTCAAAAATCGCCTTGTACATCAGGTGCTCCAGCAGATTCTGCCGCCGGATATCGATGATGAATGCAATCTTCGGGCGGATCGCCACAATGTATGTGAAATTTTGCTCTGGTCCGACTCCCAGATACACTCCGTTCTGCCGTGCGGATTGAAGCAGCGCGGGAATGATTTTCTGGAATCCGTTTTCGTTCGACGTGAAGTTTTCGGATAGAAACGAACCCGAAGGTTCGGAGTACGTCTCGACCAGTTTCCAGAATTCATCGTCTGTCAACCTGGCTGGCAAGGTGTCCGCGCTGTGGATAATGAAGGAGGCCAGAATGAGAGTTGCGACTACTAAAAAAAGAGAGACCGGGCGTCTTCGTCTCAGAATATTCATCGCATCGACCTCAAGGTGTCGGACCGTTGCATTGTGCGGGCAAGCTCCCGAATTCGCAGCGGTTTCAGATCGAACACTATAACCCTGACTGTGGTTTTAGCACTATTTTGGATTGGCATGAAGATCTCATGCCCTGTTTCGTAGGGTGTTGTTTTGGGCAGAATGAAGGGGCAAATTTCACAAACTGGAATGGCCTTGACGGCTCTCGGGTCTTCCTCAGTGGAAACCCCCAGTCGCTTTCCATAACGGACCCGAAGGCTGCGCGATAACGCCGAAGCGGGCGAGGTTGCAGACATCATAGACCTCGCCTGCGAATTTCGCCGCTCGCCTCGGTGCGATCACCGGGCCTTCGGTTATTTTTCTTCAGTTATGTCTTCGAGTTTCCAGGTCTTGTCGAAAAACGGCGGCATCGGTCCGTAAAATCGGAAGATGGTGAACCAGCCTTTTCCCGTCATTGTTTGAATCCAGTTTCGCTCTTTGCCTGCGGGGAGAGTGGGTGCGAAGAAGACATCAATCGAGCCATCGGGATTGGATTGTGGATTCGAGTACGTGCTGACCGAAGGAAACTTTTGATCGTTGCGCAGAATGGAACGGCTGTCTGCGTCATAGGCGACAACAGACCAGAAGTTCCGGACCGGAATATTGGGGGGAATGTGGAGCCGGTAACTTTTCCCGCCATCGAGAAATTCGCCGGCCGCATCACGCGGAGTCCACAAATACTGCGACCCGGCGCCAATGTGTTTTTCGACCATCGCCGGCGACATCCCAATGGCGATATATGAAAACGCGGCGCGTCGATCGGTATTGACGTAGCCTTGAGAGTCCCACGTGGCGCTGCCGCCAATGAATGCCCATTCCCATACCCTGTCGGGATATACCAGGCGGGCTTCGTCGTTCGATGCAAAGCTGTTGGCGCGTGCAATGGCCGATCCCAGACGCGCAGCCTCATCAAGCAATCTTCTTTGTTTTGGATCCGGACGGAATGGCTTTCCTTTCTCGATGCCGATGGCGGCGAGCTGAAAACGCTCGTGGCCGGAAAACACATCGTCTGGTTCATGATCTGCAATCCACGCCAGATCCTGAAAGAAGCGGACGTCGTCGCAAAAAAGCGTGTCGACCTCCTGATGCGATGCATTGAAAAAAACCGTGGGCGGCGGCGTGCTCGCCTGTGCGAGTGGATAGATTTTCATCGTTTTGATCAAATTGACGGCGCCTTCGGTCCTGCCTTCGGATTGGAATCCGCGAACACCTACGGTTGCGCAAAAGGTGCGGCATTTTACGGCGATGTAACCCGAAGGAACAGGTCCGTCATGGCCGGGCGGCAGTACGAGGAACTTGCCGCCGTTGCCTTTGTCGATTCCGGTAATGCCGATGTCCGCTATGGCGTGCTGCCATAGATCGTTGATGCCTCCGAGCATCGATGGCGGAACCTCGACGACGACGGGACCATCGCGCTTGAGATTGAGTGATGCCAGGCCGTAAACAGTCTCGGTATTGCCGGTGAGCAGGAGAGAGGTCGAGTCCATCAGCGTTTCCCAAATCACCACTTGATTGGGTTTTCCCGATCCGGCTTCCGCTGTGCCCTTCCAGACATGCAGCCAGGATACGGGCGGCATGTGGCTCAGATACGCTTCCACCGCTCTGTTGAACACAAGCGTGTCGCGCAATCGCTCGATGGAGTCTCCGGCAGGATAGCTGTTCTTGAATTGGAATTTTCCAAGCCGGGTCGTCAGCGTTTCCGTTTCGATCCAACCATGATTCTCGGTCGGCTCCACTTTTATGTTTGTCGTTCGGCGTGGCATGGGATGCGGGTCCTCCTCATATCCATATGGCACATCGCCGCGGTTGGCATGAACTGCATAAGAAGGAAGGGGTGTTCGGTTGTCAGTTGTGAGTTTTTCTGTTGTGGGGGGTTTTATTTTGGGGGTGTGGGTTGAAGGGGGGGGGCGTGGGTGGAATGGTCCC
>JBGPBY010000484.1:0-5651 GCA_041481485.1 Terriglobia bacterium
GAGTCCCCACGGTCGGGGCGGTCTAGGACCCCCCACAATTGCGAGTAGGGCAAGCCTACCAATTGGGGGGCGGTCATAGACCGCCCCTATAGTGGGGAATCGCGATTACAGTTTCGAACATACGTTGCTGTATTTAAGAAATGGGGCACTTAGTTATAGTCGAAGGCGCTGAGCAACAGTCGTGATGACGCACGTCAGCCGCCGTGAGAGGCCAGTGCCTCGTAGACTACTTCTTCGATGCCGCGTCTTGTAGCATAGCGCGAATCTCGGCTGCAGCCGCCGGGTTGACGCCTCCACCCCCAGCGCCGCCACGACCACCGGCTCCGCGCCCCGTAGCGTTGCCTGCGGCAGCAGCAGGCGCCGGAGCTCCACCTCGTCCTCCGCCGATATCACTGCCGGCGCCGGTCAGATCGATCGGCTTCTTGCCGTTGCCATCGACGAGCTCGGGAGTGGCTCCGTTCTCCAGAAGGTAGCGAACCAGGTCCGTCCGTCCCGCCTGTACCGCTCCGTGGAGAGCCGACGTCCCTTCTTTGTCCTGAAGAGGCATGTAGGAGATCCGCATGGAGTAGGTCCGCGTGCCGGTAACCTGAGCATTCACATCGGCGCCGTGTTGTATCATCAGATCCAGAATTGTCATATTCGCTGCGGCGCCGCCGCCTCCCCGGCCACCCGGACTAACGCCCGCCGCCACCAGGAATGGCGTGAAACCCATGTCGTTGATGTTCGGGTTAGCGCCCTTGGCCAGGAGAGCTCGAATGAGTTCCATATCGCCAGCTTCGGTTGCGAGATACAACGGTGTGCATCCGGTGTCCTTTTGTTGCTCCCCAAAGCGCCCGCTATTGCCGCCACGGCTGGGGCGATACATGCTCATCTCGGCATTCACATCGACATCCGATGCAAGCAGCCTGTTGATGATGTCCATACTGGAAACAGCCGGGACTGCGCCGCGCCGAACTCCGGCAGCCCCGCGTCCACCGCCTCCGCCGCCTCGTCCACCGCCGCCGGATTCCTTTCTCTCGACAACGATGTAAAGCGCTGTGCGTCCCCACCAATCCGCGACATGTGGATTCGCGCCACGATCCAACAACAGACTTGCGACATCGTTGTGATCGTTATCGAGGGCGACCATCAGCGGAGTGACGCCTTCCGGCGTCGGCACATTCACGTCGGCGCCGGCCCCGATTAGCGCCGCAACGCAGTCGTAGCAGCCATTACGGGACGCATACAGCAGCGGGGTAAGTCCCCCAACGGGACGAAACTGACCGCGCGGCTCCGAGGAAATCTGGTTTGGCCAGTCCGTATATAACGCGCGCGCCTTGACGTTGGCGCCTTTGGAAAGCAGCAGCATTGTCATTTCGGCTGCATTTTTGGGTGCGACGACAGCCCACATCAATGGCGTTTGGTTTTCGAAGTTCTCCACCGCGTTTACATTAGCGCCGGCTTTGAGCAACATTTCGACGATGGGCAGTTCCCCCGTTTTGATCGCCAACATCAAGGCGGTCTGGCCGTCCTCGTTCGTGCCCTCGACTCCGGCTCCGGCGTCCAGCAGCATCTTCACCATCCTCGCGTCGGCCAGCTTGACAGCTTCTGCAATCGGGGTAGATCCGAATTCATTGGTGACATCCACTTTCGCCTTCTTCGCGATCAGCGCGTCGATCAACTCATAGTCGACCTTGTAGACTGCCCAGTGAATTGGCCGCGTGCCGTCGGGTTGCGCTTCATTGACATCCGCTGCGCCGCTGCGAATCCTATTGAGCGCCACCTCGCGGTTTCCGGCTTGAATGAGATCGGCGAGAGAAGTCTTGGACTGACCGAGAGTCGGTGCAGCGGCAGCGGTCATACAGAAAACGGCGAAGATGAAACGCTTCACGTTATCTCTCCTAAACGACATCAGGAGCCAGTTTGTCATGGTGCGCCCAGCATCCTTTGGCCGCGTCGTACAGGAACTTGTACGGATCTTTCCATGTTCGCGCGAGACCATTCAGCACGCCGCCCTCCAGCATGTCCTTCGGGCCATCACCTGACCGAACCTGTTTGAACAGGCGATCCCGAACCTTCTCCATCATGTCGCGCTCCGCTTTAAATTCTGCTTTCGACATGACGGGGCCGTATGCGGGCACGATTCGCGTTTGTTCATTTGCGATTTTCAGGAGGATATCCATCGCATCCACGCGGCCTCCGATCCATGCTCCGGTCAAATAATCGAGCGCCGGATCGCGCAACGGCGACGCGACGTCGCCCACCGCAAGAACATTCGCATTCCTGAAGAAGACATAGATGTCGCCATTCGTGTGTGCCAGGGTCAGGTAGCCGTAGTCGATCTGCTCGCTGCCTGCTTTCAGGGAACCTGTGGTTAGAAACGTCTCGGTGGGACGCGCCGCTTTCGGGCGGGCTTTTTCATAGCGTTCTTCGGCCTGAATCCAGTGGTCGGCCGACATCCACTCCAGCGTGCGCTTGTGCGCAATGATTTTTGCGCCCGCCGCCGAGAACAATTCATTGTTGCCGGTCTGATCGAGGTGATGGTGGGTATTGAAGAGCGTTTGCACTTTGGCCTTCGACCCAAGCGCCGCCATGACCCTGTCGCCCAATTTCGGCGCGCCGCTATCTACGAGCACCAACCCGTCCGTGAAGGAGAAGGCCACTATATTGACACCGCCGCCGTCGATAACAGCGAGTTTGTCCGTCTGTCCACGAAGCAGCGACGGGAAACTCAACGCCACCGTTCCGGCCAGCGCAGACTTTAGCAATTCTCTACGATCCAATCTCAACCTCCAATGTCTCCCTGTAAGCGCGGTCTATGACCGCGCGCGATCCTGAATTGAGCGACTGTGCGCGGTCATAGACCGCGCCTACAGTTAAATCTCCGCAATAGTCCCTGTGCTATCCCAGAACTTGTCGCGCTCCACCCCGACCTTCTGAAGCAGCGTCAGGTGGAGATTCGCGATCGGGGTGCGCTCCCTCAGCACGATATGCTGGCCGCCGAGCTTCATCTTGCCGTTGCCGCCACCGACCAATATGTTCGGCTCCGGGTAGTTGTCGTGCCGATCGCTGTTGCTCATGTTCGATCCATACATGAAGATCGAATGATCGAGCAGCGTTCCCTGGCCGTCGGGTGTTTCCGCCATATTTTTAACGAATTCCGCGAACTGCTCGAGGTGCCAGGTTTGGATTTTGACCAGCTTGTTGATCCTCTCCAGATCGTTGGCGTGGTGCGATACGGGATGGAAGGAATCCGGAACACCGATGTGGTTGTAAGTCCGGATGGTGCCTTCCGCGACCATGATGTAGGAAGCCACACGCGTAAGGTCAGCCCGATAAGCGAGGGCAATCAAGTCGAACATCAAATTCACCTGTTCGGGGAAGGAGTCCAGTTCTCCCACAGGAGCTTCGGGAATTTTGAGCGCGGAAAGATCTTTCGCCCCCGCCTTCTGCGTACGCCGCTCGATCTCGCGAACGCTTTCGAGATAGCCGTCGAGAACGGCCTTGTCTCTGTTTCCGAGTTCGCCCTTCAGGCTCTTTGTCCCATCGAGGATCAGATCCAGCAGGCTGTTCGTGCGATTGCCAATTGTCGCGCGTTCGTCCGGCGTGTCGCCCTCACCGAACAACTGCAGAAAGACCTTTCGCGGATTCGGCTCCATCGGCAACGGTGATTCCGCGTCGCGGAAAGACAAGGTGGAATAATAGCCGCCACCACCTGCAGCAGACTGCATCGTGGTTTCAGAAGCGACCTCGAGCGATGGCACAGGCGTTTCCTGGCCGATGATTTTCGCGATCACTTGATCGAGAGTCGTGGCCATGTGCGCGCGCGGAGCGCCGGTATCCGGACGCGTTGCGCTTAGCCATGTTGCGGGAGTAAACGAATGAACCGAGCCCGCCGTCGCGGCGTTCTGCAGATTTCCGAAAGACGAAACGTATTTCTTGTACGGTTCCAACGACGCCAGGATCGGACTGAGCTTGAAGTTCGCGCCGGAGCCAGAAGGCGTCCACCTATCTAATGACGGACCATGCGACGTGTTCCCCATGATTGCGCCGTGAGGAATATAGAAGAAACCGGTCCGCAGTTTGGGAACCGCGGCGGTTTGCGCAAGCGCCGTGCCCGCAGGCACCATCGCATCCAGGAACGGCAGCCCCAACGTAACTCCGGCGGCCTTCAGAACTGCTCTGCGCGAAATATGTTTCTTTGTGATGAACATGGGCCCTCTCCTTACTGTAGGCGCGGTCTATGACCGCGCACGCTTTGGATGGATTGTGCGCGGTCATAGACCGCGCCTACAGCTGTACGGATGCGCTTCGCGCAAAAGTTTTGAAAATAAATCTTCACTTCGCTCCACCCTGCTTACGGAAAGCGTCGCTATTGACGATTCCCAACACGATCGAAGACAGCTTGTAATTATCTTTCGTGGCTACCCGAACGATGGCGCGAACTTGAGGCATATCGAAATATTCCAACCGGCGGTTGACCGCGTACATCAGCAATCTTTCGGTCACGGTCCGCGCGAACACTTCCGGGCGCGCGACCAGTTGCGCCCTTAGTTCCACGACACCGTTGATCGCGACTCCGGTCGGCAGCACCGTGCTGGCATCGATCGGAACGTTGGCCTGGCTGTCCATCGTCCGCCATTGTCCGATCGCGTCGAAATTTTCCAAAGCCAAGCCGGTCGGATCGATCACACCGTGGCACATCCGGCAACTCGCCTTGTCGCGATGTTGCTCAAGCCTCGCCCGGACCGTCTTGGGTTGCTCGCCGGCCTTTTGTGAGAGGTCGGTCGCGGTGTCGGGCGGGGGAGGCGTCGGCGGAGTTCCCATCAGCTTATCGAGCACCCACGCTCCACGCAATACCGGAGATGTGCGGTCGCCATACGAAGTCCGCAGTTGCACGGCAGCCTTGCCCAGCAGGCCGAAACGCTCCTTATTAGTGAGCGTGACTCTGCGGAACTGCGGGCCCACGACTCCTGAGATACCGTAGTGTTGCGCCAGGCGTTCGTTGAGGAACGTGTGATCTGCGGTGAGTAGATCCACAACGCTTCGGTCTTCCGAGAAGAGGCTGCCGATGAAGGCTTCCGTTTCCGTCGAAAAAGCGCGCCGCAGTTGGTCAGCGAGCGCTGGCTCGGCGAATGCGGGGAACAGCTTCGGGTCGGGGACAACTTGATCCAGAGTGGTGAGGTTCAGCCACTTCATGGCGAAACTGGTGACCAGGCTGGAGGCCCTGGGATCGGCGAGCATGCGTCTCACCTGTTTCTCTATTACTCCTGGACGGGTCAACCCATTCGCCGAGGCAAGCGTTAAGAGTTCTTCGTCCGGGCCGGTGTTCCACAGGAAGAAGGAAAGCCGGGAGGCAAGTTCCAAGTCGGTGAGAGCGAACTCGGTATCTGGCGTTGTGCCTTTCGGCCCGCGAATGCTGCGATACAGAAACTGGGGACTGACCAGCACCGCGGCCACGACTTGTTCAATCCCTTGGTCGAACGTTCCGCCGTCACGGCGTTCCGCTTCATAAAACGGCATGAGCCGGTCCATATCTTCCGTCGTGACCGGCCGCCGGAATGCGCGTCGCGCCAGGTTTTCCACGATCTGTCTGGCGCAGGCCGGCTCGGCATTACTTATGGCTTCGCGCTGTCGCGCTTGCGCTCCGCCGGCATTTTTCGGATCGCAGA
>JBGPBY010000485.1:0-5646 GCA_041481485.1 Terriglobia bacterium
CATTAATCAACGCACAACAGACTATTTGACAACTCACCCCCCAGGAGCCCCGTCCAGGGATTTCTGATAAATTTGAATTACCGAAAGGAGACGGTTCAATGGATCGGCTGCTGGCTCGAATGGTCGGCACTGCGTGCTTTGATGCCGAAACTTATGAGGACGTGGAGGCAGATCCGCGAGCCACAGTGCCTGCAATCGCGCTGGTGGTAGTATCGAGCATTGCGGCAGCCCTCGGAGTTGGTGCTTTCGATCTGAGGAGCATCGCTGGGTTGCTTGCCGGAGCAATCCTCAGTTGGATGATCTGGGTGTTGCTGACGCTCTTCATCGGAACTCAGGTATTGAAGCGCCCGGAAACCCGCACCAATTTCGGCGAAATCCTCCGAACCACCGGATTTTCCGCCTCAGTGGGTGTCCTCCGAATTCTGGGGATACTGCCAATAGTGGGTATTCCAATATTCGTGATTGTGAATATCTGGATGTTGATGACGTTCGTTATTGCCATTCGCCAGGCACTCGATTATACGAGCACCGGGCGTGCCCTTGCCGTTTGCCTGCTGGGCTGGCTGCTCCATGCCGTCGTATTTATCGGTTTTGTGCGGATGGTTGTCTAATTCCGTCTCGATGAAGGGACCAACCGGTGTCGAAACCAATTTCAGAATCACTAGAGTCTGCATTGCGCCAACACTGGAAGAAAGTTTCATCGAAGTGGAAGAAGGTGCAGCAGACGTCCTCGGCGGAGAGCGTGCATGACCTTCGCGTGGGCATTCGGAGACTAATCACCCTTCTGGAGCTTTCCGGTGTGCTCAACCCTTCGGACCGGGATGGGATTTCCGGACTGCGAAAGCAATTCAAGAAGATTCTCAAACTGCTGGGACCTCTCCGCGATGTTCAAGTGTCCCAGAGTGAATTTCGCGCCATGGGATCACAGAGGAGGTTTCAACAGTTTGGGAAATACCTGAGTCAGGAAGAGAAAGCAGAATTGAAACGCGTCCTGCAAAAACTGACGCAGGCGAGAAAAGGCAAGCTGCGAGACGGTATCCGGGACTGCATCAAACGCTCTCATGATCTGCAATGCCCCGAGGATGAAGGCGAGATTCCTCAAAAGGCACAAAAAGTGGTCCGGAGGCGGGCTGGGCGGCTTGAAACCGCAAGACGACTATTCCGGCCTGACAGCGGCGTCAGCCTTCACAAAATGCGCATTGCCCTAAAGAAACTGCGCTACTCGCTCGAATCCGTGAAGGAGCTATTCGGAGTAACCCTGCTGGGAGGCCTGATTACTATCGATACCCATCAGACGCGAATGGGAAAGCTACGGGACTTACAGTTGCTGCAAAGCCGTCTCAGGCGCTGGGCCGGACACAGGAAGGCGCACGAACTCGAATCGATTCGGCCGGTTCTGCTGCAATTGGACGGCAAAATGTCGAAGCTATTGGCTGCCGTGAAAAACAGTCATCGCCAACTGGCAGCACTCCCCAAAGTTCTTGGCACAAAAATTGCACGGCAAAAAATTCGCATGCGGGAAATCGGGGCTCGAATTCCTGTCCATTAGTGCAGGATTAACCAGGACTGCAGCTGGAAGAGAATGTGTTATAAGGTGGGAAAATTCTTCGGGATACGGCCATGGGTTACAAGATTGTGAAGCTTCTGCCGCTTTTGTTGGTGTTATGTGCTGCGCCAGCGTTTCGGGCCCAGGCGAATCTGGGCAATCCGCCGCCGCGCGGTGCGACTGCTTCCATTGACGGAAGCATCATCCTTCCAACCATTCAGGTGATGGAACGCTATGAAGTCCTCCTGCTTTCCAAAGGAGGCGAACAGACGATTGCATACAGCTATACGGATCTTTCAGGCCGATATCACTTTACGAATATTTTTCCGGGAACGTATGACATTGTCGTTCGTATTGATGGTTTCGATGAATCGCGCGTGACTGTCAGTCTCTCCGCGAACCGGGGCACAATTGCCAACATCATGCTTACACCGAAAGAGGTGGCCCGCGCGGAAACGGAATATTGGGATTCAACCGTCGTGAATATTGCCGAACTGAACCGGAAGTTTCCATCCAAAGCAGTCGACGATTTCCAAAAAGCTTCGGACATCAGAAAGAAGGGCGACAACGCAAAGGCAGCAGAACTTCTGGAAGGAGTGATAAAGGTCGCTCCGGATTTCTATGCGGCCCATAACCTCCTCGGAATTGTTTACCAAAGCATGAACCGTTTTCGCGATGCGGAAAAGCAATACAACGTGTTACGCGATGTCAATTCCAAGGATCTGGTTCCACTGGTGAACCTTGCAACACTGTATCTTCAGGAAGCAGAAGCGAACGTAAAGGAAGGACCGTTTGTTATGGGCGTCATGTTTGACGACGCGCTGCATGTCCTGCAGGATGCCGTCCGCGTGGATCCTCAGAATGCGACTGTTTTATATCTTCTGGGCGTTACCTTCTATCGTTGCAAATCTCTGAAGATTGCAGAGGCGAGTTTTATTCAGGCATTGAACCTGGATATGAATTTCGGAGCTGCCCGCATCGCACTGGGAAATCTTTACATTCAGGAACAAAAGTGGAAAGAGGCCCTGGATCAATTCGATAAGTACCTGGCCGAAAATCCAAAAGCCGCAGACAAAACCCAGGTCGAAGCAATCCGCGTAAAAGTAATCCAGCAACTGTGATTGGGTTATTCTCCCAATGACGCTGCAGATGTATTCGGCGTGATGTTGAGCATGCGAACCTGACCATTTCGGCCCAGAGATGAAACCTGCTCGCCATTCACACGGAGAGTGACGCCCGCCGCATTGCCGATGCTGAGGTTGATCGACTCGTTGGCTGTATAGCGTCGCGAAGCGCCGCGCGACAGGATTTCACCATTCACCACCGGAGCGCCATCCGCCGTGAGTTTAAACCAGGAATTTTCCTGAAACTCCATTTCCACGACCACCGGAGCATCGGTTTTGATGATCTGTGAATTGGGTGCGGGACCAATCTTTGTCTGTGGCGTTGCGGCACGCGGGATCGAACTGGCCACGACTGGGGCTTCGGTGCTCGCTACAGACACCGGGGGGATTTCTGGCGAGAGCTCGCTTGGTGTTACCGGTGGTGCCGGCGAAACTATTTCTGGAATTGCGGCGCTGGCGGGTTGAACGGGCAGAGAGCGTTGGTGCGCCACGATGTAAAATGCGATCACGGCAACCGCCAGTCCCGCAATTGCAAAGTAATACACCGAAGGCTTTGTCGACTCTTTTTGCGTGCGTCCCTGCTGCGGGTCCGGCCGGGATTCAACGTCTGCTGGCATGGAAAGCCGCTCATAGTTGCGAACGGCTTCATCCGGATCCAAACCGACTCGATCCGCAAAAGTCCGAATGAATCCGCGATTGAAGACTCCGCCCGGCAGAAGATCGAACTGTTCGTTTTCGATGGCAAGCAGAAAGCGGCTGCTGATCCGCGTTACCGCGGCGATTTCCTCGATAGAGAGGTTTCGCCCTTCTCTTGCTTTTTTAAAGCTGGCGCCTAATTCAAGCATTTATAAGCTGCTGTGAATCATAAGAAAAGGGGCAAATCGCGTCAATTGCTTTTGCACTCCCATTCTGGTACGTTGCGGACTTCGTGGAAGCACTGGGGATGATAGAGACGCTCGGTTTTGTCGGCGCCGTGGAGGCTGCCGACGCCATGGTCAAAACTGCCAATGTCGTCCTCATCGGTAAGGAATACCTGTTGAATGGGTATGTCGCCGTCCTGGTTCGAGGAGACGTTGGTTCGGTTCACGCTGCTCTTGAAGCCGGCTCCGCGGCCGCAAAACGAATTGGAGAACTCGTCGCCGTTCACCTGATCCCCCGACCATTCGACGAGACCGAAAAACTTCTTCGACACTGGCATGTATAAAGATCTCGAATCGATTCAGGAAGCCCGCGACCTGGCGGAAGCGGCTCATGCGGCATTTCTGAAATTTGAACATTTCGACGCCGAAAAAGTCGAAATCATCCTGAAACGCCTTTCCGAGGCAGGAATTGCACACGCGGCTACATTGGCCCAACTGGCGGTCGACGAAACTGGATACGGAAATCCCGGCGATAAAACTCTGAAGAACTTGTTTTGCGCGCGTGACGTATACAACGCGATCCGTCCCATGAAGACGGTGGGCATTGTTTCCGAAGACCCGGTAAAGAAAGTGTTCGAAGTCGCCAGCCCAATTGGGGTCATTGCGGCCATCATCCCTTCCACCAATCCCACCTCCACGGTCATTTACAAAGCGCTGATTGCACTCAAAGGGCGAAACACTATTGTGTTCAGTCCGCATCCTTCGGCATCCAAATGCATCCAGGAAACCAGCAGGCTGCTGGCACAAGCTGCGGAACAGGCCGGTGCTCCACCGGGAGTCATTTCATGCATGTCGAATCCCAGTCTTGAAGGTACGGATACCCTGATGAAGCATCAGCGAACCGCGCTGATTCTTGCTACCGGCGGGTCCGCGATGGTGAAAGCGGCATACAGCGCGGGAAAACCCGCGTTTGGAGTTGGTCCGGGGAACGTTCCCACCTACATCGATCGAACGGCCGATATTCCGAAGGCGGTGCGGGATATTTTGACTGGAAAAACCTTCGATAACGGAACGCTGTGTTCCTCCGAACAATCGATCGTCTGTGATGAGCCCATTCGGGAAACCGTTCTCGAGGAACTCCGCAGGCAAGGCGCTCATGTGTGTACACCTGAGGAAAAGGTTCAGATTGAAAGAACGATCCAGACCCCACGGCGAACGCTGAATACGAAGATCGTCGGCCAGTCTGCGCCGAAAATTGCAAAGATGGCGGGATTCAGCGTACCGGCCGGAACGCGAGCCATCGTCGCCCACGGCGGAGGAGTTGGACTGGATCATCCCATATCCATGGAAAAGCTTTCACCGGTGCTGGGATTCTACACGGTTCAGGATTGGCGGGAAGGTTGTGAGCGGTGCATCGAGATACTGAAGTTTGGAGGACTCGGTCACACCCTGAGCTTACACGCGCGCGACGAACAGATCGTGCGTGAATTCGGTCTCCGGAAACCTGCATTTCGGATCTGCGTGAATACTCCGGCGGCGCTTGGCGCTGTGGGATACACCACCAATCTTTTCCCCGCGATGACGCTTGGTTGCGGCGCGCAGGGAAACAACATCACGTCGGATAACATTTCGCCACTGCATCTGATCAACTTGAAGCGGATTGCCTATGGAGTTCGCGATGCCGAACCCGCGCCCTCCGTTCAGACGAACGGTAAACGGGCTGTAATCGAAAACGTCGTGGATCAGTGGCTCGGCAAGTCGAAGGACACTCCGCGGAAACCAGCGATTCACGATCACGTGCCGATTTCAGAAGTGAAGCCCATTCCAACGCATCCAGCGCCCGCACCCCCGCTGTCGTCATATCGCGAACTGGAGCCTGCTGTTCCGAAAGAAAAGAATGGCGCGAATCCAACTCAGCCAGTTCCGTTCGTTTGCGAAGAGGATGTCCGCACCGCGATCCGCGGTAATTTGCAGATCCGCATTGGCCGGAAAACCATCGTCACGCCGTCCGCGCGAGAGTTGGGTGAGGGTAATCAGATATTTGTCGTTTCCGACTGACCGCAGGGCCAGTCTCCTTCCCAGCCGCGTTAGCGGCGGCAGGTCCCTTAGCCACCGG
>JBGPBY010000486.1:0-5641 GCA_041481485.1 Terriglobia bacterium
CGGACTGATAAGAACCGAACCTTTCGCAAATCGCATTGAAGTTACCCTTCCAAATGTAAAAGGGCCCGCCACGGACGGTCCGTACACGGCACCACGACGAACCGGCCCAGTGTTCCTCGGATCCAACTAAAGGCAGGCATCAACAACAGCGCCTCTTGTTGGCTCTGTGTCTGGCTTAAAGAAATGACCTTCACGGCGTCTGACTTCCAGCCATCGTGATCGGTCCACAACTTACCCGTTCTGCCGGACGTCACCACGAAGAGGAAGCTATCGGGAAATACAGGCCTGTTTGAAACATGGTGCAGCAGCAGTGTCCGTGGCACAGGCACCCCCCATTCGCCAGATTCGAAAACGCGGCCGATGTTTCGTTCGATCTGTTGGGAGTTGAATCCGCCGGCTTCGTTGAATCGCACTACACCACAAATTCGAGATCGGTGCCGCAGTTGTCCGTTCATGAGCAATCCCGTCGTGTTGTAGTACGCAGAGCGCCCAGAGTTCGAGGTTTTCCGCACGGACCAAATACTTCCAAAACCCTCAATCCCGATGCGCATCGACCGGAGTTCCCTTCTGCCGTTTATTCTTTTCTTTCTCAGCGGCCAGTTCTCTTTCGAGTTCGTTGATCCGCGCAATGTGGTCGGGTAGGACAAAGTCGAGAGCGATTTGTCCAGCGGGAGGATTGGCATCCTTCAATTGCGCCGTGAGGTCTGCGATCATCTGCGACTTCGTGTCGAGGTTGTCGCGCAACTCCTTGCACTCTTTTCGGGTGGCCAACAGCGCAGCACTCACACGATTCAGTTCGGACTTCATGTCCGGATTAGGCATTGACACTGCTGCTTCGCTAGATTCGATTTCTTGATTGCACAATTCAATGTGCTCGTTGTAACGACGGATTGCTTCCCTGGCGACTTCCCGCGAATACCGATCATGATTGAGCACATCGGTCAGCGACTCCGCTGCCACAACCAACGCACGGCGGTAACTGGTGTATTGAGCAACTACCACCGTCAACGACAAGACGAATGCACCTGTCATGCCGAATCCGAACTGGAAATATGGATTTTCCAATTGAGTGATGAACGCACGTTTGCGCTCTTCCCATGCCGCACCATAATCTTTGTTATCTGGATTGATGTTGTTCAGCACTCGCTCGTACCAGGTTTGGCGTTCAGGCTTGTGGATGGAACCAGCGGAGCGAGCCGGAATAGCGAGGAGTAATAGCAATAAGGAGTGCAGGACGTAGAGTTTCATTTCGTGTTGCCCGCGCGACGTGGCCGACGATCATGAATCTGGGATGCAAGCTGAGTACTCTTGAAACGCAGGTTCGCTCCCTGGGTCGTCTTTCGCGAATGTTGTAAGCGCGAATACAACTCCGGTTCGAAGTGTGTCACGCGAATTTCTTCAGGAGCACGAACATGCAAACGGGAATGCAGAACGCCACGTGCATCATCCGTCATCAGAATCTGCATTTGCCCCTTCGGTAAAGTTTTCACGTCGAGATCGGTGACCCTGTATTCCTTATCCTCGCGCTCGACGGCTGCACCAGTTTTCTCATACCACTCGTGAACGAACAGACGCTGCTGTGCCAGGCTGTAACTTCGCCGCGATACAGTGTCCTGCGCGGATGCACGAATGAAGTAGCTCGCGGTTTCCTCGTCGCGAGTTCGGAGGATGATTGTGGTGTTTGGCGCCGACGTGACGTCTTCCTTAAATCCGAGGCCGACCTGCATCAATTGCGGCAGACTTTGCATGGAGAAAAGGAACGCCGTGTTTGTGCCGCGTGCAGTCTGAACGATTTGCGCAAAGTTGCGATAACCGAATGGTGCGAACTCGTCCATGACCACGCTGAATAACGGGCGGTTCAGCCTGTGGCGTTCTTCGACACTCTCATAGCGGCGGCCAATCACAAGTTGAAGGTTCTGCAACAGCATTTTTCCAAGAGCACGCACGGGTTCCGTGTTCTTGTTGATGTTGAGCGTGACAAAGAGGATCAGTTCCTGTTCGATGACATCGTCGATGGAAAGCAAGTCCTCGTAACGACCAGTGATGACGGACAACTCGTCGTCGAGGAATGTCATGCATTCATTGAGGAGCCCCTGGATCTTTGGGACACGCTCCCGATCCTCGAAGGACTGGTACAGATTCTTGACGGACATCTCGAAGTTCAACCTGCGTTGCGTGCTGACTGAGCGGTCGTGGTCTATTCGACTTCGCGCTTTTTCGGCTTGCTCCCGGAGAACCTTTTCGTCAAGAGCCATCACAATCACATCGTAGAAGTTGAAGCGGAATCCGGTGTACGTCAGAACGCGCACGATGTCGGCCAGATAGTTCAATTGATGCTTGGAGAAGAACTCATCGTGCAGGTTGAAACTACCGAAGACCATGTTGACCTGCGCCATGTAGTTGTCGTCGGTAGTGTGAAACGGATTGTAGAGAACGGAAATATCGGGTCGCGCGGGATTCAGCAGCCGGAGATCCTTCAGCCGGCCGGCGCGGTGTATATGCGGTAGGAGGCTGTAGAAGAAATCGAGATCGCCCTTGCCGTCAAAGATCACCATGGGAATCTTGTGGCGATCGGCAGGTGGACCAACCCGGCGTGCCAGATCCTGGGTAATGATGTTGCGGAGGAGCGTCGTTTTACCGGAACCGGTCTGCCCGAGAACAATGCCCTGCATCACGCGCACCGAATCCGGCCACAACCACGGCTTCCCGTTCGCGTCTTGACCAAGCACAACAGAGCTTTGGTCCCACGCTGTCTTTAAGTTTTTGGAGTCCAGAAGCCGGGTGGTCCGCAGGGGAGGCCAGGACTGCTCCCGTCGATGCCGCCGGGTTGAGATGTGCCAAATCATCAGGTAACAAGAACCAATTGTCAGCAAAACGTACGCAGACAATTCCTGGATCTGCCTCATCGAGAACAGCCAGCGAGATCTCGCTATATATAAAAGGAGGAGAAAGACGCCGCCACCCAGAAGCAAAAGCAGAATATCCGCCTCCCGGAGGAGTGGTGGCCGGACAAAACGGTTCGATTCGTTATCGTTAGCGACCATAGCGTGGTTTTCACCAATGATTGAGCAGGGCGAACGTGGCTCCTATCAATAAGAGGAATGTCAGCAGGATCATCAGTTCCGGCTTCGGTTTCCGCCGTCTATTTGGATCAAAGGGGTTCGGCGGCTCTAAAACCCAATTCACCATTGTTTTGGAAGGTGTATGGTCGTGACTCCTGTTCAGCATTTTTGAAAAACCTTCGTAAACCTCCGTAAAGGTGAGAGCGTCCTTCGGCATCGCATTCATAAGGATTTACAAGACCAGGGTGACGGAAGTTGGCTTCGAGCCCTTCGGTTGGAAAATAAGCCGGAGAACGGCGGGTTCGGAGTCTTTGGGTTTGTAAACCAGTGTCATAAGGCCGGACACATGCTCGCCCGACTCCATGGTCATCGGCGGTTTGCAGTCCATTACGTGTATTCGACTCTGTCCTTTGTCGCGAATCGCACCTGCAACCCTGGAATTAACCTGCGTGTATCTCAAGTCGCGGAGTGAGTCGGCTGACTGTGGAGATTTCAGCTCGAACACGTCCGGCCGTACCAATGTGGTCGAATCGTAGCGGATTAGGAATTGCTCTCCATTTTGAATCACGTCGGTAATCGTGATGGCGCCATTCAAACCGGAGGAATCGTCTTCGATTTTGCGGATTGGAATACTCGTTGATTCCGATTCAACATTCCCGGCACGTGATTCGTTCTTCTCTTGTGGATAGGGTTGCTGATCGATGGCAAAATCCGTCGTTGCAATCGAAGTCGCTGGAACCAGTTCGTAACTGAACCGGCCCGAGGCAGTCCAGATGAACAGATTCGTCGTGGCGTCTTCTTCGATCGGCTGAATCAGCACTTTATTGCCCTGACGTTCGACTTTGAACGACGGGCTGCCTGCAGCCGCCATCACAACCGGCTCGCTGAGTTCGATAACCGTCAGATGATTTGCCAACGTCTCCACGCGCCGGACCACATTGCGATCGGCGCGTTGCGACTCGAACCGCTGTGCGGGAACGGGAATCGCCAGTGCCACAACTAAAACACCTACGAGTAATGCTTTCATGTTTCTCCTCCATCTACATATAAGGAAAGGGCCAGGAGGCCCGTGGGGGCCTCCTGGATCAGGCTGGTTCTTCTCAGGCGGGACGAGAGGAAGTGACGGTGGGCCGCTGCGGGATTCCCTCAAAAACAACATGACCGTTCCGGATCTCTCCACGCCCGGCTTGTAGCGGGAACGGATGAACCCGATGGACACGCTGCCCGTTCCGGACAACGTCGCCGTTCCCTTTCACCTGGAGCAGGAGCGTTCTGCGTTCTTGCGCTTGATCGCTGCCATCGTGAACTCGTTCGACGAGGAACACACGACCCTCGCCATCGAATTCGATTTCTCCGTCGACCAACTCTGGAGCGGCAACTTGAACGGGGCGACTTCCGGTTTCTTCTGCGATCATGTCGATCGCTTCCTGAGGGAATGTGTGCCAGAGCAACGAACCTTTGCTCCGGCCGCTGCACACCACCGCGTGCAGCGCCTGACACCAGCCACGACGATTCTCTTCTTTATCATCTGCCCATTTTCGGACCAGCATCATGAGCGCCTTCAGTTCTTCCTTCGTGCGCTCCTTATTGGACAAGGACGCCATTTGCGCGGAATTGCGCCCACGGCGGCTAGCCTCGCGTGTCTTTCGATCATCGTTGGAACGCTTGGCTTCATAGTCGGTCTCCGCCACAGTAAGTTGCTTGTCGATCTCCGCCTTGCGCGACATGACGCGTGACACTTCCGCCGCGTACAGGCGATTGATCTCCTTGCATTCGTTGTACATTTCCTGCGTAAACTCCGCGCTGGAAATGACTCCGTGGAAATCACCAATCGGGAGAATGGTCCGGAAGAAGTCGTCGACTTCATTTCGAACCGCGTTGTAGAGATAACCCACTTTGTCAGTGGGTTCGACAGGAAGGGACACAGGCATTCGGGATACCTGCTCTTCATGCTTGTGCTTCAGCCACGGGGCAGTCTTGATCCGCTTGCGAATCTCGGTGATCCGCTGGCGATCAACCTGCGTTCCATGTTTCAGGCTATCCAAAGCATTCTGCAGCTCCCGAACGAGCTCGTACGCCAGCTCAGGCTTACCGGCGGCAAAGCACGAGGTCTGAAGATCCGTGATGGACCCGATCTCATTGCCCTTTGCTTTATTGGCCACTTGAACGAGATTCCACCATGGACTCTTCTGCTTTTTCGTTTTCTCCTTCTGAACTGGCGCCTGCTCCTGAAACCGAAAACGGTCCTCCGCAAATTTCGGAAACGTGTCGCCTGCAACCACGCATACGAGGTCGAAGTCGAAATCTCCGCCGTTCTTCGCAGCCGTCTTCGAATGGAGAGTGAACGCACCTTTCAGAAGGATCTGACGGTCGACAAGGTTAGTGATTTCCGAAGAGCCTGGCGCCGCTCCCAACTCCCGTTCAATGATGCTTCCAACACCTTCCGTAATCTCCTGACGAGACATCCGCCGGTAAGGAAGCAAATCCTCGAACATGCGTATCGGATAGCGAACGACCAAACCGTATTCGGATTCCAGGGACGTGATACCGCGATCGAGCGGCATCCAGTCGGATGCGGC
>JBGPBY010000487.1:0-5634 GCA_041481485.1 Terriglobia bacterium
ATCGGTAAGCACTTCGGTCACTTTCAACGTCTTCGGATCAATCTTTACAATATTCGTCGTCTGCATTTGGCCCGTTCCGCCCTGGCCCGTAACAAACAACTGTCCATCTGGAGCCCAGCGTACGTTGTCGGGACGAAATTGAAGTTTGATGTCGTTGCGTTTTACCGGTGTTTGCCCAAGCGATACGCTGAAAAACGACTGGTTCCCCCAGCCTGCGACAAAGAGGGCTTTTCCGTCTTTGGAAATTTCCAGTCCGTTTGCCCCGGAGGCTTCAGTGCCGGGAATCTTCTGCCAACCCTTTCCCGTGTGCCATTCCCAGAGCGCGCCATTGACCTCACCTGCAGACATTTTCGTGCGTGCGTTCGCATCTCCGCGGGCGAGAAAGTCTGTGCCAATGAATCCGCCATCGGGCAGCGGCAGCACTTCGTTCAGGCCAATGGGATCGGGAGCAACCGCACAGCCGATCCACGTCAACACTGGCGGCTTTGCTTTCGCGTCGAGTTCGAAGACTTCGATGGATTCTCTCTTTCCATGATGCACGGTGTAAACCGTATGCACCGAATTCTTTCCTTCGCGCAGAGCAACGCCGTGCGTCGTAAATGTCGCCTTGTCGTCAGCCTCCGGCGGTCCCGGGCATGTGTCGTAGGTCTTCTTGTCCAGTAGTTCTTTTGAGGTCGGCGTCGGATAAGCCAGTGTGGACTTTTTCTCCTTCACATTGACGAGGCGAAGTCCGCCCTTGCCGCCGTATGAGGTTGCGACAATCCACTCGGATCCGGGAACCAGAACCAGATCTTCCGGCGCGTTCTGATCGCAGACGTACTGAACGCCATTGGGTCCCTGGGGCACGCACGGCGCGGCGGCGGGCTGTCCGCGTGGCGCTTGTCCAGCCATTCCGGACGGAATTGCGAAAGTCAGGAGAAGGGCGAGTGTAGTGACAACTTTCATCGAAGCTCCTCTTGAAAAAACAGTTTCCACGTCGTGAGTACCGACGTTATACACCGGGACAAGGCGGTCTAAAAAGAAATCCCTCTACCAACGGAGCAAGTGCATACCTGACGGGCTGCGTTGCCCACGTTGTCAAATGTGCGATGTCTGATGTGCGATGTCAAATGTACTTGTTTCGATAAGACGAAGGCAGATTGCTCCCTCAACTCATGTTAAGTTCATTGCTTTCGTGGGGGAGAAACCCTCAATCGGCCGGTTCCTACAAAGTATTTGTGATGCGACATCCTCCCGCATTTTCGATGGATCGACGCCTTCCCCTCGTTTATGCTGCCTACACTTCGTGCTCCCTTTGTAAAACGATCACAGAATTTGCGCTGCTCGACGAACGAAGGACGCTTTGACAAGGTGACGTTGACATTCCGGATTGCGAAATCGGGCTCACTTCACCTATCTTCAGTTCATGAAGGATGAGGCCCGTTTAGTGGTGCTGGACGATCTCCTGGCCCCTTTGAGTCGTTGCCTGGACGTTGATTCGGCGCGGCGTGTCGCTGCGCTGTCGTTACCGAATTGTCATTGGCGCGTTCTCCGCGTTGACCAGGTATTGGGGGCGAGGGGCTACGCCTCTGCCCCGCAGTGAGCCCACTGTCGCCTCTGTTCCCATTTCCCTGCCGCGGTCCGCTCCAGCGCAAACCACGTCCAGGTCGCGGCTAGGGGACCACGCCAAGCGAAGACGAATACGACCGCAATCGTACGGTTCTTGCTGAAGTAGACATCGGTGAACTGGAACAGATCCATTGCGCCCTGGAATTTGGGGTTCGATTTCGAATTGCGGAATTCCTGCACTTCGACGTTGTTTAGAAGCACGTACGGTCGCTGAAGTTTCAAATCCGGTGGAATCGTTCCGGTCCCGGGTTTGTTTGCGTCGACTTCCGCAAGAATTTCCGTCCATTCGGTCGCGCGTGCCGGAGGCAGGGTGACACACTGCTGGATCGGCATTTCCCTTGTCCCTACTTTCGCATCAGCAGTTTGTGCGGCGATGGCGTTCACCGCACTGCCGGAGGTCATCACCTCCGAATAGATTGCACTGATGTCCTGTCGCCGCGCCGCGTCGGCCTGTGTCGTTACCGCTTGTGGAATGGCGCCAGCCAATGCCGATGTTACACAGAGCATGATCGTCACACTTCGAATCATAAGCTTCCTCTTTGGGATAACGTCCATCTTCCGGATTTCTTAGATGGTATCGGAAGGGGACTGTCCCACTCGTGTCCGGTTCGTTGTTTTGTGAAGTGATGTCACCAAGAACATCGTCGCACCAATGAGTTCAGTTTCCGCTGAGGCCTCCCCAGGGGGACGTTAACTGATACATGGCGCCCGGGCCGACCATTTCGACCCGACGGATTTTGCCGTTTTCAATGAGGAACGCCTCCGTCACCAGAATGCTGGAAGGCCTGGTAAAGCCACGGAACGTGTACGGCACCCCTGTGGAAAGAACACCCGAATTTACCGTTCCTTGATCGAATACCACGTGGGCCCAGACGATGCCGCGTTCCTGGTCCACGACCGGGTATCGGCGATCATGGATATTCTGGACGATGAAATAATAGCCCAGCTTAAATTGCGACAGGCAGTCCATGTTATTTGCATGTGCGGGGTTGTTGACGTCGACTTTCTCACCGTTCGGCCGCGGCACATTTGTCGTGGGAGCTCCATTTTCGACTCGATGACAGTCATTCGTGAATGGATAGGTGCCGGTGCCGTTGATGCCCTTACCGTCGTTTTTCTGCAAGCCGGTGAAATAGCCGTCCGCGACGGCGATCAACTCCTGTCGTGACATCCGTTGTGCCGGAGTAATGGACTTGAACCAGAAATCTTCGGGCACGTAGGGCTTGTCCATATTTGCGATATTGTTCGGCCCGCCGCCGCCCGGCCTGAACAGAACGTTTTCGATTTCCGTGATGCGGCCAAGTTCGATTCGCAAGCGCAAGCTCAACAGGAATGGCGCCCCCCCCTTCCATCACCGTACCCATGTAAGCGACCTGGCCGAATTCGGGATCGGAGAAAATGTGCGTGTACTTGCCGCGTCCCTGGGCCGTTTTCCATAGGCCATCCCCGACTTCCAGACGCTGGTCGTTTTCGGTGTACTTCACATCGGCGGAAAGTGGCGCCATCTTTGGATTGTGCGCAATAACCGCTGCGAGGTATTGATCGACGACATTCTCCAGGCAGGCGCGGTTGCAGTTGAGCGGGATCGGACCAGTGGAAGCATCGATTCTGCGATCCAGACTCACAAGCAACACGACAACAGCCATAGCAAGTATGCCGCCAAGGAAAAGTTTAAAGCGCATGGGTTTGTTCTCCTTTTGAGTTGGCCGATTCTACTTCAAACAGGAGGCTGGAAGAAGTTCGATTGAACTTCGTTTCAATCGTGACCCGGTCATCATCGTGCTGGAATCAGCGGGAGCTGGACAGTGCCTGCGGCGCTTGCCGGAACCTTAAACGGTGCCGCCGTATCCCAGTACCTGGCCATGAATTCGGAATTGAGCCAGGCTCTTTCTTCCACATTTTCCCAGGCAAAAATCTGATATTCGCCCGGCGGGATACCGCGAATGTCAAAATGTCCGTCTTCATCGGAGATGCCAATGCTGACCGGGCTGATCGCGGCGTTCGATGTTCGGCACGAGAACCACCTGCGCACCGGCGAATGATTGCCCATGTGGATCTACAACGGTGCCTTCCATTCGTCCCGCGTCGACGCCGATGATGATCTGAAGAGGAGCCGGAAAATCCCACGCGATTTCCAGGAGGCTTGTCTTGAGGTTCAATGTCCCGGAGCGCTCTTCCTTGCTGTACAAGTCCCGCGGAATTCCGGAAACATCAATGGAGTACGTGCCGGGCTGAACGTTCCTGATGGCAAATTGCCCGTCCGCCTGAACTTCTGCAGTTGAGAATGATTCAAGATCCGGATCCACCGGCGTCAATCGAACATGCACCGCGGCCCAATCCATCGGCGCACCGGACTCGAGGGCGATCCGTCCCAATGTCTCCATTCCCGGACTCATAACCAGTCCAACGTTGTTTTCATCTCGGTCCCGTATGACGACGCGTACCGCAGCCGCGTAGCGTTGCCTGCCGACCATGGTTTCCGCCGACGCGATGTAATCACCGGGCGGGATATTCACAATTTCAAAATCTCCCAGTTCGTTGGTCTTGGCAGCGTATGGCGTCGCACCAGCCAGGCCAGCCATTGCGAGTGTCACGATGGTGTTGATCGGGGCGGGATCGGATCCGTGTGACGGACTGCGCAGAGTCGCTGTCCCACGCACGGAGGCCAATGCTGCGCGGGGCAGCCGGAAGTCCATCCGCAAAAGGTTCTGATCGGCTCGCAATGGAACCCGCTGGGCATTGGCAAGGTCGGTAGCGCCTGGAAAATATATGGAGGCGTAAGGGGATCGGGGAACCAGATTGGCTGGGCGCCCCAGAGTTTTGATGGGCGGCGGTAGAAAGTTCGCACGAATGACGTATTCGCCTGGATCCAGCCAATAGAGGCGATATTCACCGCGCTCATCCGTGAGCGCCGAAGCCTCAGCTTTGAACGTTCGCTTTCCGGTTGGCCCATAAACAAACCGGAGCGCCGATACCATAATGTTCCCGAGCGGCGCGCCGTTATCACTCATCACCCGGCCGCCGATGGTAGGCGCCACTTCCAATTCGAAGACGACCGGTTTGTGGGGCGAGTCCGGTTTGATAACGATCGATGCACGATGCGCAAATTCCTGCCGAAGGAAGCCATCCTTTGTGACCCGCAGCTGGTAACTACCGGGAAGAAGATTCGCGAAAGCAAACCCTCCGCGTGCATCGGTGCGAACCACGACAGGCAGCCCCGTTCCAGCGGATAGTTCGACGCGCGCCGATTCCAGTGGAGTCTGGAGTGAAGTGCCGGCTTGCACCACCGTGCCGCCGATGCTTCCAGTCGCGGAGTTGGACTGCAGTATGAGTAGAGACGCGAGAAGAAGATTCATGGGGAAACACCCAGCGACTTTGCGCGCGGGATGCGGAGCAGGCAGAGGCTGTCCGGCGGCGGAAAAGGAACCGAGCACGCGGACATGTGAAACGACTCTCCGGGGATCCCCTTTATGATCACTCGGACTCCGAGATCGGAAATCGAATCGATGAATTGCGAATCGAAGTAAAGGCCGGGAGCAATGGCCTCGAATCCAAATACGTTATAGCTGCCGAACGGAACACCTTTCACTTCGAAGTGCCCCCCGGCATCGCTGCTGCCAATGATGAAATGATCTTCGCGATCTGCGTTTGAATTGGATGCCTGGCGATCCGGTACGAGAAAGATTGTGCTGGCGAGATTTTCGTTGGGGAGGCGTTTTCCAGTCCAGACGAATCCATCCACCGTTGCCGACGAGGCCGTCAGAACCACCTGAATCGCCGGTTCGCTGCGCAGTCTCTGTGTGATGGGATCGACAAGCCTGCGAAGTTTATCGGAATCGATGCGAATTTTTCCGTAGCGTCGCTCATCCGAAGGGAATTGAACTTCCTTAATGTAGGAGCCCACGGGCATGTTGTCGACATAGACGTCGTATGCACCGGGCCCGACATCGAGCATGTCGAAATGTCCGGATCCCACATCGGCATGGAAAGTCTGGCCGAGTTCCGGATCCGTGTGAACGCGATCGC
>JBGPBY010000488.1:0-5621 GCA_041481485.1 Terriglobia bacterium
GCGCGGCCCCCTCTCCCGTTGGGAGAGGGATTCCTTGATCGCCCGCCTCAACAGTCACGCGCCTCCGGTAAAGATTGAACCTCGCGAGTTCTTCAGGAAGGTAAAGGCTTTACCTCTGGGAATATCCGGTCGATTTGACTACAAGCCGGGTCTTAAACCTTGTAACATCGCCGCGTGTCAAATGACTCGTCTCGGCTGTAACCCAATCATTTTTCAGACGTAATCTAATTTATGAGAGCGAAACTCCCTAAAACATATTTAACCATTTTGACGGTTTTGGTCTGGGGATTGTCCTTCCGCGCGCAGCAGGCTCCGCCGCTCGTTACTCCGGGAGGAACCAATGCCTCTTCTCAGTCGAACAGCGCAACGGCGGCTTCGATTTCCGGAACCATCTCCAATGGCCGGACTGGCGAGCCCCTGCGAAAAGCGTCGGTCGCTTTGCGGCAAGTCAACGGTGGTGGGCGAGGCGGCCAAAACAACAACCCGGGAGGCGGACGCGGCGGGCGCGGCGGCAATGGGGGGAACGACCCCACCAATGCCAATGCTCAGCCGGGTCAGCAGGCGCTTGGTGGAGCATTGCCGGGAGGCGCGGCGGCCGGCGGCGGCCAGGCTGGACAAGCTGGTCGGGGCGGTGGCCAGAATCAAAATGCTGGAAATCAGGGCAATCAGAACAATCAGAACGGGAATGGTTTTCGCGGTGGCAACAATCAGGTGACGACCGGTGATGACGGTACCTATGTATTCAACAATGTGAATCCCGGCCAATATCAAGTCGTTGTCGATCGTGATGGATTCATTTCTCAGGAATACGGCCAAAGGTCATGGGCTTCCGGAACGGGCGCAACGTTAACGGTTGCCGCAGGACAAAAACTCGTGTCAATCAATGTCGGAATGACACAGGCCGGTACGATCGCCGGAAGAATCCGCGACGAAAATGGGGAAGCACTGGCGGGAATTCAGGTGCTGGCTCTTTCCTATCAATATAAGAACGGAACCAAAAATTTGGTTACTGCACGTCAGGTTGTGACTGACGATCTCGGAGGCTATCGCCTCTACTGGCTGACTCCCGGCAGTTACTACATCTGTGCCATTCCCAACGGACCCGGTGGACGGCGAGGCCAGGGCGGTCAGAATTTTGCCGCCATTGCCCAGGCTGCAGGACTGACCCAGGTCGCCGGCCTGATTAATTCCGCAACAGCGACTCCGGCTGCGGAAGAGGCCTACGCTCCAACGTACTATCCGGGAGGTTTTGATCCGGAAAACGCCATCCCTGTGAATTTGCCGCAGGCCCAGGATGTCGGGGGCATGGACTTTATCGTGCGCCCGATTCAAATGTGGTCGGTCAGCGGTAAAGTGGCCGCGGTCGATCTCTCATCAATCCCGCTAACTCAAGCTCAACAACAGGCACAGCAGCGGCAACAACAGCAACAGGCCCAGCAGGGGAATCGCGGCGGCCGCGGCGGCAACAACGGTAACAACGGTAACAACGGCAACAACAACAATAACAACAATAATAACGGTGGAAGAGGGAACAACGGGGGCCGCGGTAATCAAAACGGTGGCGTCAACGTGATCCTCACTCGTATCGGTCCATCCGCAAATGGAGGTGGAGGGCGCGGTGGCGGGGGCCGCGGCGGCGGCGGAGGCGGAGGACGTGGGGGACCAGGCGGTTTTGGCGGATTCGGCAATAACGAGTTGCGTGCCAATGTGAACCAGGACGGTACATTCGTGGTTACCAATGTGATTCCCGGTTCCTATAACCTCACGGCAATCCAGCAGGGAGCGGGGCAGATCTTTTCGGCAAGAACCCGGGTTGAAATCAACTCTGCACCCGTGAGCAATATCAATCTTGCCGTTGCCGCAGGTATCTCCATCGCCGGCCAGATTGCACCCGAAGATGGCAAGACGCCCGCAAATTTCCGAATGAACAATGTTCAAATCCGCTTAACGCCGACGGAGAATGTCCCAATCCCTGAGGCTCAAGTTCAGGTTCAAGCCGACGGCACGTTTACGCTGAACAACGTTCAGGCATCGGCATACCGGTTGAATTTTGGCGGTGTCAGCGGCGGATATGTCATTGGCGCACGCTTTGCCAACGTCGATGTCTTGAGCGATCCCATGCAGGTCGACCCGGGCCAGGCCGGCGCTACCATGATCGTTCAGGTTGGCTTTCAGCCCGGCACTGTTACGGGCGATGTCAGCGACGACAAGAGTCAACCTTACCAGGCGGCAACATGCGTCCTGGTTCCCAACGCCCGCAATCGTCTGGATCTGTATAAAACTGCATCCAGCGACCAGAACGGCAAGTTCACGTTCAGCAATGTGGCGCCCGGAGATTACAAGCTTTTTGCGTGGGAGTCGGTGCCGTCCGGCGCATACCAGGATGCGTCGTATCTCCGGCCTTACGAGGACAAGGGCAAAGCCGTGACCATCGGGAAATCCGCGTCGGTTCCAGTGCAGGTGAGCATCATTCCGGCAACGGCCCAGTAGCTGTTTGGAAACTCAGTTGAGAAGTGAGAATTGATCAGTGATTAATGAGCAATGTGCGTGAATCTATCAAGCGCATTACTCATTAATCACTAATCGGTTTTCAATTCTCATTTTGTTCCAGGCTACAGCGCAGTCTTTCCATATCATTTGAAACTCCCTTCGAGCGCAACTATTCTGGCGATGTGAATTGGAACATGTTCCAGTTGTGTGCACTCGCCGCCGGCGCAGCCATGCTGGCGATTCGAATCGCCGTGCTGAGAGTCAGAACTGGAATAAATCCGGTCAAGATCAGTCATCCGAGCGAAGTGGGGTTTGTGCTTGGAGAAGTTGCAATGGCCGTGTTGCTGCTGCGCGCCACACAGGTGCTTGTGGTGCCTTTTCCAAAGTGGCTCGATTCGCCTGTTTTAGATTCTGAGTACGCACGCATCGGCGGCGCCGTTCTCATTTGTGCCGGACTTTTGATTTTTGGAATGGCCCTGATTTCGTTTGGGGATTCCTGGCGCATCGGGATCGATCGGAAGACCCCTTCTGCTCTTGTCACGGGAGGGATCTTCGCCACCACTCGAAATCCGATCTTCCTGTTTCTGGATCTCTATCTCGCCGGAACTTTTCTAATTACTGGAACATGGATCTTTCTAATTGCTGCAGTTCTGGGAGTCCTTTTCCTGCATTTTCAGATCCTGCGGGAAGAACGTTTCCTGATTGAACACTACGGCGATCGCTATCGGAAATATTGCGCACGCACCCCGCGATATTTCATGCGGTAAGAATCGAATCCGGAATCGTTCCAGCGGGTAATTGGTCAGTTTGAAATCTGCGGCCCACTGTAGGCGCGGTCTATGACCGCGCACAGTTTTTCAGACTGGGATTGCTAGAAGTGGAAATCCATAAACGAGAGATTGTGCGCGGAAATTGCTTGATGGCTGGGCCCTATCGGGCTTTCATTCGCTCCGCTCATAGACCGCGCCTACAGTGGGCCGCTGTCGCAATTTTCAAACTGACCCACTACCTTCCACCGCTATTTCCCATCTTTATCCGGGGCGTCGGCGTTGGAGGATGCTGCAAACAGCTTGCGTCCGTCGGGGAAGCTCAAATCGCGGCCATTGGCGCGCATGGAACCGTCTTTGGCCTGGTAGCCCACAACGAGAACCTCAGCTCCCACTGGCACAGATTTCTTCGTCCAGCCGCGTTTGATCAGCGCGTTTGGCGGACCGAGCTCGATGGCCCAATTATCGACTTTGCCGTTGGCCGACTTCACGTCGATGTAAATCCAGGCATGCGGATTGATCCAATCCATCTTGGTGATGTTCCCTTTAAGATTGACCTGTTTGTTCCCATCGAATTCCGCCGAAAACGCGTGATGGGCAATCAGCGGAAGCGACGAAAGATGCAGACCTGAGAGAACAAGCAATAGCAGCAGTTTAGTTCGCATCCGAATTCTCCTTACCGTGAAGTCTTCCGCGCGGCTTCGTCTGCCGCTTTCTTTTCCTCAGCCTTTTTTTCTTCAGAGCGAGCCGCGCTGAGAATGTTGCGAAGTCCCAGATTTCCTTCGTGGCAAGAGTACTCGAGAATCGGCTGGCTGTCGTCCATCGTCAATGGCATGGAAAACGTCCATGGCTGGGTCCATGTCGAGGGATCTTCAACGGTAGCGGACCACTTAATGATTTTCGGGGCGACTCGCGTGAATCGTTCCGTCAGCTTCAGTGTGGCGCCATTCGAACGCTGGTAGGCCTCGTCATCTCTGAAGTTCGTTGTTTCCACGACCAGGGTGTCTCCATCCCAGTGGCCGCGCGGATCACCCATGTAAGTACGGATGTTCGCTGATGCGTGTGGACGTCCATCCAGCGGAATGAGACGCGTTTCATGGATCATTTCATAGCGAATGGCCACGTATCCAGGCGACTGCAGGATCTGGTACGAATTGCCGTAGATCACGGGCATCATGGACCCCGGCAATCCGCGAGTGATGCAGCGGTCATACAGGCTGCGGTCTTCCCAGGAGTCCGCGGGGCCATGGCCGAGGGCGCGTTTAGCTGCGGTGAGTGCCGCCTGCCGGGCGCGACCTTCCTCAGTCACAGGCGGAATTTTGCCGTCAGCCGGATCGGTGACCAGCCATGCCTGGCTGCCATTGACCATGTTGAGATCTACCTGCCACCAGTCCTCGGGCGCATGGAGTCCGCCGGCAAAACTACGGACTGTCTGATTTTGGGCGTCCCGTTTGAGAGCTGCAAGTTCCTCGCCCTTGATGTCTTCAAGTTTCCGGCCTGCAAACTGATTGGGGCGTTCCAGTGGAGTGCCGTTTTCGCTCAGGTTCGTAAGCCAGCCTTGAAGGTCTGGATCACCCCAGGCGGTTTTGGGAGCGATATAGGGTTTAGCCGGTGCTTTCGCCGCGGCAGGAGCCGCTGCAGATGCGGCAGGCGTTGCGGGTTTCGTTTGACCCATTGCCATTCCGGATATCAATACGCCCGCGGTCAACAGGGCAATCGATCGAGTGTTCATGGCGCCTCCCATTTGGTTCGCTATTTTGCCGGCTTCTTGCGAAGGTCTCCGTAGAGCAATTCCTCGCTAAACTCTATGCACTTGAATTCTGTCAGCTGAAAATTCTTTTCCACCCGACGGTAAAGCGGCAGGCTGATCGTCCAGGGCTTCGTGAAAACCTGAGGATCATCGATGGTTGCTTCGTAATCGATATGGTCCGCATCAACCCGGGTGAACCGTTCGACCACGTGTAGTTCATCGCTGTGAAAATTACCGGCGCGATCGAACCAGGTCTTATCGTTGAATCCCGTGTTGTCCACCACCAGAGTCTCGCCTTCCCAACGACCGTTGGCCGTGCCCATCCAGGTATCGACGGCGGCTTCGACAGGCTTGTCCATATTGATGATGCGGTCGGAACTGGCGTATTCGTAAGCCATCAGAATCGTTTTTGGAGTTTGCAGTATCTGGAATGGATACGGCATGTAGTTGGCTCGCGGAATTCCTGCCATATAGCAGTTCGCTTCCGGATCCAGCTTTGTGCGGTTGGCAAAGTTTTCCTTCCGCTTTTTCAGCGCTTCCGGTTTGTACGGTATCGAGCCTCCCACGACAACGCCAGGACCGCCGGGGACCGCACCAATAGAACCCATCTGATA
>JBGPBY010000489.1:0-5612 GCA_041481485.1 Terriglobia bacterium
CGATCCAGTTCCGTCAGCCGTTTTCGCGAACTCTCGATGTCTGCAAGGGATCGGAAATTCCGATAACGGCCAACTTCGACCATCAGCGGCTTGAACCGGCGCAACCCCTCTAAGAATTCCTGATCGGTGGAGTCCAGCATCGGCAAGCGAAAGCCCGGAATGCCGAACATCGCGTCCGCCGAATCCCGCAATCCTGCCATTTGATCGAATCCGGTTTTGAATACCGACTGCATGTAACTTTTCTGAAAAACATCCGGCGCCCGCTCGGGATGGCTCCCGGTCAGATATTCCAGACCAATGGTCAATGTATCCCGCATTTCCTCGAGTGCGGGCCGGACACCTTCGAGTTCTCCGAGGTTCACAAGATTCGCAGAGAGAATACGATTGCCCAGCGCCGTCAATTCCTGAGCCACGCGCTCGGATTCCTTCGGGTCCTTGATCCCTTCAAGTGCACTTAAAAGAAAAACTCCGCCGGACAAGGAATCGGCAAAAACGGCAGGCAGGTTTCCGGGAGCTTCCTCTCCTGGAATGTCTTCTGTCGCCACATCACGATCGGTAGAAATGGACGGCTTTCCGATGCCAGATCCGGCATAAATGGAAAGCGCTTCGTAGTAATCGACAAATCCATGAACCTCCAAGCGCCGGGTCTTGTTTTCAAATGCGGTTTCTTCAAGCTCGAGTCGAGATGTGTATCGAATGAGCGTAAGTATCTGGGTGCCCAGATGCGGGTTGTATTTGAACAGCGCATCGAGAATGAGCATTGCGATGGCCGCGACCTGACCTTCCTCGATGGGTTCAACTGCAAATCGCTCGTCGGGGGTCGAAATTAACTGAGTCACGTCCGGCGGATCGTCGCGTTCGACTTCATAGACTCGAATCAGGTCCTTGAGAAAGAGAGCCAGCAACGTCTCATCGATTCCGCTCAAAGCCTTTGCCGTTTCTTCCGGACCGGACTGGATGAAAGCCGCAATCCATTCCATGAAAGGCTTTCGCACGAAGGTATCCTTGCGCCAGCAATCCAGGTCCACGAAGCCCCGCACCTGCCGGCCTGTGACTATCGGCAACAGTTCCAGGGTGTCGGCGAGGCCAATGTGTTTGATGACAAAGAATACTTCCTCGAAAGACGCGTCCCGTATCAACCTGCGCGACTCCGGGCGAGACAGAAATTGCTCCAGTTGGGACCGATCTTCAATTCTGAGACTTGAAGCGGTTAGGGGGCCAGGCACGGGGTTTGACATAATGAATTCCAGACTCGACTCAGATTAACACCGATATGTTTCTTGAAGGCCAAATCATCGAATTCCTCGACAACGATCAGTTGAAAGTCGGCTACGTGCGCAAGCAGGAGCATGACCGTCTTCAGATTGTCGATCCCCGGGGACGGCATGTCAGCATCAGCGGAGATCGCGTGGTAGTGATTCACCGAAAGTCCAGCGAGGACGGATTCCCGAGCATTGCGAAAGAGCTGACGGAAAAAGTTCAGAACCGGCAAGACGAGGTGGATGTGGAACTCTTATGGGAATCCTTGTCCGGCACTCAACGGGAATTCACCTCCACCGAACTTGCGAGTCTCTTTTTTTCGGATTCTTCACCGGACGCTGTTTCGGCGGTCTTTCGCTCACTATCGGCCGATACTCTGTTTTTTCGCCGCAAAGGCCTCCAGTTTCTTCCACGAACCGTCGATCAGGTGGGCACTGAACGCACCCGCCGCGAACGTGAACAGGAAAACGAACGCACACGGGGAGCGATCACCGATTCCCTTCATCGGCTGCTCAAGCAGCGCGATTGGGAAAATACTCCGGAGACCGAGGCGCTGCTGGACAGGTTGCAACGCTGGATGCGTCATCCAGGAGGTGACTCCATTGGATCGCACCTGGAGGAAATCACGGGAGTGGGAAGAGCCAGAGACGCGGCGTATGACATTCTTTCCCGCGCGGGACGCTTTGCTCCCAGCCGCGATCGTTTTCTGACAATGGCGGGAGTTCCGGAAGAATTTCCGGTAACAGTTTTGCAGGCCACGGATGCACTCGTTCCCTTTCAGCACCAGAGCAATCGGGTCGATCATCGGGAAACTTTTTCGTTCACGATCGACGATGATGACACGCTTGAAGTCGACGATGCGATTTCAGTCCGGCGTGACAACGAGACCATCACTGTCGGGATTCATATTGCTGATGTCTCTCACTTTGTCGAGAAAGGCGATCCTCTCGACCTCGAAGCCGCCGGGCGATCATCGACAATCTATTTGCCTGCCGAAACGGTGAGGATGTTCCCAGAGCCGCTCTCCACCGGGCTGGCCAGTCTGCAAAAGGGTGACGACCGTCCGACATTTTCCGTCGAAGTACAATTCGACTCCCAATTTAATCGTCTGGGCTACCGGATCGCCATCGGCACAATTCGTGTGCAGCGAAGGCTGTCATACGAACTGGCAAACGAACTCATCATGAATACCGATGAGAGCCTTCCCGGCAGCAGCGATCTGAAGTTGTTGCACGCCATTGCCTGCAAGCTTCAACAGGAACGGGCCGCACGCGGGGCGATCACAATAAGAAGACCGGAGATTCAGGTTCATGTGGATGCTTGCGGTATCCACGTGTCCAAACTGGATTCGAATACACCGTCCCGGCTGCTGGTTAGCGAGTTCATGATCCTGTGTAATAGCCTGTCCGCAGACTTCGCGGCTTTGCAGAACCTGCCAATTATCTACCGAACCCAGGAGCCACGCGATTCCAAGGAGTCCATCGATAGCTCCGGACTGGATCCTCTGGCATTTGAAAAGCTTCGCAAAACGTTCAAGCGCTCGCGCCTCTCCCTGACTCCAGGCATTCATTCCGGATTGGGATTGAGCGCATATACACAGATATCGTCTCCGATCCGGCGCTACGCCGATCTGGTCACTCAACGGCAGTTCACGTCGTTCCTGGAGTCCAAACCACTTCCGTATGATCGCGACGAACTGCTCAGGATCCTTGCGAATGCCGAAACATATGAACAGACAATTCGGTCCATTGAAGATCAATCGACAACCTATTGGATTTTGAAATATCTCGCCGATGAAAAACTGGAACAGCTGCTTCCTGCGGTTGTGATGGATCGAAAGGGAACCATCGAACTCGCAGATTACTACCTGCGTGGCAAACTTCCTGATCCGGGCAGCGAATCTCCAGGCAGTGCTCTGAATGTAAAGATCGACTTCATCCGTCCGGAGAAGAACGAAGTCCGGTTTCGCAGGGCCTGATTCTTGCCTATAGGATTGCTTCAGAAACAGGTGCCAGCGCACTCCATGGAATGCGTAAATCTTCTATATTTTTCGGGATTGACGTTGCTGGCTCTGTGGAAAATCCATGTTCGAAACTCACGCATGAAGGCCATTCTTATCGGCGTGTCCGGTCTCGCAGTTTCTACGGTCATGATGACCAATACCCGGGCTTTGACTCAGTACACGGACTCATGGCTCCGTGACTGGGTCCCAATCCCGCTGATGCTGATGGCCTATTGGCAGTCGGGTTGTTTCTTCGACAAACCCAACCTGAAACTACAGTCGATGTTTGAGTCATGGGACAGAAGGCTCTTTACCCGCCTTGCTTCCATAGTTCCGGGCACTCGGGCTGCCAAAGGGATTGCCTCACTGTCGGAGACCGCATACCTGTTGTGTTATCCAGTCGTGCCTTTGGGAGTTGTCGCGCTTCACCTTGCAGGGCGGGCCGACCGAGTGGGCATCTATTGGCTGACGGTTCTGTTGACGGCATATCCGTGCTACGCGCTGTTACCGTTTGTACCGCTATTACCACCACGTTCGCTTCATCGCACGGATGCGAACCCTGAACCGGAAGGAATAGTGCGGCGCTTCAATCTGTGGATCACCCGGCACCTGAGTCACAACGCCAATACGTTTCCAAGTGGACATGTCGCGGCATCTGCGGCAATCACTCTGGTGCTGTTGCGCGAAGCACCTGCCGCAGGAATCGTCTTCCTGTTCATTGCCCTGGGCATCAGCCTTGGATGCGTTGCGGGCAGATATCATTATTCCGCGGATGTGATTGCCGCACTGGCATTGGCCGTTGCTGTGATTTTGGTAATCGGCTAGCGACTACAACCGTTACATCTTTGTAACAACTCACAAAGGGTCAGACCTGAACAATTTTCGAAATTGAAATTGTGATGTCACCGCTTTAGATTGTTTGGACGTACAGCCCCCGTAGCACCAGTTGCGTACGAATCATCGGATGCCGTCAAGGTTTTCCAAAGTTTCGAAATAACAGGAATCTCAGGTCATTTCTATGGAAAACATGGAATTGGACGTCAATAAGGTATTGGTCAGCCGTCAGCCGATCTATCACGGCGACATGCAGGTTTTCGGCTACGAGCTTCTTTTTCGAAGTACGGCCTGCGAGGACCATGCCGCGTTTTCCGACGGCAATTCCGCCACATCTGAAGTCATTTCCAATTCCCTCATTGAAATCGGTCTTGACCAATTGGTCGGCCCTTGCCGCGCATTTATCAATTTCGACCGGGATCTGATTTTGTCTCCCGGTTACTGCGAAGCGATGCCCAAAGACCGTGTGGTTCTGGAAATTCTGGAAACACTCAGAATGGGGGATGACGTCGTCGACCGTTTGAAGCAGTTGTCCGCTGCCGGATATCAGATCGCCCTCGACGATTTTGTGGATTTCGAGCGTTTCTATCCTCTGCTGGAAATCGCCAACATCATCAAACTCGATGTCATCGCGATGAGCCATGAAAAGCTGGAGGAACTCATCTTTAATCTCAAAACGTTCAATGTCAAACTGCTGGCGGAAAAAGTCGAATCTTACGACGAATTCGAATATCTCCAAAAGATCGGATGCGACTATTTTCAGGGTTTCTTCTTTTGCCGGCCGCAGATTGTTTCATCGGAACGTTTGCCGGTAAATCGCCTTGCCATCCTCAGCCTGATTGCAAAGCTGAACAACCCGGACATTCAAATGGAGGAAATCGAAGAAGCGCTTTCTCAGAACGTTGCCCTCAGTTACAAACTGCTCCGTTATGCGAATTCTGCAATGCTCGGATTGCGTCACGAAATCCACTCCATTCGCCACGCGTCCACCTTGATCGGAGTCGAGAAGTTGAAGATCTGGGCGAGTCTGGTTTTGTTTTCGGCAATTGACGGCAAGCCTCGTGACGTTATCGTGACGGGGTTGACGCGCGCCCGAATGTGCGAACAGCTCGCCCGGCGGCTGAAATTTTCGACCGACCTCTTCTTTCTTGTTGGGCTGTTTTCAGTTCTTGATGCCGTAGTCGACAGGCCACTGGCGGAAATTGTCCGTTCGCTACCGCTGGTGCGCGATGTATCCGATGCGATCCTGAGTCGATCGGGACCGGCCGGCCGCGTTCTGGAATGCGTCATCGCTTTCGAGATGCGGGAATGGGAAAGGGGAATACTCCTCGGCCTCGAACCCATGGAAGTGGCCGGTTTTTATCAAGACGCGGTTCGCTGGACACTCGATGCGCTGAAACAACTGGAAGCGAATCCACCCGCCGTTCGGGGGTAGCCGGACTTCCGCTGTGAGCTGTCAAATGTTCTGCTGTACGTTTGTCAAATGGCCCTGGCGAACTGACCCACTGGCGCAATC
>JBGPBY010000490.1:0-5581 GCA_041481485.1 Terriglobia bacterium
ATCAAAACGGTTTCGCCTTCGGGAAGTACTGCGTTCGCGTCCGCACCCGCGTCGAGCAGATCGTGGATCGCAGTGGAATTGCCGTTAACGGCGGCGAGATGCAGCGGCGTCATTCCGTACCGATTGGCCCGTTTCGCATCGGCGCCAGCTTTGAGCAGCGCGCGCGTCATCTCCAAATCGTCTGCTTCAACGGCCCACATCAGTGCCGTCGAGCCATCGGCTGCAGCAGCGTTTGCGGAAGTTCCTTGCTGGAGCAGCCGACGAACGGTTCCAAGATCGGATTTCTTCACCGCCGTGAGCAGTGGATTGTCCGCGGCATATCCCGGCGCTGCAATCGCGAGCGCGGTCACGATTAAAACGGCGGCCTGCAGCAATCGAATTCGAGTATGTTTCAAAGCTCGAAGCGTCCCGTACTCTCGCCGATGCTCTGAAGCGGGACGCCGAACATGGCGGCGACTCCAAGCCAGACATTGGCGACTGGCGTCCATTCCGGAGCAATGACGAAGCGGTCGCCCTTGACCCGGCCGCCGGCGCCGCCGACGACGGAAAACGACAACGGGTAGGAGTTGTGAGCCTGACCGTCACTCATGCCGGCGCCAAATGCAATCAGAGAATGGTCCAGCACGGAGCCGTCGGCTTCGGGTGAATTGCGAAGCTTCTCAAGGAACGCCGCGAACAGCGTCGCGAAATACGTATTGATCTTCGTGTGCTGCTGCATCTTTTCCGGCTGACGCGCGTGATGCGAAATGTCGTGGTGCGTTTCCTTGAAGCCCAGCGCGGGATACGTTCTCTGGCTGGCTTCGCGTCCGGTCATGAAGGTAAAGATTCTCGTCATGTCGGATTGGAACGCCACGACCAGCAGGTCGTACATCAAACCCATATGCTCTTCGAACGATTCCGGAATGCCAACGGGAGCATTCAATGCCGTGACGTCGGTGGCGTTCCGTTTCTCCGCCTTCTGGATGCGCCGTTCAATTTCCCGGAGGTTATCCAGATAGTTGTCCAGACGCACGCGATCGGGAGCGGCGACCTTCGTCTGCAGCGCACGCGCTTCCTGGAGAATTGAATCGAGAATGCTGCGGTCTTCGCTGCGGCGAACCTGACGGTCGGCCGGACTTCCAGCGCGCCCGAACAAGCGCTCGAACGCAGCCCGCGGATTGATTTCCATGGGCAGCCCCTCTGTCTCTGACGCCCAGGAAATGGTATTCATGTACGCGCAGCTATAACCGGGAACGCAGCCGCCCACATAACCGGCAAAATCCTCGGTCGCGAATTCCAGTGATGGTAGCGGTGTCTCCTGTCCGATGCGCTTGGCGAGCACCTGATCGATGCTGATACCCACGCGGATGTCTTCTGCTTCCGTCTGTTTTGCGAGAGCTCCGGTCAGCCAGCCCGCCGAACTTACCGCATGATCGGTGGAGTTCTTCCCGCCGGCGCGCGTGAGGTTGCCGACCAGTGTCAGCTGATTGCGGAATGCCTCCAGCGGCTTGATCACGGGTGTGATCTCCAGACTCCCGTCGGTCGTTTTCGGAGTCCAGGCGTCTATCACGCAGCCGTTGGGCAGATACACTCCGCCGAAACGCAGTGGCGGTTTGGCCGGAGATTGCGCGAGAGGAGTCATGGCCGGAGCCATGGATTCCAGAAACGGCAGGGCAACCGCGGCGCCCATTCCCTGCAGAAACGTCCGGCGCGCCAATGATTTCTTAGTGATGAACACTTCTAAAATCTCCTCTCAAATCGCTTTCAATTCCCTTTTCCAGCGCTTGTCCCAGTGCCTGTTCCAATGCCTGCCGTTGTCCGCGCGCCCGCCCTCATCTGAAAGGGTGTGCTTCGAACAATTCCCAGGATAACCGTATTGAAGTTGAAATTCTTTACCCGGGCATCACGCACAATGGACCGGACGACAGGCATATCGTAATCCTGAAGCCCCCGTCCGAGGGCATAAATCAGCAATTTTTCTGTCAACGTTTGTGTGAACGACTCTGGACGCGCCGTGAGCGCGGCCCGCAGTTCGCCGACCCCGTTAATGGCGCGGCCGTCCGCCAGACGGCTGGAGGCATCGACGAGGGCGCCGGCCTCGTAGGTTCGCCAGGCGCCGACGGCGTCAAAGCCTTCGAGTGCAAAGCCGAGCGGATCAATTAACTGATGGCAGGTCACGCACCCGGGTGCACGATGCGCCGCCATTCGCTCACGAATCGTTCGCGTGGCCACTCCCGGTTTCGCATCCAGCGGAGGCACATTCGGCGGTGGAGGGGGCGGGGCTGTCCCAATCACGTTTTCCAAAATCCACTTGCCGCGCAGGACCGGCGATGTACGATCCGCACGGGACGTCGACATCAATACGCCGCCCTTGCCAAGTAACCCGCGCCGCATGGCAAACTCCGGGCCCAGCGTCACGCGGCGGAATCGGCTGCCGTACACCTCCGGTATTCCATAATGCCGCGCGAGGCGTTCGTTGACGAAGGTGTAGTCCGCCGTGAGCAAGTCCATGACGCTGTGGTCCTCGCGCAGCATGCTCCCGAAAAACAGTTCTGCTTCGCGAACGAAGGCCAGCCGCAAATCGTTGTCGAAGTCGGGAAACTCATCCGTGTTGGGATGAATGTTGTCCAGATTCCGCAGGTGCAGCCACTGGCCAGCGAAATTCTCCACAAAGGCATCCGATCGCGAGTCGGCCAGCATCCGCCGCGTCTGTTCTTCAAGGACTGCGGGTTCATGTAAGCGGTCGCGCGATGCCAGATCGACTAGCGTGTCATCCGGGATGCTGCTCCAGAGGAAGAACGACAACCGTGTTGCGAGTTCGATATCGCTGATGCGGGCCGCGTTGCCGTTTCGCGGATCGCTCTCGGCCCGGAACACAAACGTCGGGCTCGCCAGCAGCCGGCGCAGCGCCAGTTGAATGCCGGTTTCAAAACTGCCTTTCCTGCGGCCTTCCTTAAAGAAAGGAAGCAGAAGATCCAGGTCTGCCGCAACGACTGGCCGCCGATACGCTCGCCGGGCCAGCGTGGACAAAATTTTTCGCGCGCAGGGTTCTTCCTGACCTGCATTCTCGGGCTTACATGTGAAGATTCGGCGGCGGCTCGGTGTGTCTCCCGGTCCGGTGGTCAAGTACGGGCCGAGCACCGTCAGCGTTTCAACGTGAGGGCGTCCCGTGGAGTCGTAGGTATCGGCGTTGCTGCGGTCGAAGGGACGCAGGCGATTTGTCCCTTCGCCGATTTTTCGCACGAACGTGGCGGTCACTTCATGCGGACCGGCATGCACCGGAATTCGCACCCGCAGCCGGGCATCGGTCTGGTCCGATTTCTCGGCAATGGTACCGGTGCGCGCGTTTTCCTTGTCGCCACCAACGGTCTCCAGAAACAAGCGGTCCCCATCCACCGAGATCTCCAGCTGGTGCGGATGTTCGAGACCGCGAATCCCATCGAGATTGGTGCGCAGCAAACCAACGCGGAATTCATATTCTCCGTCGAGCGGAAAATTGTATTCGGCTTTCAATCCGCCGACAGTCCCCAGCGGCATTCCTTCGCGTTCGATGTCCTGCGACTGATCGCCCCGGGCGTGAAGCGTTTGCGAGCCAGCGGGGGTCGTGGGGTCGCCGACGGCCAATGCGCTGACAACATCCGCCGCCGTGAGGTAGCGTTCGAGCAAGGAAGGTGGAACTTCCAGAAGGTCCCCGATATTGTCGAAACCGAAGGCCGCGTCGTCCGGGAGAAGCAGGCTGTCGACATCGACATGAACGTCGAGCAAATCGCGAATCGCGTTCCCGTATTCCGCACGATTCAGCCGGCGGAGCGCCGGACGGCCGGGATTCGACTGTGCGGTCCGGTCCAGTTCGCCTTCCAGCCATGATGCGGTCACATCATAAACCTCCAGCGAGGGCCGAGGGCTCCCCGGCGGAGGCATAGTGCCGGTTCGTAACTTTCGAACCACCTTCTCCCACGCCGCGGAATTCTGTTGAACCCGTTCTGGGTTCAACTGATCGATCGCGAGGCCGGCGGTCAATGCCTTTTCGTTGTGACACGTGACGCAATACTGTTTCAGGACCGCGGAAGCTTCCGACGCCGGTCCCGGCGCCGGCGCAATCGCAGCCCTGGGCGCTGTGGCCAGAGCGACGCCTGCCAGTGCGAGTGCGAGAATTCCAGGGATGTGTCTTCGATTCATGCGACTACGCAATCTAATCATAGGTAGAGGTTTGATCGAAGGGGAATCCGTTGGAAAGCTTCCTGGATTTGGCTAGGAATCCCACCCGCATTGGGAAACATTCGGCAATGCCGCTTCGCGCCAGGCGCCGCCAACCTTTTCGACAAAATGATGTGCGCCACCTGCACACTTCGGGCCGCAATGGAACGCAACATAGACCATCGCTCTGGTCTTCGAAGCATTAAAGCCTACAGCAGAGACCTGAATATAGGTGTCGTCCCGTCCGAGCGAAGATTTGGGCGCTACGGAATAAACCAATCGAAGCGGCTGCCCTGGAATCACAACTCGCGAATTCGTGTTCTCTGCCTTGTAGCTATCCACCACAGGCTGCCAATCCTGGCCCACGTTTTGCGGAAAACAGGAGCCGAATGCTGCAGGAAAGGTTTCCGCTTCTCGCTGGAGAACCACAGGCTTTTGAGGCTCCCTGCGTATTGGGTATTCCTGGGGAATCAGCGCTGCATAAACGGCGTAAGCTTCCGGATCGCTTACGGTGGATTCCTGAGCTTGCTGGGCTGGAATAGAGAACGGAAACAGGCACACCGCAACAAAAGAAACAACTGCTGGTATCGAAGCATTTTTGTTCATCGAGGCATCCCTATCTACAAGTTCCGTTTCAGTTGAGGGGAAATTCTGAGTGACTTGGCGTCTTGCCCGGACAAGCCGAATCTGAATAAGAAAGTCCGCATCGTTGTCATCCACCGTGTAGGAAGCAGCGTCATCGAGATGCATCACCCATGTGTCGGGATCGGTTTGCTCGATAATCTTTCCACCCCACTTTAAACTATTATCCGTATCCGAAAACGCAGTTGTTGACGCCTGATCCTGAGCTGTTGAAAACGCCCAGTATTCTTTTCCCAGCCATTGTGTGCGCATTGCGAATGGAACAACCTGACCCGCAGTTACATTTCCGATTTGAATTTCCGTTGTTGGACACGAAGGCGGAAGGTTGCGAAGGTATGGAGTCCAGTCGGAAAGATTGGTGCCGGTGCCAAAGTCGCTTGTTGCTCCAGCACTGCCTCCGATGCAACGGATATAGAGGGTCCCTGAATAGGGGGCGACGAACGACTCCGCGAGTATCGGAGACGGGCTGAAGAGGAACATCGCCATACTACTGAAAAGCAATAGCCCCATATGGCGGTAGAATCCTGGGAATTGAAGCCGCTGTTTCATTTCGCTCAACTCTAAGCACGTCTTGGAACAAGAGAAGGTTGCTGCCGCCGATTACTGTAGAGGCGGATGATCAAGAAATCCCTCTCCCGTCAACTGTGAGTTGTGCGGGGGTTTTTTGTGCAGGTGGACTTTTTGGGGTGGGGGGGGGGTGGGTGAAAACGCGGAGACTAAAATTGGGCGGGCGCCCGGGGGGGATTTGGTTAGGGGGAGCAGG
>JBGPBY010000491.1:0-5577 GCA_041481485.1 Terriglobia bacterium
GCGCCGCGCCGCGAGCGTGGATCCCTTGGTCGCGCTCAGGCATGAATGACCGCGTCGTTCCGGGCGCGATGAAGACGCGCCTCCTCGGGCTCTTCGTCTGCCTCGCGGCGTTCGGTGTGTATGCCGCCACGGCTTATCGCACCCGCGAAATTGCCACGCTCCGTGTGTTGGGCTTTCAGCGCTCGAGCATTCTGGTTTCGTTTTTCTTCGAATCGGTCTTGCTTGCCGTTTGTGGAGGTGTTGTTGGCTGTCTTCTTGCATTGCCGGTGAATGGCATCACGACAGGAACAACGAATTTCACTTCATTCTCGGAGGTTGTTTTTCAGTTTCAGATTACGCCAGGCCTGATGCTGGAGGGTATTATTTTTGCCGCAATCATGGGAGGTCTTGGTGGACTGCTTCCGGGGATACGCGCGGCACTCACTCCCATTATCCGCGCGTTGCGGACTGAAATCTAAAGTCACGGCAATATGGATCAAATGTCAACCGAGCTGAACAAGCTCCGAATCGATAAGTCTCAGCGAACGGAACCCTCTGACGGCGGCGGCAAGGGCAAATGGATTGCCTTGTTGCTGTTGATTTTGCTGATTGGCGGGGGCATCGGAGGATACTCCTACTGGAACCGGACGAAGGCCATCGAGGTCGATATCGTTCATCCCAGAGTGGAATCCTCGACGGATTCCGCTGTTCTCGTCGCGACCGGTTACGTCGTGGCGCATCACAAAATTCAGGTCGGATCGAAGATTTCAGGCCGCGTGGCATGGATCGGTGTCGAAAAGGGCGACCATGTGGTCCGAGATCAGTTGATTGTCCGGCTCGAAGATCGCGAATATCGGGCCCAATATGATCAAACGACCGCAGCGTATGATTCTGCCGTAGCACGGCTGACACAGCTGGAGCGCGGATCGCGGCCGGAGGAAATTGATCGTGCGAAAGCGGAAATGGATCGCGCGGAAGCGCAGATGCGTGCGGACGAATCCAATTACAGACGGGTGGAGAATATCGTGAAGCAAGGTGTCGGTGCTCCGCAACTTCTCGATGACGCGAAGGGCCGCTATGATACGTCCCGCGCCGCGTTGGCTTCGGCAACGAAATCGTGGGAACTCATGCGTCAGGGGCCGCGAAAAGAAGAAATCGATAGCGCCCGATCCGAAGTTTCACGTGCCAAAGCGGCATCGGACTATGCCAAAACGATACTGGATGCCGCGGAGATTCATGTCCCCATTGCCGGAACAATTCTGGAACGCAATGTCGAACAGGGCGAAATGGTAACAACGTCCTTTGTCGGAGCAGAGGGAGCCAAGGGATATGTGGTGACACTGGCGGACTTGAGTGATCTTCAGGTGGAACTGGATATCAATCAGAACGACTTCAACCGCATTGCTCCGAATCAACCTTGTACTGCCGTTTCGGATGCGTATCCGGACCGGGTGTACAAGTGCAGCGTTGCCGAGATCGCACCGGAAGCGAATCGGCAGAAGGCGACGGTTCAGGTGAATGTGAAATTTCTGGCGCCGGACCAGTATGTAAAGCCTGAAATGAACGCAAGAGTGACATTTCTTACTGCCCTTACTGCAAAGTCCGGTGCGAAGAAAAAAGAGAAGTCGTCCGGATCAGCCGAAAAGGTATTTGTGGTTCCGAAGGCCGCAGTCCAAAACCGCGCGGACGGAAAAGTTCTGTTGGTTTTGTCGTCAGACAGCGCCGTTCTGTCCAAACCTGTAACTGTTAGCAGGGAAGTTGGCGGCGACGCCTATATAACATCAGGTATCGCGGGCAATGAGTCCATTATAATTGGAGACGTTTTGAAGCAGCTGAAGGTGGGAGATCACGTGGAAGTGCGCAAATGACGGGAGTGGACATCGTTGACGTCACCAAGAAATTCCGGAAGGAGACCACGGAAGTGGTGGCCTTGACCAGGACGGCATTGACCATTGGGCCGGGGAGTTTTGTATGTCTGATGGGACCTTCAGGCTCTGGCAAATCGACGTTGCTGAATCTGATCGCAGGAATCGACCGTCCCACCAGCGGGGACGTCATGGTTGACGGAAAGAACATCGTGAAACTCTCGGAGAGTTCGCTGGCCGCATGGAGGAACCATACAATCGGCTTTATCTTTCAAACCTTCAACCTGATTCCTGTCCTCACGGCTTTTGAAAATGTGGAACTGCCGCTTCTGCTGACCAAACTTTCACGATCGGAGCGGCGGACTCACGTTGAAACGGCATTGCGGCTGGTTGGACTTGGAGACCGGATGACGCATTTCCCGCGTCAGCTTTCCGGCGGTCAGGAACAGCGTGTGGCCATTGCCCGAGCCATCGTTACGGATCCCGCTCTGATACTCGCAGACGAACCGACAGGCGATCTGGATGCGCAGTCTGCCGATGAAATTCTGGCCATCCTCGAGAAACTGAACAAGGAATTCAAGAAAACCGTCGTTATGGTGACGCATGACCCGCGCGCCGCTCGCCATGCCAATGTGATTCGCCATCTCGACAAAGGCGTCCTCCTTCCGGAAGGAGTATCCGTATGAAGCAAAATTTGATTTTTGTCCTGATGATTTCATTCACACTGCCAGGATTTGTTTTTGGCCAGGCCAATTCAAAGCCTCTTGCGGTCGTCAACGGGGAAACCATAACGGAAAGCGATGTTCAGAAGGAGGCGGCGGATGAGTTGGAGAAGCTCGATGCGAAGCGCCTCCAGTTTGAAACCGGCTGGCAACGCGAGCGCCAGAACGCAATCGGAAATCAGTTGAACGAAATGATCGAAGATCGTGTGCTGACGGCCGAAGCCAAAAAGCGCGGCCTTACCACGGACAAACTTGTAGCCGAAGACGTGGAGTCGAAGGTGAAAAAGCCAACCGATGACGACGTGGTGAAGTTCTACGAACAGAACAAGTCACGAATCAACGGAAGTTTGGCCGAAACAGCGAAGGATATTCAGGAATACCTCTTTGAACAGGAGCGCGACCGCCTGTTTGCCAGCTACGTGGACGGGCTGAAAAAAACTTACAAGGTGACGTCCTATTACGATCCACCACGGACCACTGTTGCCACTCAGGGATTTCCTTCGAGGGGGCCGGCAAACGCAACGGTGACGATTGTCGAGTTTTCCGATTTTGAGTGTCCCTTCTGCGGTGGTCTTTATCCCACTTTGAAGGAAATCGAATCGAAATATAAGGATAAGATTCGGATAGTCTATCGCCAGTTTCCTTTGACCTCGATTCATCCTCACGCGCAAAAGGCCGCAGAGGCAGCCCTGTGCGCCAATGACCAGGACAAATTCTGGCAGATGCATGATGCGATGTTCACGGATCAAAGGAATCTTGAGGTGACGGATCTAAAGGCAAAAGCAGAGAAGCTGTCGTTGAATACCGCAACATTCAATACCTGCCTGGATTCCAATAAATACGCTGGAGCGATTCGAAGCGAGATTATCGAAGGTTCAAAGGTTGGGGTCAGCGGCACGCCGGCGATGTTCATCAATGGAAGGTTCCTGTCCGGCAATCAGCCGTATGACGACATTGCCAAGGTCATCGACGACGAACTCACCCGTGCGGCGGCAAAGCCGTAGCTGAAGGTTCCCCGCTAGGGGCGGTCTATGACCGCCCGCAATCTGTGGGACTGCAGCCCTCTAAATTGTGGGCGGTCATAGACCGCCCATACAGTGGGGGACCGCATTCATTCACAGATTCATAGACCGTAGAGAATGTCCCGGTTGAGGAAGGCCTTACTTACCGCTTCGTCTCTATCAGCGGAATCTGAACTTTCAAATTCGATTCCGGCACCACACTGATCGCCACACCTCGATCCTCATACTTCGCGAGGTACTCCGGATTCATTTCGGCATATGTGGGAATCTTGTCCAAGGCGAATAGCTTGTATTCCCCGGGAGGGATCTGTTCTATCGGAACATAGCGCGATGCCGAAGCATCATATGGCGATCTGCGAAAGAGCAGTGGATTGTTACGCCGCTCCCTCGATGGTACCAACGCAACGAAGGCCCCTTTCACCGGCCGCTGCATCTCATCGAGCACTTCAGTTTGAATCGTTCCGCAACGGCTACTGACAATGATGTTGAGAGGGGAACTGCTTTCCTCGATGGAAAATCCGTTATCGTAAACGGTTCTGCCGTCCTGTTGAATATCGAGGATGCATTTGTCTGTTGCCGTGAGAGTCAGGCTGTAACGTCCTTCATGCACCTGCTGAAGGACGAACGTTCCATCGGCGTTCGATGTCGCGCCGCCAGGCGCGCGGGAGAGCGATGCCGCGATGTCGCGGGCACGTGAGACGATGGTTGTGCGAAGCGGCATTCCGTCTTCGAGCGTGATACGGCCATTCAGGCTGGCAGCAGGCTGCATCACAATCGCCACGTTTTCGAGGTCCTGTGATCCTGGGTACACGGACACGTGCCCCATGTAAACCTTCATTTGATCATTGTCATAGTAAACCGCATACAACTCGTAATTGCCTTGCGGGACCGCTCGAATCTCGAAAGCGCCTGAAACACGATCCGCCGTGCTGGTCCGCTGATTGGTCCGGGAAATTGCGCCAGCGTCGTCGAGTATTCTCGAGCTACCGGGAAGTAAATAAAATTGAACAACAGCCTGGACACTGCGGGCATACCCCGACACGGTTCCCAATATCCTGACGCCTCCGATAGACGGAATGCTGAAGTTGGCGTCCGGCGATTCGCTCTTCTCATTGACGACGATAGGAACGGCAGCGGAAACTTCGGAGACTCCCGGAAAGTAGATACGAGAAGGTTCCCCGGAATTACTCTCATTAATCCGCCGCTCCGCGCGCACATAGAATTCGCCGGGGCGGAGACCATAGAGCCGGAAATAGCCGCGATCATCCGACAGTACCGTTCCTCCTGCGGGCCGCAACATTCGGTAACCATCTTCATAGTTCACAGCCAGAGCCGTTAGCGTCGCATTGGCCAGAGGCATTCCCATGGGATCGGTGAGGCGGCCGCTGATCACACCGCCGGCGGTGAGAAAGAACGCGAATCCCGTAATTCGCTGTTGTGGGGCAACGTCGACCACTACGCTTGCCGACGATAACGGTGTGGGCATCAGAACTTTTTCGACTTCAAGCTGGGCCTTCAGGTTATCGACGACAGACTTCTCCGGCGCCGGAGTTCCCACCGGAGGCGTGGAGAATCCGGATCGCTGCCACTGCATTCGATATCGTCCGGGTTTGATGTCAGTGAGGTTGAATCTCCCGCGAAGATCCGTGTAAGTCTGGAGGGTGTTCAATCCCGGGGGACCGCCCGCCGTGTTGATGGGCGTCATGATGATCTGAACGGCATCAATCGGCTGGTCCGTTCCCGCCTGGATCACAATGCCGGACATGCTCCCGTTGACGTCCTCAGGGCGGAGCGTGGCCTGGAAAAGCGCAAGGCATAACGCAGGAGCAATCAACGATTTCATTGCCATGTACTTTACCCCAAAGTGCACGCAATTCTCGACTGCTCGCGGTCCCCACTGTAGGGGCGGTCTATGACAGCCCACAATTTGGAGGATTGCAATCGTCACAATTGCGGGCGGTCATAGACCGCCCCTACAGTGGGGAATCC
>JBGPBY010000492.1:0-5561 GCA_041481485.1 Terriglobia bacterium
ATATCGTTACTTGCGGTACCCCTCACCGGCCGCTGCGCGGCCCCCTCTCCCGTTGGGAGAGGGATTTCTTGATCGCATTCCTCCACTACTTCATAGACGCCATGAACCATTATTATAGTTTCTTAGCGGCCGATAAAAAGCCCAGCGCCATCATCCATCGTGAGCGCAGGCAAGGCAACTCTGCACTGGATTAGCGTATCCGCAAACTGCGAACTGGAATAACTGCAAACCAGCCGACTATACTGTCATGCTCGCTCTCACGCACGACAGCATGTCATGACACGAAAAGTTTGTATCCTGGCACTCTTTGCCGTCACATGGGCCTTTTATAGCTGGACTGCGAGATCCAACGGGAAGCCTTTCGTTTTCGAAAACAGTTCCGAAGACAATTACAACCTCCTCGTCGATGGCTTCTTGCAAGGCCACCTCTATTTGCCCATCGCACCCAATCCCAAACTGTTGCAGACCGCCGATCCACTTAACCCAGAACAAAACGCTCCCTACCGATTGCATGACATCTCTCTGTATCGCGGCAAATTCTACTTTTACTTCGGTGCAGCCCCAGCGGTTACCCTGATGCTGCCATTCCGTTTACTCACTCATACGCACATGCCGGAAAATCTCGCAGTCGCGGTTTTCCTCTTTGGCGGTCTTGTCGCTTCATATTGGAGTTTTCAGTTCATTGTCCGGCGGTTTGTTCCGCAAACTCCGGAGTACTTCTCTATCATTGCAATCGTCTTGTTTGGTTTTTGCAATTTCGCTCCGTACATACTCCGAAGGCCCTCCTTTTACGAACTGGCCATTGCCAGCGGCTACTTTTACTTCTTCGCAGCGGCCTGGCTGCTACTGACAGGATTATTTGGAGAGCGAACCTCTCTTTGGAGACTGGCGGCAGCCGGGTTTTGTCTTGGATTAGTTCTGGCGTCGCGGCCCAACTACGTCTTTGTTATTGGAGGAATTCTCTGCGCAGTGGGGGCCGCGCAGCTTCGGACAGGAAACGCACGAACTCGTCTCAAACCGATGATGGCGGTTTGCCTGCCGTTCGTTTGCGTATTATCGCTGTTGCTGACTTACAACTTTCTGCGTTTCGATCATGTTTTCGAGTTTGGACAACGCTTCCAACTGGAAAACCATCGAATGGGAAAAACCTTCTCAACAGCGTATTTCGTACACAACTTCAAGGCCTACATGTTCTCTGCTGCACGCATCGACCGGCACTTCCCGTTCTATCACCTGATATCGCAGCGAGCGCAAATCTATTCCGATGGATATGGAGAACCTGTGGGCGGAGTGCTCGCCACCGCGCCCATTGCGGGATTGGTGTTCATCCTGATCCCCATTTGGGCCCATATGTTCAAAGGCGGACTTCAGCTCGATCGTTCCAGGCCAGTAGTCTTCCTGGCAACATCGTTCGGGCTGGCAGGACTTCTCATGGTTCTGTTTCTGTCGTTCAACGGCGGTCTGACGCAAAGATACCTTTTGGATTTCCTCCCGTCATTTCTGTTTTCCGCAATTCTGGTCTGGATCATCCTGCATCAAGCGCTGCAAGGCCGCCTGCCCGTTCGGCGTGCGATGAATGCGGTCCTGATAGGGTTGCTCATTTTCCAGGTCACCCTGAATGTGGGCGTGAGTTTCACCGGCTATTATGACAACCTTCGAGAGGAAAACCCGGCTGCCTACGGAAGAATTCGATCCTGGTTTTCAGCGATCGAGCCGCGAAGTGTCCAGGAGTAAGACGACTTCATAGCACCTTCCGGCGTCAGACCATCCACCCATATCCGAACGCTTCCAGAACTCGTAAGATCCTGTCAGATCTTTCGTAAATCTTTCTGATTTCACGGGCGTCTTCGATCCAACAACGGCGCGAAGACGCCCGATTTTTTAAGAGGTTCCGATGTGGCAGCGGCAGCTCAATTCCTCAATCCTTACAATTGTCTTTTGGGTGCTTCTGATATTCGCACTCGCCATGATTGGACAGCTTTTGACCACCGCTGCGATACTGATTCATTCTCGTCAATAGCACACCGGTCTGGACAAATTGGGGACAGAGAGCAATTTCTCAGTGCAACACCAGGCATATCCGTAACGTCTCTCAGGAAATTGCTCTCTGTCCCCAATTTATTCCTGCCGCCCCATCGAGAAACGTATTCCGTGGACCCGGAGTGCATGCGGTATTGGCGGCTTGTGGAATCGGCGCCGCGATTGCTGCGGAGGCGATAAAAAACGCCATCAAGCCTGCAAAAAAAACGAGCAGCCGCTTCGACATCGGTCACGTCCTCCAGGAGGTCTTGCCGTCAAGGATAACGCTGCAATCGTGCTTTCCTTAGAGGATATTATCTCTCGCGCTGATGGACGTAAATTGCTCACCTACGAGCGCGCGATCAAGAAATCCCCTCCCAACGGGAGAGGGTCGGATGAGGGGTACCACAAGTAGCAATTTTTACGTGCGGTACCCCTCACCCGGCCTTCGGCCACCCTCTCCCGTTGGGAGAGGGATCGATTCCTTCAGATCACAGACCGGGCCGACCGACGCTTGGCCACCTACTCGTCCCGATGGACGGTGTCCGGACTGAAGGCGGGAAGGCAGACCGCCATGTACTCGGCGCCCTCGGCACCAGGAGTGCTGTACTGAATCCACTCTCCTTTGTGGGCGATGATGGCTTGGCCGGCCTTGACCTCGTAGGATCCGGTCTCTGTCTTCACGTGAAGAGCGCCGCGCAGCACGACCGTGAATTCATCGAACGACGGCCGCTGGCCCGGTTCTACCCAGCCGCCAGGACTGGTCATTTTCGCCACGCTCAGGGCGGATGTTTTCGAATTCACATGACCGATGAATTCTTCGATGATTTTAGGCTTGTTGCCTGCGGCCTTGATGATCGATGGAGCCGGAACGAGAGTCGGCATTGCTGAACCTCCAGGTGCGTTACACCGCGACCAGATTGAGAATTTTCCCCTTCACGAATATACGTTTGCGAATCTGCTTCCCTTCGATGTGACGCGCAATATTTGCATCGCTCATCGCTGCCGTGAGCACGGCGTCTTCGGTGGCATCGGCATTCACCAAGACTGTTCCCCGCGTTTTTCCGCCAATCTGAATTACGATTTCCGCTGTGTCTGATGTGGTGAACTTCTCATCCCAGCCTGGCCACTTCTGATGAAAAATTGTGGGCTGCCCGCCGATGCGCTGCCACAGTTCCTCGGCAAAGTGCGGCGCAAACGGCGCAAGCAGGATCAACATCGCCTCGACAGTCGGCTTGTCGGGAGCTTCTTTGATATTCGTCACCGCGTTCATGAATTCCATGAAGGCGCTCACCAGCGTATTCATGCGAAACGCTTCCAAACGCTCGGTGACGTTCTTTACCAGCAAATGCCGTTGGACCAGGATTTCGCGAGACGGCGAGGCCGGCCAATTCCCGTTGTGAGTCATCACCCAATGCCAGGTGCGTTTCAGAAAGCGATGCACACCTTCGATGCCTTTGTCGCTCCACTCTGCGTCGAGTTCGGGCGGTCCGACAAACAGTTCATACATGCGCAGCGAGTCGCAGCCGAAGTCGCGGACCAGCTCGTCCGGATTGACGACATTGCCCTTGGACTTGGACATTTTCTCCGCCTTGCCGCTTTTGCCGATGTAGGTGATCATTCCCTGATTGAAAAGCCGCTTGAATGGCTCCTCGAATCCGACCACTCCAATGTCGTAGAGGAACATCGTGAAAAAACGCGAATACAACAGATGCAGCACCGCATGCTCCACGCCCCCGACGTAGAGATCCACCGGCAGCCACTTTTTTCCGGCCTCACTGATCAGTGCATTCGGTTCACGGGGCGATGTGTAACGCAGGAAATACCACGACGATCCCGCCCACTGCGGCATGGTATCGGTTTCGCGTTTGCCGGGACCGCCGCACTTCGGACATGAGGTATTCACCCATTCCGAGATTGCCGCCAGCGGCGATTCGCCCGTTCCGGTCGGCTGATAACGTTCGACGTCGGGCAACTGAACGGGAAGGTCCTTTTCGTCGACAGCCACCAACCCGCACTTCGCACAGTCGATAATCGGAATCGGTTCGCCCCAGTATCGCTGCCGTGAAAACACCCAGTCACGCAATTTGTAATTCACGGTCGGCCGGCCAATTCCCTTCGAATTCATCCATTCCACAATCTTCTTCCGGCCCTGCGCCGAAGGCATTCCATTGAATTCGCCGGAATTGACCATGGTGCCTTCGCCGATCGAAGCTTCTGTGGCAATGCCCTGTCCCGTGGAAATGACTTCACGAATTTCCAGGCCGAACTTCTTTGCAAATTCGTAGTCGCGCTCGTCGTGAGCGGGAACAGCCATGATGGCGCCAGTGCCGTAACCCATCAGAACGTAGTCGGAAATCCATATCGGGATGCGTTCGCCATTCACGGGGTTGATGGCATGAGCGCCAATAAAGACTCCGGTCTTCTCCGTTTTCGAAGTGCGATCGAGATCCGACTCGGATTTCACGCGTTGAACATACGCGTCGACTTCGGCAAGCCGGTCTGGCGTCGCGAGCGTTGCGACAAGCGCATGCTCCGGCGCCATGACCATGTAGGTGGCGCCGAACAATGTGTCGGGCCGGGTCGTAAAAATCACCATCGGATGTTCTGCGCCATCCGGCCCAACGGCTTTAAACGTCACCTCTGCGCCTTCAGACCGGCCGATCCAATTGCTCTGCATGGCCTTGACCTTTTCCGGCCAGTCGAGACCCTGAAGTCCGGAAAGCAAACGATCGGCGTATTTCGTGATGCGCAGCATCCACTGGTTCATTTCGCGCTTGGTCACTTCGGTGCCGCAGCGCTCGCAGCGGCCGTTCACCACATCTTCGTTGGAGATCCCCGTTTTGCAGCTCGGGCACCAGTTGATCGGCATGTGGGCTTTGTATGCGAGTCCGTGTTTGAACATCTGGACGAATATCCACTGCGTCCATTTGTAGTATTCGGGATCGGTGGTGTTGACCTCGCGCGTCCAGTCATACATCGCCCCGATTTCGTTCAGCTGGCGTTTGAAGTTTTCGACATTGCGGCGCGTGCCGATGCTCGGGTGAATGCCTTTCTTGATCGCATCGTTTTCGGCTGGCGAACCGAATGCGTCCCAGCCCATCGGGTGAAGCACGTTGAAACCCTTCAGCCATTTGTATCGTGACCAGCAATCGGGCAAGACGTAACTACGCCAGTGACCGACGTGAAGTCCGGAGCCGGATGGATACGGAAACATGTCGAGACAGTAGTACTTCGGGCGCGGATCGTCGTCATGCGCTTCGTGGAGGCGGCGGGAGGCCCAGTATTCACGCCACTTCGGCTCGATGTCGGTATGGGAATAGGTGATGTCTGAAGACATCTGTGGATTATAGCAAGGGAGAGGCCGGCCGCGTTCCCAGCCGCGTTTCGAAACTGTAGGCCGGCATTGTAACGACGCTTTAAAGAAACCCCGCATGTTCGGGGAATGCGATTCCCCAATGTGGGGGCGGTCTATGACCGCCCACAATCTGTGGGATTGCATTCCTCAAAATTGCGGGCGGTCATAGACCGCCCCTACATTG
>JBGPBY010000493.1:0-5544 GCA_041481485.1 Terriglobia bacterium
CGCGGCGAGCGGCAACTGGCGGCCGCCGTGCGCGCCCCATCGGCGAACCGGTTGACGGCCTATGTTGACACGGCGGCCGGGCAGACGCTGATGGAGTCGAAGCCGGCGGCCGGCACGATCGTCAAGACGACGGAACATCCGGAAGCTGGAATCACCGAGTGGACGCTGTCGAACGGCGCGACCGTGGTGTTGAAACCGACAACGCTGCGGGAGAATCAAATCCTGTTCCAGGCGTTCGCGCCGGGCGGAACGTCACTTGCGAGCGATGCCGATTTCATTCCGGCTAGCGTCGCCGACCAGGTCGTTCCGGCGGGCGGTGTGGGACGGTTCAGCGGCGTCACGCTCGACAAGATTCTTTCCAGCAAGGCGATCGCCGTCGTGCCGGACATCAACGAACTGGAAGAAGGGATGCGCGGAGGCAGCACGCCACAGGATCTCGAGACGATGTTCCAGCTGCTGTATCTGAGGTTCACGCAGCCGCGCGCCGATCCGACCGCGTTTGCCGCCGTCGCCTCGCAGGCACGTGCGCTGCTCGCGAACCAGATGGCGAGTCCGGACGTCGTGTTCAACCAGGCGATCCTCGCCGCGCTTAGCAGTAACAGTCCGCGACTGCGGCCGCAGACGCCTGCTACCGTCGATCAATGGGATCTCGGAAAATCGCTGGCGTTCTATAAGGCGCGCTTCGCGGACGCCAGCAACTTCACGTTCGTCTTCGCCGGCAGCTTTACGCCCAATACGATCCGTCCGCTGGTCGAAACCTATATTGCCAGTCTCCCGGCGACTCACGCGCACGAGACCTGGCGCGACCTCGGCATCAATTTGCCGACCGGCATCGTCGAGAAGACGGTCGAAAAGGGCATCGCGCCGAAAAGCGAAGTCGCGATCGTGTTTTCCGGACCATTTGAATACGACGATCCGCATACGTTGGCGCTGCAGACGATGACGCGGGTCCTGGAGTCGCTGCTGTTCGACACGATCCGTCAGGAGCTAGGCGGCACCTACAGCATCACGGTCGATCCGGACATCGAGAAGTTTCCGCGGCCGCAATATGTCGTTCGAATCGACTGGACGTGCGATCCAGTGCGGACCGACGCGCTGGTACGCCGAGTGTTCGACGAGATTGCGACTCTCAAGGCCAGACCGCTGTCGGCAACGCAAATATCATTCATCCGCGAAAACCTGCTGCGCGATTTCGAGCGGAACAGTCAGGAAAACGGCTACGTCCTGAACGAGATCACCCGCCGGTATAAAAACGGCGATACCGCGAATCTCGCCGCCATCTCCAATCTGCCGGACCGCATCAAGAATCTGACCGCCGGCGAACTCTACGACGCGGCGCAGACCTATTTCAATACCGACCGGTACGTGAAGGTAATCTTGATGCCGGAACGGAAGTGAGGCCAACAGTACTTACTGTTTCGTTTGGCTGGCAGGAGTGGCGCAAACGGTGATCGAAGGTTCACCGAAGTCTTCGCTGGAGTTTTGCTTCGCGCCAGGATTGGAATAATCGTCTGCAGACTGAATGCGATAACAGTAACGAACGTCCGCTTTGAGATTGGAATCCTCAAACTTGCAGGGATCGGAGCTGCAGAGCGAATTGAAATCGCTGTGAACCAGCGGGCCCCACGATCCTGCCGTCTGTCTCGAAATTTTGAAGCCGGTGATGTCACCCTGTTCCATTCTGGGCCAATTCAAGACGATTTCCGATGGAGACAACGCCGTGGCCGTCAAGTGGGCTGGCGGTTCCGGTTTGGGCCGAACCAGAACGCCGACGTTCGAAGGATTGGGATTCGCCAATTCTACCGGCAATGCTGTTCCGCCCTGTGCCGACAGATTTCCGGTTCTCAATATGTTCGCGTAATCGCGAATACCACCGGTATCGAATGCGACAGCCAGGTCTGGCATGGAAAAGAGCATGGTTTCCATCCGATACCCTGTACGAACCAACGGTAAATTGGAATACACCCCCTTTTCATTCTGTATCAGAGCGCGGATCACCACCGCTGAATTCTCAATGGGAAACGATCCAACATTTCTATAGAAGTGCTTCCAATTGACGGGATCGGCAAACAGGTACTGTTCCACATTCGATGTGTAGAAGGTGCTCACGGCAGCGTCGTGCTCCCGTAAATAATCTCCAACCGCCCGCAATGCGCCTGAACCTGCAAAATCCCCAACCAACGGAATGATCCGATTGTCTTTTTGCATTTCTTGCACGAATTGGAAGTTGTCCTCGCTTGAAAGATAGTTTTCCGTGATCTGATTTGGACCTGTTTCCAGAAGAAGCTCCAGGTAGGTCGGATAGAGATTTGTACTCCGTCCAATGTAATTGAGTTCAAGTCCGTTCATGAAAAAAGCGTTGAAAATACGTTCCAGCCTGGACTGGTCCACCGTCGTTAATTGAAAGCCGTGTGTCTCGGTCAGATTCTGCCGTATCGCACGCAGAGTCGACGCATACATCGCGGCATCCGATGGTGCAGCCTTCACCGCGTCGAGCAGGCTCTCAAGGTCCACACTTCCTGCTCTAACCGGGGAAGGCAATCGCCTGGAGAAAAGCAGCGACAGGAAGTCGCGCCGGTCGGAGGAAAGCTCGAACAACGCTTTGTACATTAGAAGCTCGATCATGTTCTGACGGCGAATATCGAAGATGAACGCGATTCGTGGACGGACTGCCGAAATGTATGTGAAATTCTGTTCCGGCCCCACTCCCAGATAAACGCCGCCCGGAGCAACGCGCTTCTTCAGATCGGGCAAAACGTGTTGGTACGCCCGCTCATTGGAGACAAAATTATCAGAATTAAAGTTGCCATCCTTTTCCGAAAAATCCGTAATGATCTTCCAAAACTCTTCGTCGGTAATTCGGGACGGCAGTCCTTCGGGAAAAGTTCTGGATCCACAAAACAGAAATAGTCCCAGAAGAATGGCGATGCGGCCGTAGGTTCTGCGGTTCATTTGCAGACATTATGCATGGAACAGGAGCGACGCCAGAAACGATCACTCCAGAATCAGCGAAGCGGAGAAACGATCTCGCGTCCGGCGTGCGCTTCCGCGTGCGACATTTCGTCAATCCCTCGATTCCGAACGTGAATAAAAGGTCAGCGGCGAAGCGGGTATCCTGTTTGCTCCCATCCCGCGTTCGGTGGTTGTGTAAAAGCCCTGATTGTCCCAGGAGAATGCGATCGCCTCTCCTTGCGGTTCAATAGCGAGAGGCAGTATTTCGGCCGGCTGCCGAAGAAGATCGACCAGAGGGGTCGATCCATCCCGGCGTTTCCAGTATGAAGCTGCTGTCTCCGCGGGAGCATTGAACATTCCTGTCGCTGTGCCGGGCGGGCTGGAATAGCGGCGAAGCAATACCTGCAAACCGTCGGGGGAAATGTCTGCGCTCGTCGAATATCGGAAAGTGAAGCTCAGCTGGAACCGAAAGGTGTTCACCTTTCCCGGCTGAGGTGCGATTGCACGGTATAGGCGGTTCGGTTCGTCACGTTTGCTGATGATATAAAAATCTCCTGTCAGCGGATCCACCATAAAAGACTCCGCGTCTCGTGGACCATCTTCATAGACGAAATCGAATGCTTCAACACCCTGTAGTCTGATGTTTACCGGCGGCTGCGCTGGATCGACATTCGGCTCGAGAACCCGGTAGATGCGGATTGACGGACGATTCGAACTGTTATCGCCGCAGTCTGCAAGATAGAGATAGAACTTATTCGTGCCTGGAGCAGGGCCGATGGCCATGTCTTCCCAGTCGATCGCTTCAGCACCATCAAGAGTGTATGTGGCAACGAGAACGCCTTTGCGATTCACGGCAAACACTCTTGACGTATCGCCGGAGTCGTTATGCACCCAGAAGATATCGGGATGTGTCCTGCTTTGAGCCAATCCCGAGATCTCGTCGATTTCCGCCGGGAACTTGATGATTTCAATTCCTCGCCGAAACGAGAGAGTCTGCGCCAGCACAAAAGAGGCGGCCAACGTTGCTAGAAAGCAAAAAGCCCACGCGATCGCTCTCGGAGTCTTTGGCGCGTTTCTCCTCATCTGCAGTGCGGCTGGCCGCTAAATCCGCTCACGGACCAAACCGACAATCTCTTCAGGCTCATATACCCCCAGAGGTGACCATCCGCTGTGAAAGATGCACGTGACTCTAGCGGACAGAATGCGATCTGGTCCTGAATTATGTCTGAACAAAAACCGATCAAAGGCCGAACAGAAGCTGAGAGCATTAAATCCTTCATGAGCGCGAACGGTTAGGATAAGATTCGCGGCTATCGCTTGAAGGAACGTGCTCGAAGGCAGGGCCTCTGTCAGTGTCGGGGGAGAGTTCTTAGAGACGTGTCTTATGGGACATCACACAAAATACCTGCTCGATGAGTTTGAACTTGATCCCGACAGATACCTGTTGGTCAAGGACTCCAAGCCCGTTCCGCTCAGCCGAAAGCGGTTCGAAGTACTCCTTTATTTAGTCCGACAGCGCGAGCGAGTCGTGCCCCGCACGGAACTCATCGAAAAGTTTTGGGACGGTCTCGGTGTCTACGAAGAGAACATCACAAAGTGTCTTAGCGAAATTCGCAGGGCGCTGGACGATCAACTTAGACCCCACCGGTTTATCGAGACTATTCCCGCCGTTGGATATCGTTTCATCGGTCCAGTTGAAGAGTCGCCATCGCATGTCCAAACGATGGCTGCCGATCATGAGATGGCTAGACCCGATTCTCTGCCGGGCAGTCCTACGCCAGATGACTTGCAACCAACCGAATCGATCGCGCCAGGTAGTCCGCGGCTCGGACTGTTCGGAGGCTGGAATCGCCGGGCTTTAGTCACAGCCGCGGTCTCGTTGTGCGGAGTATTTGGGCTGGTTTTCGGCATCATCTTCTATGCCCAGCACGCGGACTCGTCGGTGTCAGCTGACGATTCAGCCGCGATCCAGTCGTTAGCCGTCTTGCCATTCAAGCCCATCAGCGAGCAGAGCCGGGACGAGTTTCTGGAACTCGGAATGGCCGATGCGCTTATCACAAAGCTCAGCAACATCCGGCAGGTGATCGTCACCCCCACGAGTTCTGTCCGAAAGTACTCCAATCTCTCGGTAGATCCCATCGTGGCCGGGAATGAATTGAAAGTGAAGTCGGTCCTGGAAGGCAGCCTCCAGAAAGTCGGTGATCGAGTTCGCGTTAACGTGCGGCTGGTCAATGTGTCCAATGGACTGTCGCTATGGGCAGATACTTTCGAAGAGGAATCTGACGACATATTCGCGCTGCAGGACTCTATTTCGGAGAAAGTAGCCGACGCATTGGCGATACGACTGAGCACCCCTGAAAAGGAACAGCTCACCAAACGATTTACAGAGAACAGCACGGCGTACCAGCTGTATCAAAAAGGACGGTTCTTCTGGAACAAGCGAACAGAGGAAGGTTTGAAGAAGGGGATAGACTTTTTCGAGCAGGCGATTAAAGAGGATCCGAACTATGCGCTTGCCTATGCGGGCATTGCCGACTCATATCTGGTCGCAAATTTCAATTTTCTGCCGCCCTCCGAAGTGTTTCCAAAGGC
>JBGPBY010000494.1:0-5521 GCA_041481485.1 Terriglobia bacterium
CTCCGGCATTCTCTGGCAGTCGCGACGTCGTTCCAGGAACGTTGTAGACCACCCAATGCCACCACCCCGAGGGGCTCCCGTGCCCGTCCATGTCGAACATGGTGATCGCAAAACTCTTCGTCCCCTTCGGTGCACCCCGCCATTCCAGGGCAGGAGACCGGTTCTGTCCTGTGCAGCCGTACCCATTGAGTGTGTGACTTGCAGCCATCGGCAGGTTCGGGCCGAAATCCGGACTCACGAGCGAAAACGACGGCGACTGTGCCGGCGCAAGGCCCGAGGCCAGCATCAGCACGAACCCTGCGGACCGCGGTAGAATTCGCATGCAACACTCCCTCACCAATGCTTCGCCACTTCAATCCCATACCACCGGGGCGGCAGGTAATACAGATTCACATAGGCGAGCGCGACCGTATCGACTGAATACGCGAGAATCTGCTTGTTCGTAAGGTTCTTACAGAAAACGCTGATGTCCCATTCTGCGCCTGGCGATTTGTAGGACGCGCGGGCGTTGGATAGCCAATAGGGCGGTATCGACGTATCCGGAGCGTTCGTCAGTGATGCGAAGTAGTGCCCGACCCGTTGCGCATCTCCCTGGGCGGCTATCTGCGCTCCAGAGGGCAGACCCCAGGTCTTTCGCACCATGAAATTCCCTTCGAACGGTGCCGCCTGCGGCGGATGCACGTCGCTCAGTCGGCCTGAGGGCAGCACCACATCGCGTACTACGAAATGCAGCGCACTCAGGCCTACGGAATAGTCCCACCCGCCGGAAATCTTGCCCACGGCTTCGAGTTCGCCACCTCGGGCTGCGGCGTCGTAGTTACCCACATAGACATTCAGGCCTTGTAGTTTGAACCCCTGATAGTTGTGGTAGCTGTAGTCGAATACGCTGCCGTTTAAGCGCAGATGCTCATCGGAGAGGGTGGTCTTGAATCCGACTTCGTAACTCGTGAGCGCTTCAGGCTGATAGGGGAAGTTCTTGACAGCGGTCGTTCCATCCAGACTTCCGTTGAATCCGCCTCCCTTTACGCCGCGCGAGACGCCGCCGAATAGCAATGTGCGGCTGGCTGGCCGCCATTCGAGTTGCAATTTTCCCGAGAACAAGTCCTTCTTCTGATCCGCGATATCGCCAACCGTGCGGGTATTGAAGACCAGACCGGTGCCGGCATTCCCGCCAGAAATGTAGTCGAACCTCTTCTCATCATGCGTCCACCGAGCACCGGTGGTTAAAGTCCACTGATCCGAAAGCGGCCACTCTGCTTGGGCGAACAGAGCGTACGAGCGCGTCTTCTGATTCCACGACGGTAACAGGTCGAGGCCAAATTCCGGCAAGTTGGTCGGTGTCGCGGTATCGCCGTCTATGTCGAGCAGATAAATCCCTGTGACCCAACGTACGTGGGTAAAGTCCTTGCTGGCGCGCACCTCCTCAGAAATCTGGTAAGCCGATTGATCGGCGTGGTAAACGATCACCGGAAACGGCGTTCCGTCGCTATCTTCACTGTAGGCCATCTTGAAGTTCAGATAGCTGTTAAGCCATACCCAATGCCAATCTCCAGCGCGCCACTCAAGATCGCTGGTCAGTCCATAGAGTTGCCGCTGGGTATGCGCGTTATAGTCCCAAGTCCCCGTCCAGGCATCGGCAGGTGGGTCGCGCCATCCATTTTCATCGCATCCGGGGCACGTGCCGTAGAAGTTCACATTCGGCGGAAGAACAGTACCGTTGCCGTTGGCGTCGGGGTACACGGTGGCGTGCTTATAGCGGTTGGAAGGAGAGGGAAATTCCTTCCCGTAGTTCGCCGTCACTAACAGATCGATTCCGTCGGCCACCTGGACGTCGATGCGAGCGCGTATGGCCGCGGTCTTCTCGCCGACGCCTCCGGGTCCGTAGAGATTCTTCATGTACGGCTCGTAATACTCCGCGGTCGCCGCGAGCCGTCCTGTCATCTTCTCAGTCAACGGCCCGCTGACCGCGCCTTGAAACCCGATTTGATCAAAGCGGCCGATGGTCACATCCGAGTAGGCCTCGAAGTGATCGGTTGGCCGATTGGAGACGTAGTGAATTAACCCGCCCGTCGCGTTGCGACCGAACAGTGTGCCCTGCGGCCCACGCAGGACTTCAACACGATTGATGTCAAAGAGCTCAAAGGAGGCTGCTCCGGCAAAACTCAGGTAGACGTCATCCACATAGGAGGCTACCGGTCCTTCGTGATGAATCGTGAAGTCATTCTGCGAAACGCCCCGAATCGAAGGAATCGCCAGGGCATTGCCTCCCAAGGCGTTGTTGAACTGCAACGCAGGAACCTGCGCGGAGAGATCCGTGGAGGATCGTATTCCAAGCTGGGCCAATTGCGCGCCGCTCAGAGCCGTCAGAGCGATCCCTACATCCTGCCCTGATTGTTCGCGACGCTGCGCTGTTACCGTGACCTCTTCGAGCCCCCCGCTTCTTTCACGCGGGTCTTCCCTCGCGGCCGCATTCGCAGAAGTGCTGGCTCCCCGCGAGACGGCTGCAGGATCCGCTTGCGCCACGACCTGCCGCTGTTCGCGAGCAGGCGGAGCGCTGCCTGAGATCTTTTTGCCCTCCTGCGGTTCAATGGCCACTGTGCGATCGTTGATGAATTGGTAGCCGAGCCCAGAGTGCTCGAGCAATCGACGCAAGCACTCTGCCGGTCGTAGACTCCCGGAAACTGCCGGCGCCTTCAGACCTTTTACGAGGCTCGCAGGGACTATCAGCTGCAAGCCGGTCTGCTGGGCGAATTGCGTCAATGCATCCGAAAGAGGTTGCGCAGAGATGCTGAAAACAATAGGGGTAGCGCCTGCCATGGGGGGCCGTGTCTCGATCTGCTGTCCGAAAGCCCATGGGGCCACCGGGAGAAGCGCCGCCCAAAGGGCCGTCCTCAACGAAGTCTTCATCCGAACCCCCTGCGAATTCTTGTACTTGCATAGTGTGGGCACCCTGAAAAAATGGGGTACTCGGCCGATGGACTACCCCAAAATCCCGCTTGCGCCACACTTGAGCAGGTAAGTCCCCAGCCGAGGCGGCAGTGCCCGAACCTAAGCCCAAAGCTACGGAACAATCAGGCCTCGCACGGTCGGCCTTTGAGACCCAGTACCGCGACCTGCATCGATTCCTGCTTCGCCGGCTTTCAAACCCCAGCGACGCGGCGGATCTGATGCAGGACGTCTTCCTGCGCTTGCTGCGTATACGTCGAGTCGATCTCGTTCGCCAGCCGCGAGCCTACGTGTATGGCATTGCTGCGCACGTGTTGCATGAATTTCGCGTTCGAGCTCAAAACCAGCGAGTTAAGTTCGATTCCCGCCTTCTCGAGCAGCTCGAGCAAGATCCCAGCAACGAATCGTCGACCGACGACCTGGCCGACCGACTGGCGAGGCTAAAAGAGTTGGAGACTGCGTTGGCACGCCTTTCTCCTACGCATCAAGCCGTGCTCCTATTGCAAAAGCGCGACGGGATGTCTCGCGAAGAAGTGGCGCGAGCGCTCGGGCTGTCTGTCCACACAGTCAAGAAGTATGTCTTTCAGGCGATGGCGCAGCTCAGAGTGTCGTGGCCTGACTAGGAAAGCCGCATTGGCCAACAAGACGCGTAATAGTGAAGAGTTGCGTATCGCTGAAGAGGCAGCTGAGTGGCTGGCCGTACTCGATGCAGCGAATCCCGAGCAGCGCGCGAGTTTTGCTCGCTGGATTACTGAATCGCCGCTGCACTTGCGAGAGTTCCTGCTGATGACTTCGCTCGAAAACGAGCTGCACGGCTTAGACCCGAAGCGCGGTTTGCCACGCGAGGCCATTCTGAAGGCGGTGCCCAACAACGTCATACCGCTTTCATTGAACGTCAACTCAGTCGTGCCTGAGGCGGCAGTCGGCGTGCCCGGCAAACGTCGCCGATGGACACTCGCGGCGATCGCCGCCACGGTGCTGGTGAGCGCCGCGCTACCTCTACTTCTGACCCCCAAATCTCAACAATTCGAGACTGCCGTCGGGGAGCAGCGGAAGATCTCACTGCTCGATGGCTCCATCATTCATCTGAACACAAAAAGCCGCATCACCGTATTGTTCACGGCACATGGGCGCGAAGTTCAATTGCTTGAAGGCGAGGCCCTGTTCAAAGTCCAACATGATCCATCGCGTCCATTTCGCGTTCTCTCGGGCGTCAATGTGATTCAGGCGGTTGGAACGCAGTTCGATGTGGACCGCCGGCCATCCGCTACGCTGGTGTCGGTGATCGAGGGGCGAGTGCAAGTCTCTACCGCCGGTGCCGGTAGGCCATGGGTGCGGACGGCCCGCGATTCGACTGCACAGTTGAACGCGGGCGAAGAAGCGAGAATTGGTTCCAATGGTAACCTTCAGCGGCGCAGCTCCATCGACCCAATCAGCATTGCAACCTGGCGTCAGCACCGATTGGTATTTCACGACGATAACCTCGAGGATATCGCCGCAGAGTTCAACCGCAACAACAGCCGCGTGCAGATTGAGCTCGAGGGCGAAGCGGTTCGCACCAGACGATACACTGCGGTTTTCGATGCAGATGACCCGGGATCTCTCGTCGACTTTCTGCGGCGCGATCCCTCCTTGATGGTTACAGCAAGGGATAACGTGCTCATCATTCGTTCCGCTCCTTGACGCTGGCGCTACGGGCACGGCCGCTGTCGAGCCCGCATAGTTCGACCGCAGACGGCACTTACTCAATCTTCTCGGGCGCGCACCTCGATCTCTTCACGCCAAGCGATTCTGCAGTGACTGGTTGACTACCGTCACGTGCCTCGGCGTGTGGCTCACCCTGATTACCGCAGGTCGACCCGACCTCGCCCTCTGGGCCCGTCTAGGCCCGGCGGTCTATCGGAGCCCCCGTGGTACGATTCGGCCATGAAGAAGCGTCCCGACTGGCCAAAGCTCCCGGGCTGGAAGACGTTCAAGGGCCTCCAGGCCTCGGGCGGCTTCGGTACACCGCCTAGTGTTCTGCGTGAACTGATGGCGCAAGCAAAGAAGGGCCAGCAAGAGCTGGCAGCCCAACAGCCCCCTTCTCCCGCACGAACTGCAAGAGCCCGGAAGAGCCGCGCTGCGAAATGATCGACCGCAGCCTCTGTAGCGCCAGGCGGGGCGCGCCAAGCCCTCGCGCGCGTGAGTGGGGCGGATGTGAGTAGTCGGCGTGAGACTCTGTACGACGCTCTCGCGAGGGAGCCGTTACTAGACCCGGCGGGCCTCCAGTCCGGCACGAGACTTCAGACGGAGCCAACACAGGCGTAATGCATTGATTATATTGGCGTCCCCAAGGGGATTCGAACCCCTGTTACCGCCGTGAAAGGGAGTGGGGTCGTCCATCCAAATCCACGGCCGTATGCTCGAACCCCCTTAAAACATAGGGCTTTAGACACGGCTGACAAAACGCGTATAGTCGCGTCCATCCTGGGAAATTACCGAAAGTTAGTAAGCGTCCGCTCAGCGCCGTATGGACTTCGCGGGGCCGGGGTGTAGAAGCCGGCTTCGGTGTCGGCGGGCGCTTTACGCGGCGAGC
>JBGPBY010000495.1:0-5474 GCA_041481485.1 Terriglobia bacterium
CGAGTTTGTAGACCGTCTCGCGGGATTTCTGACCTATCGCTCTATGGGCAATCCCCGGGAAATAAATCGGATGCTTCGCGAGATGCACGAATGGGATGCGCTGGCGGGACGCCAATACCTTTCAAGCCGCGGCGCGGACCGGGAGTGGGAAGTCTACGGAGCGCTTCAGGAAGCAATCGAAAAGGCGCCGCGATCCGATCTGCAGTCCGCGCGATCGGCTTCCGGCTCCTTGCTGGTTTCCGAACGCATCAAGGGAGATGAAGCACGACTGGAGCAAATTCAACGCGGCCTGTACATCATCACGCAGGCGGTCATCGACCGACAGAAGCTGATCCTTGAATCCGACGAATTCACACAACTGCATAAGGACAACTTCCGTCTGGTACCGATCCATGACGTGCGCCGTCAAGCCGAGGAACTCGCCAGGCTCCTGACGTCGGCAAACAACAAAGTCAAAACAGAGCCGCTGTTTACTTTTGCAGCCGACACCAGATCGATTGAGGCCACGAGAGAACTATATGTGGTTACCGGGCTCCAACCTCCAAAATCTGTCGACATGGATATCGTTGCGGAGGCAATCGACCTGTCGTCAAAGACCAATTGGACGGCTCGCAGGACGGCGATTTATCTTTCCGGGAAAATTGAGTCCGGCCAATTACCTTTGGAACTCAGGAACTTTTTGATCGATACCGTCTTGAACGACACCGAGCCCATCCATCGTCTGGAAGCGGCCAAACAGCTCCGCCCAAACCATTTGCTCTCTGATGGAGTTGACCTCAATAAGCTGTTTGCAACACAGACGAACTCGCAGGTCCTGGACGCCTTGCTCAACGGGCTTGACGGTGCTGAGGGGCCGGTTGCCCGGGCTCGCGCCACCGGCGCAATTCTCTCGATGCTCGAAAGTATGGAAGCGCGGCCCAGCGATGAAACTCTACAAACCGCTCTGAAGTTGCTCAACCAGCTGTCGGATGAGGACATCATGGACAGGTTGCTGCGCTGGTTTCCCCCGGCGCCAGGCAAGGCTCTGGAAACCACAGTCATCGACACTCTGTCTGCAATGGCCGAAAAACATAAGGTCGATGTTGCGGAGCGTATTTTTGGAAATCCGGCATTGCTGCGCAATTTCATTGATCAACCCGGTGCCGAACGCAAGCTCACGGACTGGGCGTTCTTAGGGTCCGCCGCGCTGGGTCTACCCAAGGTAGGGTGATGAAAACTTATGAAAATCGCGAAAGCCTCCATTGAAGCTTCCGAAATTCTTCGCCGATGGCAATCCACTACGGCCGGAAATGCCCCAGCCGCGAATGCCCGCGTCCGTTACCTGAATAGTCTGATGGCGGGCCGCACCGTCCAGTTTGCCGAACGGTTGGTCGCGGCAGATCCCGAAGTGGACACCGGGTCCGCTCTTGCGCGTCTTTGGGAAGAAGGTCTCCGGTCTTCCGATTCGAAGTGGATTGAATTTCTCGCAAAATCGCTGGTTGAATCGCCGGACGATTCTCCACAGCAGAAACGGCTCGCCGATTCGATCCGTCGTGTTCCCGAGTTTCAAGTGTCACTGGTCCCGGCGATCAACAAATCGGTCGAATCGATGAAAGTGCTTCCGGAAGCCCAGGGGCCGCGAATCAAGAAGCTTCTCGAATCTCTGAAACCATTGCCGCTATCCGGCTCACTGCAAAATCTGGGACTAGGAAACTACCCTCTGGGATACCCGTATGGAAATCTTGCTGGATTGGGTGGAACGATAACACCCACAGTCAGTGCTCCTTCCCGCCGCAACTGGGAAGACATGAACTGGAGCCTCACTTTGATGTTGTTAGCCGGAGCAGGGTTGGCTCTTTGTGGGGTCTTTCTGTACAACGGAGATCTCCCATCCAATGTCACCATTGTCCAGCGTCTGATACGCCGGATACTGAGCCTGGTTGGCGACGCGTCCATTATTGCGTTTTTCGGAGGCATTCAAGCATCGACACGTAAAATGTTTCGTTCCTCATCGGAACCGGCAAATGGAACGGGAGTGCCGTGGATGCAACTGTGGGTGTTCATTCCCTGGGGCGTGTTCGCGAGCCTGAATCAGTACTTGCCGCCGGTGACGTTCTCGGCTCAGGCAATTCTATTCCTATTCAATCTGCCGTTTAGTTTGATGTGCATATACCTTCTACTGAAAGATTGACAGCCGTCGGGTGTGGATCTCCTGAAGCTGTAAAGGAATGCGGTTCCAACTGTAGGGGCGGTCTATGACCGCCCGCAATGTGTAAGATTGCATTCCTGAAAATTGTTGGCGGTCATAGACCGCCCCTACAGTTGGAACCGCATTCCTTTACAGCTTCTGTGTCCAGTCAAAATCGCGGGAATGGAGCCGATCAAAATCATGAACTCGGAACGGCACCCGGCGGGGCCGGCTTCGCATTCAACGGTTCCGTAGTCCAGTCGTAGGTCGGCAGGACTCGACCGTCCGCCATCACGAGTCCCGTTTCATTTGCCGGCGAAGCGCCGACAACGGTGGTGGCCCTTGCTGAAAGCGCCGCGATGCCGGTCCGCTCAATGGGTATCACTTCACCCGGCTCGCTGATCCCGTTCTGGTTCTCGTCGAGCCAGACGGCCAGACCTTTGAGTTCATCGCCGCGGAGTTCGCCGTCGCGATTGTCGTCGAGCGCATCGAGCGCCCGATAGCCGTCCGTCCAGAACATGTGGAAGCTGACCGATCCAAAGAGTTGAAGACCCGAGGCGATCCTTTCCTCGTGTGACGGATCCCAAACGAGAATTCCCGTGTCCGGACGAAGCCAGGTGTACCGCTGAGGCCGACCGGTTCCGTCCAGGTCGAACACGACGGTCTTCTTGGTAGCGAGGAGGTCTTCCAACGGCGCCGCGCCTGTCAAGCGGAAGACAATCGGTGTGATCTTCCCGCCCGTTATCGCTGTTCGCCCGAGCGCTTCCACGAAGGTTTTGACTCTATCCAGTGTCTGACGTTCGGTTTCGCGCACACCTCTCGCGGTCACGAGTTCGACGTATTGTCTTCCAGCTTCGAAGCTCACCAGGACAGAGAACTCGCCGTTGGCAATATGGCCGTAGGCAATTTGGGTGTTCGTCCCGGTGCTCAGTTCATAGGCTCTAAGGAATTCCGCAATCGCCTGCTCGCGCCAGAGCAGTGTGAAATCGCCGTCTTTCGCCGCTCCCGACCCTTCGGCGCCGGGAATGGGGCCGAGCTTGAAGCCCGCGTCCAGAGCGGCGCGCGAGACGGAGGCCAGGCCGAGATGAAAAAGCGCGTTTTTCTCGTCCATCTTCAAGGCCTTTTGATAGTTTTCAACGGCCTGCCTGAGGTGGTCCCGCAGCTGATCTTCCGTCCATGCGCTCTGCCTGCCGGGGGAAATCACTGCGGTCGGTCCGTTCACAGAAGGCAGCAGTGCGTCCCCTTGGTTATAGCCCAGTATCGACGAGGCGCGAGTGGCCAACGCGAGGTAGTGGATGCGGGCCAGCGTGTACGGGCCCATCGCGTCATCCGGATGCTCCTTGATATAGGCCGCTGTATTTGCAATTAACCGGTCTACAGGGATCTCAGGATTTCCCCCGAACTTCGCGAACCCCTGGGTTGTCAGGACAATCATCGCGGCAACGGCGCAATACAATCGAACCTTCATGATGGACTCCTTTTGGAATGTGAGCCGGCAGATCAGGCATCAAGGACGGTGGCTTCAATTCCTTAACGTCCGAAGAGCCGCTTTTCTTAGCAGAAAGTAACTACTCGAATGAGGGTCTACCTCTCACGCAAGTCCTGCGGCGTTATTTTCCGTCAAATAAGACCTATGAGATTTCGATTCAGAATAACCCAGCCAGAACGACGGCGTGTCGCGATTCCAATCGCGGTATGCGTCGGACTCCTGGTAGGGTTCTATTCCTTTCCAGCGGACTCAGCATCCCAGGGTAGTTGTAGTAGATCCTGGACGAAGCATAGGTTTCGGGAAGAGTTTCATTGATGGGGGGTGCGGTATCGGCCGCACCATTGTGAATGCGGGATACCCGCCACTGCCGGTTTACATGTTCACTCGTCCATCGCAGCCTGGGGCAATTGTTCTCGGTTCCGGTCCGACGCCGGTTGCCTATGTGCGCGATGTCCTGGTGGCGGGAGGCAGTATGAATCGGAGCGCGCCCTGCGTATTCGAACCTGGCCCGACCGCTAAAGACCTGTTGACCTATCTTGCTGCGCTTGCGCCAGGAATAACGATCCCGATAAATGCAGAGGATCAACATGCTGTGGTATGGCATGGGAGTGATGCACTAAATGCCGAAATAGAAGGCTTCCGTCAGGATATTCGCAGCCGATACGAATCCCTGCTTCGGAGTATGATCGCCGAAGGTCTTCTAACGGCGAATGAGGCGTCCACTCTCAAGAACCCGAATATAGATGTTCATGTCCAGGACTTGCACACTGTGAATTCGTCCCGATGACGGAAACGGCTCCAGGAACGTACCGTTCATTTCGCTGTGGAGTCGATCGCAGACAACTCTAGATCGAGATCACAACCTTGCCGACGTGCTGCGCCGACTTCAGATACTCGTAGGCTCGCGGCGCTTCGCTGAAGCTGAACGATTTGTCGATGACCGGTTTGAGTCGGTTGACCGCGACCGCTCTGATCAAGCCCTCAAAGTGCTCACGTCCACCGACGAAGATGCCGCGCAGTGATGCGCCCTTCATCATCAGTGGATATGGGCTCAAGTCGCCTTCAGGACGCGAGAGAACGCCGATGACGAGAACCTCACCGCCCGGACCAACGGCCTTATACGAATGCGGGAGCGTGCCGACTCCCGCGAGGTCGACGACTTTATCGGCGCCAAGACCGTTCGTCAGTTCGCGAACGCGGTTCTCCCATTCCGGTTCGTTCTTGTAGTTAATGACGTGATCTGCCCCCATCGACTGCGCCTTCGCCAGCTTGGCGTTGCTCGATGACGTGATGATGATTCGAGCACCCGCAAGCTTCGCGAGTTGCAGCACGTAGATCGAAACACCACCGGTGCCGAGAGTAACGACGGTTTCACCGGGTTTGAGCGGCCGTCCATGAAAGAGGGCGTTCCAAGCCGTAACGCCGGCGCATGGAAGCGTCGCGGCTTCTTCGAACGACATGTGATCGGGCACGCGGAGCAACCCCTTCCGGTCGAAGACTGCATACTCGGTGAGGACTCCGTCGAGCGGGGAGCCGAGCGCCGCGGGCGAATCGCCCTGCGTGAACATGGCGACCACGCGATCGCCCACCGCGAGTTCCTTCACACCCGGCCCGACCTCGGCGACTTCGCCAGCGCCGTCGGATAACGGAATCGTGTCCTTCAACACAGGTCCGCCGATGTACTTCCCGTTGACGACGGCAAGGTCGCGGAAATTTAAAGACGCCGCGCGCATGCGGACGAGCACCTGGCCCGCCGCAGGCGTCGGTGTCTCTCGCTCGGAGGGCTGCAGGCCGTCGATCCCGGTGCTGCCCTTCGAG
>JBGPBY010000496.1:0-5471 GCA_041481485.1 Terriglobia bacterium
CACAAACGTGTAGTCGGCATCGAGCAGGTTCAAAGTGCTGCGATTCTCGCGAACGATGCTGGTGAAGAGCAATTCCGTTTCGCGGCGGAATGACTGGCGCAGGTTGTCGTCAAAATCGGGAAACATCAACAGATCCGGCTTGACCTTGTTCAGGTTGCGAAGCTGCAGCCACTGCCCCGTAAACTCAGTCATCAGGGCATCCGACTTATCGTCGGCAATCATCCGTTTCACCTGAGCATCGAGAACCCGGGGTTCCTGCAGGCGGCCCGAAATGGCAAGATTCAGCAGTTCATCGTCCGGAATACTGCTCCACAAAAAGAACGACATCCGCGATGCCAATTCCAGATCGCTGATGCGATGAACGGCGCCTGGAGGCAGACTGGCGTCATCGCGCTCGGTGCGGAAGATAAACGATGGACTCGCCAGGATGCGCGCCAGTCCTGCACGAATGCCGGCGTTGAAGTCGCCGCCGTTCTTACGGGCAAGGGTGTAGAACTGCATTGCCGCTTCCATGTCCGTTGAACCAACGGGGCGGCGGAATGCGCGCCGCGCGACGGTCGACAGGATTTCGTTGGCGCAGGGATTTTCTTTCGCGGGCGTCGTCGGGTGGCAGACAAACAGACGCTTCCGCGTCGCGGTTTCGCTGATTCCCGTGACGTTAAATGGACCCTGGATGTTGCCCGTCCGCAATCGGGGGATGCCGGAGGGGTTGTGGGCTTCGAGGCTGTCTCGAAGCGGGGGCTGCCAGACATTCTGTTCCTGTGTGGGACGTTCCACCCAGGTGAACCCCACATCATGGGTCCCTGCGGTGATTGGGATTCGAGGCGACGTCATCCGCTTGTCCACCTCTTCGCGCGAAATGACAATGTTTTTGGCGCTGGACTCGTGATCTTCCTTGCCGCCGACCGGCGCTGAAAACACCTGTTCGCCATCCAGAGTGATGATGAACTGATACGGCGTTTCGTGACCTTCCACTCCGACATACCCTTCCGCGACGGTGCGAAGCAGCCGACCGTACAACACGTATTCGCCATCCGCCGGAAAGTTATAATGCGCGATTTTGCCGCCGCGCGTGCCGAGAGGCAGACCTTCCACATGGTCGTTTTGCGTCACTTCCGTGCTGATCGAAAACGACGCCGTACCCGGAGCAACTTCCGTATCGCCGACCGCCAGATCGCTGATCTGCAGTGCAGCCGTGAGGTATCGCTCGAGCAACAGCGGCGAAGTCTTCAATGCCGCCGCAATGTTGTCGAATCCGAAATCGCCGCCATCGCTTGGCAGAAGGTCGGTGACATCGATATCCACGCCGACCAGGTCTCGAATCGAGTTCGCATATTCCGTGCGATTGAGACGGTGAATGACGTAGCGCCCGGGACTGTTCTGTTTTGCGGCAGCGCTGTCGAGGGCGGAAATCAATGAGCTTCGGAATTTATTCAACTCCGCGGCGCCCGGAGTGGAAGAACCCTGTGGAGGCATGGCACCGACGCCGATCTTGCGAATCACTTTTTCCCAGATCTCGGTGTCAACCGAAGGATCCTTCAGGTTGGCCATGTCCAGAAACAGCGGAGCGCCGGGAGGAATCATCGCCTTCTGGTTATGACAGGTGATGCAGTAGCGGTTCACCATGTCCTGGAAATCGGCGGGATTGAGCGCTGCATTTGCCGTACTTGCCGTCACGGCCTGGGTCTTCGCCGGAGCCTGTGGAGCTCTGCCGCCGGCGTGGACTCCCAATGATATGAAAACCAGCGCTGCAGCCAGAAAGATCTTCTTCACTGTTGTGCTTCTCCTGGCTCTTGCTGTTGTGCGTCTCCTGCAGCCGGTGCTGGGTTTGCAATTTCCGTTTTAGGCGGAGCCGGAGGCAAGCCCATCAGCTTGCGCAGTTCTGCCGCAACATCTGCTGGACTGGCGCCGCGGCCTCGTCTTGCGCCCGGAGGGCCACCACCCACCGGAGGAGCGCCGCGCGGACCGCCGCCGCGCGGAGCTGCTGCTGCTGCTCCGGCCGGTCTCTTGCCTTCGGCGATGTCGAGAGCCGTGAGGCCATCGTTATTGGTGATATCCAGTTTCGCTCCCGCTGCCGCGAGTGCACGAATCATCTCGAGATTGCCCTGCTGAGCGGCCATATGAAGAACCGAGGCCCCGTCGGGCCCTTTGACGTTGGGATTCGCTCCACCCTTAAGAAGCGCAATGAATGCATCGACGGGATTCCGGCTTCCCGGTTCCCGGTATGGAACAGCGCCCTCACGAATGTAGCCGGGACCGCCAGTCATCGATGGACCGCGGCCGCCGGTCATCGCAACCATCAATGCAGTGCGGCCGGCATTCGCGTTTCCGCCGCCGCGTGGGCCAGCGCCGCGAGCGCCCGGCTCTGCCGGCGCAGCAACTGGAGTCTTGTCCAAATCGGCGCCGTGAGCGGCAATCACCTTGAGTGTCTCAGCATCGCCGGCAGCCGCTGCGCGGAAGAGGGGCGAGCCATCTAATCTGTCGCTGTTTGGCATCGACGTGGAATGGAATTGCCCGGAAAAGGGTTTATTGGGATCGGCTCCGTGATCCAACAGGTATTTCACCATGTCCAGCGCCGTCATGTTGTTCTTATGCGAAATGCGCAGCCGCGAACCGTCAAACGCAAATTGGTCCGTCGTACCGTCGCGCATCTCGACGGCCACCAACAGGGATCCGTCGTTGGCATTGGCTCCCACATCGATGAGCGTCTTTGCGGTGTCAAAGCGATCGTTGTCGATTGCAATCATTGTCGCCGAGGCGCCGTCTCCGTTGGTCAGGCTGAGATCCGCTCCGCCTTTGGCGAGCCGCCGGATCGTGTCGTCGTGGCCATTCCGGGCTGCCCACATCAGCGCGGTAAAACCGCCCGTCGGATGATCCGCATTTTTACGATCGGTGAGCGACGTCACATGCCCCTTGAGGTTGGGATTGGCCCCTGCAGTGAGCAAGGCATCGACGACTTCGGTGTGGCCCTCAGCGGAAGCCCACATCAGCGCAGACTCGTTTTGAAAGGCATCCACAGCATTCACGTCGACTGCACGCGCCAGCAAAAGGCGCACGGCATCCAGGTGTCCCGAGCGCGATGCCGCCATAAGGGGCGTTTCCCCTTCAGGATGGGCATGCATTGGATCCGCTCCGGCTTTGAGCAGCACATCCATGACCGCCGCATCTCCCGTACGGCTGGCCTGAAGCAGCGGCGTCACGCCAAATCGGTTGGCGGTTTCTACCTTGGCGCCGGCTGCAATAAGTGCCCGGGTCATTTCGACGTCATTGCTGTACGCCGCCCAAAGAAGCGGTGTGGAGCCATCGCCCGATGGCGCATTCACATCGGAACGCGCGGCGATGAGTTTTCTCAAGCCTGCCAGGTCGCCGGTCTTTACAGCGTTGGTAACGGCACTATCACCTGCCCCGGCATGAACGATAACGACGAGTAAAATGGCTCCTGCGAGGAGAGCGGAAATCAATCGTGCAACTCGGACCATCCAGACCGCCTTTCGGGTCCATTACCCCAAATGGAACTTGTGTTGTTTCAACAGTATTAAACCGATTGTACAGCTGCGCCAATGATAGTCCGAAGTTGGAAGAAAGGCCTATAGGAAAGTCGTATTTTTTGTGAAGTTTGAAGGAATTCGAATCGAGTGGTTATCGAGGCAGTTAATCAAGAAATCCCTCTCCCAACGGGAGAGGGAGGCCGAAGGCCGGGTGAGGGGTACCACCAGTAAAAATTGTTACTTGCGGTACCCCTCACCCGACCCTCTCCCGTTGGGAGAGGGATTTCTTGATCAACCGCCCTCACACCGCGCCTACAGCTGATATGGCATGGTATGCTTCGGCCTCCCACATGCGAATTCATTGCGTGCTCCTGCTTTTTGCCGCACTCATTTTGTCTGCCTGCGCCCAAAGATCCAATGGCACGAATGTCCAGCTGATAGAACGGGCCCGTCCTTCCATGGGATCCGAGCTCCGGCTGAAAGTCTGGACAACGGACCCGGCGAAATTCGAAATCGCCTTCAACTCCATTTCCGGTGAATTCGACAGACTCGAAGGTCTGATGAGCACCTGGAAGGATGGCAGCGAAATCCAGGCGCTCAACCAGGCAGCCGGTAAGCATCCGGTACCGGTAGGCACCGATGTTCTCAACGTGCTCATCACTGCGCGCCACGTCAGTGAGTGGACCAGCGGCAAATTCGATGTGACCTGGGGAGCGATGTCCGGCCTGTGGAAGTTCGACTATCAAAACAAAGACGGCACAATTCCCGATTCACGCGAGATCGAACAGCGGAGGAAACTCATCAACTACCGCGATCTGGAACTGGATGAAAAGGCGGGAACCGCATTTCTCCGGAGAGACGGGATGATTGCGAATCTCGGCGGCATCGGGAAGGGATACGCAATCGATCGTGCCGTCGAGATCCTGCGGCAGCAGGGACTTCACGATTTCATGGTTCAGTTTGGCGGCGACATGTACGTTGCAGGCAAATCCGGAGATCGGCCCTGGAAGCTGGGAATTCAGGATCCGCGCGGACAGGAAAACCAAATTTTCGCAACAGTGGAATTGAAGGACGAAACGTTCAGCACATCGGGTGACTACGAGCGATACTTCATCAAAGATGGAAAACGCTATCATCACATCATCGATCCGGCATCGGGAGCGCCGGCGGAAGCGTCCCGCAGCGTGACCATCGTGGCGAAAAACGCGACGCTTGCCGACGGCCTTTCCACCGGAATTTTCATACTCGGTCCGGAACGCGGCATGGCCGTGATCGAGCAACTTCCCGGCGTGGAAGCGGTAATCGTCGGCTCAAACAACAAAGTCGTTGTATCTTCGGGCTTGAAGGACCGGCTGCACATGCTGGCCCCGCCGACTGACGCACCTTAATTGAGGAACTCTTATGTCGATTCGAATCAAACTTGCCTTGATCATCATCTTTGCGGCGATGCCGATTCTGCCGTCTTCATTCAAAGCGCAAACGCTGCAAGGTCCGCTCGGCAGAGCGAAGAGCATCAAGTGCGCTTTTCCAATCATGGCCGTCGGGACGTGGGGAAAGGAAAAGCCGGAGGTTCAGATCAAACCGTCGACGCACCCCACGATGGAGTTTGAGCAAATCAATGCCGACGAAGGTACCGCAGTACTCAAAGGCGATTACGGCAAATACGACATTATCGTGCGCTACGCGAACGGCTATTTGCACTTCATCCAGTCCTTTCTGGACGGCCCGCTTTACACGACAACGGTGCTGGAGAAGACAACTGCTTCTGGAAAATACAAAGCGATGCATTCCCGTCATGAACACACGGATGTCGCCCTTGCCGGATTTACATCGAGCCCGGAACAGTATTACGGAGAGTGTGAAGTGGTGAAGTGAGCGGTTACAAAGGCGGTCTATGTAGATGAATGCGATTCCCCACTGTAGGGGCGGTCTATGACCGCCCGCAATTATGAGGAATGCAATCCTCCGAATTGTGGGCGGTCA
>JBGPBY010000497.1:0-5469 GCA_041481485.1 Terriglobia bacterium
TACACATAGCCCAGTTCATCGTCGGCGCTGAACGTCGTCCAGACGGCGGTATTGCCGGTATATTCAATGCCTGTCTTCCACGTGTCGTAGCCCTGCTCGCCTTTGCGGGGAACCGTATGGAAAACCCATTTCTTTTTTCCAGAGCGCACGTCGAAGGCGAGTACATCCGCCTTGACGTTTTCTTTGTTCACACGAGTTCCGACCGGAAGCGCAGCGCCCACGATGATGGTGTCATTTGAAACGACCGCGGGCGAGGTGTTGCCGAGTTGCCCGACCAGATCTCCTTTGAAGTCGAGGTCAATCTCCTGATAGAGATCAACAATACCGGCCTTTCCAAAACCGGCAACAGGCTGGCCCGTCTTTGCATCCAGTGCGACGAGATGAAAACCAGGGGTGACGAGGATGATCCGTTCCTCACGTCCATCGGTCCAGTAGGAAACGCCGCGGGTATTCTTACGCGGAGCACGATCGCCGCGCGTACCTTCGTCGAAGAGATAGCTCCAAAGAGTTTCGCCGGTCGCGGCATCGAGGGCAATCACGTGCCGCCTGGGGCCCGCGGTGAAATAAAGAACGCCTTTCGCCATGATCGGCGTCGATTCACTCTGGGGCACTGGCGTCGGAGCGTAATTGTCTGTTTTGAATGTCCACGCGACCTGGAGATTACCAACATTATCGCAATTGATCTGATCCAGTGGGGAGTAGCGCGTGCTGCCGTTTTCTCCTCCGAACAAAGTCCAGTCTCCGGTTTTCACTCCGTACTGTCCAATGAGCGCGGCGGGCAGCGCGCAAACCAGAACTACCAAACCGATTAGAAACAAAAATCTCAGTCGCGTCATGAACACTCCTTGCCGTGCGGCTCATTTGGAGCGCGCGCGAAGATCGTCGCCCGTGAATTCGATAACCGCACCACGGGATGTGCGCTCCAAAACGCGCACCGTTTCGCCCCGTCGCAGCCGCAGAGGATTGCCTTTCAGCGAACGCACCCGCGCTCGCTCGAGCGATCCGTTCTTCCACGATAAATCGATTTCGAAGCTCCCTCTGGCTCTCAACCCGGATGCTGTGCCTGTCTTCCATACCGACGGCAGCGCCGGCAGCAACCGAATCTCTCCCTCATCGCATTGCAGCAACATTTCGGCAATCGCAGACGCTCCACCGAAGTTACCATCGATCTGGAAGGGCGGGTGTGCATCGAACATGTTCGGGTAGGTTCGCTCGGGACTCAATAGGAATCTGAAGATATCATAGGCATGGTTGCCCTCTCCCAGGCGCGCCCAAAGGTTGATACGCCATGCTGTCGCCCAACCTGTGGCCTGATCGCCACGGATCTCCAAAGACCGTTTGACGGCCGCCGCAAGTTCGGGAGTTCGCCGGACATCGATATCGTGTCCCGGGAAAAGACCATAAAGATGCGACACATGCCGATGATGAATTTCCGGCGCTTTCATGTCCCAATCCTCGAGCCATTCCTGCAACTGCCCGGAGCTGCCAATCATCATCGGCGCCAGACGCGCGCGAGTGGTCATCCACTTCTCCTGGAGATTGCGGTCGACGCCCAGTTCACGTGCAGCCCTGGTAACACTTGCGAATAGATCCCGCAGGATCTGCTGATCCATCGTTGGTCCCATCACAAGTGACGCGCCAAAAGGATGAAGGTTCTCGGGCGAGAGTGAGGGCGATGTGACGAGCCATCGATGTGTCGGCTCTTCGACAAGGGTGTCCAGGAAAAACTGGGCAGATCCCTTCAGCAGAGGATAAATGGTTTGCAGATACTCGCGATCGCCGCTGTACTCATATCGATCCCAGAGAGCGAGGGAGAGCCATGCGCCACCGGTTGGCCACAGTCCCCATTGAGGTCCATCGATCGGCGCAGTTGCCCGCCAAATGTCCGTGTTGTGGTGAGCCACCCAGCCACCGGCGCCGTACATTTCCTTCGCCGTCCGCGAGCCGGTTACGGAGAGGTCCTTAACCAGTGCAGTCAGCGGATCCATCGTTTCTGCGAGATTCGTAGACAGAGCGGGCCAGTAATTCATCTCGGTATTGATGTTGATGGTGTACTTGCTGCCCCAGGGCGGCGACATGCTGTCGTTCCATATCCCCTGTAAATTGGCGGGTTGCGAACCGGTGCGCGAACTGGAGATCAATAAATAGCGCGCATACTGGAAATAGAGCGCCGCCAGCGCCTCGTCACCCCCGTTCGCGAAATTGCGCACTCGCTCGTCCGTCGTGCCGGTGCTGGCTGCTGAAGAACCCAGGTCCAGCGTGACCCGGTCGAACAACTGTTGATAATCGCGGACATGCGCAGCCCGCAAGGCATCGATGGTCTTGCCGGACGCGCGGCCGAGCGAAGCTGCAACGCTGGCAGCCGGGTCGCCACGGACATCCTCGTAATTCCGATAGCTGGTCGCGGCGGCAATCAGAAGTGTCGCGGCATTCGCGCCGCGAATCGCGATAGCGCCGCCGGAGTTGCTGCGGCTGCCACCGGAGGCAAGCACGCGCACCCGAGCCTCAAAGCGCAACGCTCCGTTGAGTTGCCTGCCATCGGCGGTGGCGCCGCGGCCATCGCCGTTAACACCTTGCATGACGAGGTCGCGATTGGGGGATATCTCGACGCTTGCGCGCTGCGGTGTTTGCAGCCGTGCTTCGAACGAAATCTGGCCGGGCCTGCTGGCAGTCAGGTGAACGACGATGACCTGATCCGGCGCGCTGGCAAACACTTCGCGCGTGTAAGTAACGCCGCCCACTGTGTACGAAACATGTGCAATCGCGGTTTTGAGATCGAGATCGCGCCGGTAGTTCTCGACGACATTTGCCTGCGGAAACGTCAGCATCAGATCGCCGACCGTTTGGTAGGGCATCTGCGCCAGCGGCTTGGCCATCACTTTCTGACTTGCCAATCTCGCGGCTTCGGAATACTGACCTGCCGCCAACAAACGCCGGACCTCAGGCAGAGCATCCCGGGCGTCAGGATTCACCGGGTCATATGGCGCGCCTGCCCAAAGCGTATCTTCGTTAAGTTGCAGCCTTTCATTAACAACGCCTCCGAATACCATCGCGCCCAGACGCCCATTTCCAACCGGAAGCGCGCGGACCCATTCGGCATCGGCTGGCAGGCGATACCATAGACTCAAGGCGGACTCGGGAGGAATCGCCTGTCCGGCAAACTGGAGTGGCTGCGGTATTTGCAGAAGACTCGCCGCAACAAGCGATGTCATGAAATAGCGTCGAATGCTCTGCATGCTTCCCATTATCGCTCGCTTTGGGGAGATAGCTTACTTTGCTGCCGCAGGTGCTGGGAAATATGTATTGATGCGGTCGGTGAGCGTGAATTCCATGCCGAGACCCGGATACTGCTTCAAGACATTCTCACGCATTTCGGCCGCGTTTTTGGATTTCGCAACGTTCGCATCCCAGTCGGCCATGTACTTTTTCATAAAGTTGATCGCGGATACGTTGTGCTTCGCACCAGGCCCTTCGTGGCCCGGCACAACAATCGCCGGCTGAAGTGCAAGAATCTGATTTATGGTCTGGTTCCAGTCCTCGCGAGCCTTGTCTCGAGTGACGCCGAAGTACACATGATCGAAAACGATGTCCCCGGTGATCACCGCTCGGAGTGAAGGAATGAAAACATAGCTGTTGCCCGCGCCGTCGCTCCCGGCAACTGGACCAGTCACTGGGAATTGTTCTCCTTCAAGAGTGAGGTATGGGACAGTCAGTTCATCGGGTAAAACCGGATCGGGACCTGGGATGTTGTTGCCGTATGTGGTCACCCAAAAACGCTGACGGGCTGGCCATCCGGTCTTGGCCCCGTTAATCGTAGCGGGCAGTGCCACGATTTTTGCGTCAGGAAATGCCTGCTTCAAACGGCAAGTCCAAAAAGATGATCGGGGTGCGGATGCGTAATGTAGATCAAGGCAAGGTTCTTCTTTGACTCCAGGATCTCTGCCGCCAGCTTGTGGGCTTCGCTTAGAGTGAACTGTGGGTCAATTAACAGCATGTCCTTCGCGCCTGAGATCATCGTCGAGTTCACGTCATAGCCGTTAACGCCTCGGCCGGTGTGCACCGTGAGTGTGAATTTCGGCGGCTGCGCAAACGCCGTCAGCGCGACAAACAGAACAATAACGCCGGCCACCAAATCCAAACGGCTTCTCAAGTACCGTACAGTCATCTCAAACCTCCTGTATCTAAGGCACAAGACGATAGCTATGCCGCATGACACTGGCCAATACTTTCGATTAAGATGCGAGAAGTATTGGTAGATTTTGCCGCTATGACGCAAGATCGTTTTCCCGAATTGAATTCACGCATGGAGAACAGCATGTTTTCTGAACTGAGCCGGAGAGAACTTTTCAAACGCGTTGCGATTACAGCGACAGCATTGGCATCCACTTCGCTTGGCGAGTTGGAGGCCGGCCAGGCGACATCGACGGCTGGAAACACATCACCGTTTTTCCCCGGATTCCGGACGTTTAAATTTCAAACCTCCGGCGCGATGATCAATGGCGTCATCGGCGGTCAGGGACCGCCGCTTCTGCTTCTGCATGGTGCACCGCTGTCGCACATTTCATGGCGGCTCATCGCGCCGGACCTCGCGAAGACTTATACCGTCGTCGCGCCCGATCTGCGCGGATATGGCGACAGCAGTAAGCCCGCCGACAAACCCGACCATTCGCCTTATTCGAAACGGGCAATGGCGCTCGATCAAATCGAATTGATGAAGAGCTTCGGCTTCACTTCTTTCCGGCTCGTGGGCCATGATCGAGGCGGACGCGTTTCGCATCGACTCACGCTGGATCATCCTGCGGCGGTCACCAAATTAGCCGTGCTCGACATCGTGCCCACATACTACCTCTACACCCACGTGACTGAAGGTTTCATCAACGCTTACTTCCACTGGTTCCAAAATGTGCGTACAGCGCCGATCCCGGAGGATTCCATTGGGGCAACTTTCGCAGGCCGAACGGCTCCCGCGGATCCCGTGCAAGCGGAGTATTTCCGGATTCAATCCAATCCCGCAAACATTCACGGGATGTGCGAAGACTATCGCGCCGCGGCGTCGATTGACCTCGAGCACGATAAAGCGGACCTTACAAAAAAAATAGCGTGCCCACTTCATGTCATGTGGGCAAAACCCGGAGCCATGGACACCCTTTACGATGTGCTGTCGATCTGGAAAGAGCGCGGCGCCAATGTCACGGGAAAAGGCATGCCTGGCGGGCACAACATGCAGGAAGGGGCTCCCCCACAAGTGCTGGCCGAGCTTCAGGCTTTTCTGAAGTAGACCGTGTTTTCAGCCGGTAACGGTAAGAAACAACAGGCTGGCCATAATCCCCTCCTGAAGGAGGGGCTGCCGCGCCGATCAAAGATTGTAATGCTGCCTCAAGTTATCGGCGCGGCAGGGGTGGTCAGCCTCTCGTTTTCTTACAGCTTCACGAATCGTTTCGAGCACCGCCTCGATGTTCTGAAAAAGAA
>JBGPBY010000498.1:0-5454 GCA_041481485.1 Terriglobia bacterium
CTATGACCGCCCACAATTTCCAGGGATGCAATCCCACAGATTGTGGGCGGTCATAGACCGCCCCTACAGTGGGGACTCGTATTTCGCCCTAACGTCCGCTACTTTGCCGCAATAATTTTTTCTTTCAAATCCCGGGCGTGGGTTCTCGCGTAATTCAGGATGCGGTCGTCTCCGACAATGATGTCCAGCGCGCTGGTAAGGCTTTTTGGATCTGAAATTCGCCCGCCGCTGAGGTATTTCTCCAGCTGATCGAGGCGCTCGGGAATTCCCAGGCGATCGAATTGAGCTGCCCATTGCAAATCAATGACGAGAGTTTCCTGTGTGATCAAGCCCTCAAAAAATGTGACCAGCGCACTCACTTCCTTGATTTCCGAGTAATTGAAGGTTGCTTCGCGCTGTCCGGCGGATGACATCAGAGTCAGATGTTTCCGTCCGAGGTCGGCCACTTTTCGTTTGGATTCGTAATTTGCGGAGTTCGCGAGATATTTCGTTCCGGCCAGCACATTAAGAAACTGGGTTTTGCCGCCGGGCGACAATTCAATCCTGAGCCGGATATCGTCATCATCGCGCCGTTTGAATCGGGCTTCGCCGACACCGTTGGGGTCGAGTTGAACGCAGAGCGTTTCAAAATTGGACGCAGAGGACGCATCCCGGCAATACGTAAACTGGGTAAAATCCTGTTGCGCCGTAGCCGCCAGCATTAATGTCAGAAAAATCGATGTCATCATGATTGACCCGCTGCACGAATGTATCGAATGGAGTTTGCGTGACAGATGGCAACCGCCAGCGCATCTGACGCATCATATTCACCAGGCCCGCATTTGAGTTTTAAAAGTGCCGACACCATTTGTTGAACCTGCGGTTTTTCGGCTCGTCCGTAGCCGGTGACCGCCGCTTTCACTTCCGCGGGGGAGTATTCATAAACCGGCAGGCTGGCCTCCGCCGCAGCAGCCATGCAGACTCCCCGAACATGACCCAGCTTGAGAGCGCTTTGAATATTCTGAGCGTGAAAAATCCCTTCAAATGCAGCTGCTTCAGGCCGGACGGACTCGATCACTTCCATAATTCCGCGGTAGATGAAATGCAATCGATGAGAAAGAGAATCCGTGGATCGAACCCGTATGATACCACAGCTGACATAAGCACAATCGGCGCCATCGCCATCGACGACGCCGTAGCCGGTCACTCGGGACCCGCTGTCGATGCCGAGTACTCGCATGAATCAGGAGGTGGCACCGGCCAGTTCGTTTTCCTCGATATCGAAATTCGCGTAAACATGCTGAACGTCTTCGTGCTCTTCCATCACTTCCATCAATTTCATGGCTTGCTGCGCGGACTTGCCTTCGAGCTTGACCTGTGTGGTCGGAATCATCGAGATTTCCGCAGATATGGTTTCAATTCCCTTCGCTTTGAGAGCTTCGAGTACGGCATCGAAATTCTCCGGAGCCGTATAAATCTCGTAGGCCTCGCCCTCATTCTGGAAATCGTCAGCGCCCGCTTCAATCGCGATGGTCATTACGGTCTCTTCATCGGCTTTCGTTGCTTCGATGACGATGTCGCCCTTCTTGTGGAACATCCAGGAAACGCAGCCGGACTCCCCCATGTTTCCACCGTTCTTGGAAAAGATGTGCCGGATCTCACTGACCGTGCGATTGCGGTTGTCGGTGACAACTTCAACGATTACGGCAACTCCCGATGGACCATACCCTTCGTACGTGATTTCCTCGAGCTGGCCGCCTTCCAGTTCGCCGGTACCCTTCATCACAGCACGTTTGATGTTATCGGCCGGCATGTTGAGGGATTTGGCATCGGCAATGGCCTTGCGAAGCCTCGGATTTCCTTCCGGATCGCCGCCGCCGATGCGCGCGGCAATCGTGATTTCCTTGATGTATTTGGTGAAGGACCGACCCCGCTTCGAATCGATCGCCGCTTTTTTGTGTTTGATGCTGTGCCACTTGGAATGGCCGGACATAGGTGCTCCTTAGGTCTGCGATAGGACGGCCCACAGTGTAACAAAGGTTTTGTGGATAACAAAAAATCGAGTCCCACCGAAGGCGCAGTCTGTGAAGGTGTGAAGGAATGTAGAGGTGGTCGATCAAGAAATCCCTCTCCCAACGGGAGAGGGCGGCCGAAGGCCGGGTGAGGGGTACCGCAAGTAAAGATTGTTACTTGCGGTACCCCTCACCGGCCGCTACGCGGCCCCCTCTCCCGTTGGGAGAGGGATTTCTTGATCGACCACCTCTACATTCCTTCACACCTTCACAGACCGCGCCTGCCGTGGGCCGCCAACGCAATATCGCCGGATCTGCCGCGTCGCTTTTCCCTTTCCCAGCCGCGGAGCGGCGGCAGATCTGGAAAATAAAAGAGCCGGCGGTGGCGCCGGCTCTTCATTTCACAGCGTGAACGGACCTTACAGGCTGTAGTACATGTCGAACTCGATGGGGTGCGTCGTCATGCGGAACCTCGTGACTTCCTCCATCTTCAGATCGATGTAGGCGTCAAGCATGTCGTTGCTGAAGACGCCGCCCTTGGTCAGGAATGCCCGATCCTTGTTGAGGTGGTCGAGCGCTTCGTCAAGAGACGCGCAGGGATGCGGAACCTTCTTCGCCTCTTCGGCTTCCAGTTCGTACAGATTCTTGTCCATTGGTTTACCGGGATTGATCTTGTTCTGAACGCCATCCAGTCCGGCCATCATCATTGCCGTAAAGGCAAGATAGGGGTTCGCTGTAGGATCCGGGAACCTCACTTCAATCCGGCGTGCTTTTGCGCTGGTGACCAAAGGAATGCGCACAGCGGCCGATCGGTTGCGGGCCGAATAAGCCAGGTTAATCGGCGCTTCAAAGCCGGGCACCAGACGTTTGTAGGAATTGGTTCCGGGGTTGGTAATTGCATTCAGAGCTTTGGCATGTTTGATGATGCCGCCGATGTAGTGGATGGCAAATTCGGAAAGTCCGGCATAACCGTCGCCGGCAAAAAGGTTGTTCTTTCCTTTCCAGATGGACTGATGACAGTGCATGCCGGATCCGTTATCGCCGACGATCGGCTTTGGCATGAATGTCGCCGTCTTGCCATGCTTTGCCGCAACGTTGAACACGGCATATTTGAGCCGCATCATCCAGTCGCCACGTTGAACCAGCGGGGCAAACTTCGTTCCGATTTCGTTCTGGCCTGCGGTGGCGACTTCGTGGTGGTGAACCTCAACGATAACCCCGATCTGTTCGAGCACCGTGCAGATCTCGGAACGGATGTTCTGCAGAGAATCGATGGGCGGCACCGGGAAGTATCCGCCCTTTACCGCAGGACGATGTCCTTTGTTGCCGTTCGCATACGATTCACCGGTATTCCATGCCGCTTCTTCGGAAAAAATCTTCACGCGGGAACCCGACATGTCCACGGACCATTCCACGGCGTCAAAAATGAAAAATTCCGGTTCGGGTCCGAAGTATACGGTGTCGCCAAGCCCGGTGGACTTGAGATAGTCGGCGCCGCGTTTTGCGATGGAGCGGGGATCGCGATCGTAACCTTTGCCGTCAGAGGGCTCGATGACGTCGCAGGTGATTGCCAGCGTGGTTTGCGTCAGAAACGGATCGATGAATGAAGAAGTCGGATCGGGCATCAGCACCATGTCCGAAGCCTGAATCCCTTTCCATCCGGCAATCGAGGAACCGTCGAAGAAGTGCCCGGACTCAAATTTGTCCGCACCAAACGAGGCGACCGGTACGCTCACATGCTGTTCCTTCCCCCGCGTGTCGCAAAAGCGGAGGTCGACAAATTTCACTCCTTTTTCCTTGATGGTCTGGAAAATATCTTTTGGGGTCATGATTGCTTCCTCTCTCGATCCTGGTTTTTGTTTAGATGGGGTGACTGCCGCAACGCGTCGGCCAAAACCCCCATATCTTGCCTGAAATATCGATAGCGCCTCAAATAAAAAAAGCCCTCGACCTGAAGAAATCAGTGTCGAAGACTTTCGTAGTCGTCTGTCCGGCACAGCACTGTGACGGAAGACCCTCTTTTATAGCGAAATTCCGGAAGCGAGTCCATATGGAAAAAGGATACTCGCGAACGAACCCGCGTAGATCACTTCGATCCGCACCCGGGCATCAATTCCGGGAGCATGTTGGCAATCGATGAATTGCCAACGCCACCGCCGCCGCCGCGCCCATTGCGCCCACCACCGCCCAAAGTAAAAGGCCCACCGTTTCCACTGCGGATAAACATGCTGGTGTTATCCAAAGGAAGTGAAATGGCATTCGCGCAGAATTGATCCCACTTGCCATCCATCACCAGATACTGCTCCACGTTGGACAAATAGAACGCCGACACCGTGGCATCGAGAGTCTTCAGATACTTTCCTACGGCACGGAGCGCTTTGTCGCCTCCGAAGTCCCCCACGACGGGAATCAGCATATTGCGGCTCTCGAGGTCTTTGAGAAACAGGAAAGACTCCTCGCTTGCCAGATAACTCATATATTGACCGCTACCATTGTCGGCCTCCATCAGGCTTGCGTAGTTCACCTGATTATTTCCACCGCGGCCTCGGCCCCCGCCCCCGCCGGTTGCGCCGACAACTACGGGAGGAGTGTTCGTCGACAAACTGGAGTTGTAGTCGATCAATGGGCCGAACTGATAAAAATTGCTCAACGCCCATTTGATGCCATCCAGATCCCCCGCGCTCAGCGGAAAACCATGCTTCTTCATGAGCTGATCCTGAATGGCCTTGAGATTCTCGTCGTAGAGTTCCTTGCTTCCATCCGCAGTCAAGAATGCGTTGAAAATCTGGGATGCAGAAGACTGGGTGGTCAGCCCGTTGGGTCTCTTGAGCGAAAAGAGGCGTGAAACAAATTCCGCCCGATCTTTGGAGAGCTCAAACAACGCTTTGTACATCAGATGCACATCGGTGTTGCCATGGCGGATGTCGACAATCACGGCCATTGCCGGCTTCAGAGCAGCGATATACGTGAAATTCTGTTCCGGTCCCACACCCATGTACACACGGCCCTGCTTTGCCGCTTTCGCCAGGTCGGGGATCACCCATTGAAAGGTCGTTTCATTGGAGAGCAGATTGTCCGACCGGAAAAAGCCGTCGTCTTCGGAAAGGTCGCGTGACAGATTCCAGAACTGCTGATCCGAAAGCTGCGAAGGAACTGGCGCCGCCAGTGTACGGGCAATCGGAGCAAACAACAGTGCGCCGGAACTGAGGACCAGTATCAGGCACACCAGCAAAGCATGTTTTCGTTGTTTCATGGCCGCCGATTCTAGCATCAAAGGAATCTCGACCAATATGGCGGTTTTGCTTTCCGGATGGATTTAATGAAACGGAGGAGATCCGCTTTCAATGACAATTTCTTTGTAGGGGCGGTCTATGACCGCCCGCCAATGAGGGGGCTGCATACTTCCGAAATGCGGGCGGTCATAGACCGCCCCGACAAATAGATTGTGATTGTTAACCGGTAA
>JBGPBY010000499.1:0-5443 GCA_041481485.1 Terriglobia bacterium
CGCGGCCCCCTCTCCCGTTGGGAGAGGGATTTCTTGATCGACCGCCCCTACAGTCGGAATCGCATACCTTCAATGATTCATAGACCGCGCCTACAGTGGGCCGGAGGAGTCGGAAAATGGCGAATTTCATCGAACTCAACTTGTCGCTTCTCGGCTGGCCGCACACCGCGTCGTGTCTCGTTGCCATGGCTGCCTTCTTTCCCCTCATGTTCACTCGCAAGGGCAGCGCGAAGCATCGGGCGTGGGGCAAGTTGTTTGCGTTAGCGTATGCAGTCGCGTGTCTCACCGGCCTCGGTATTTACCGGCTGCATAAGTTTTTCTTCCCACACTGGCTGGCGATTGGCGGTCTTGTGGTACTTGGAATCGGATATGGAGCGGTCCGGTACAAGCCGCGCGGCTGGCGAATCATCCATCTCACGGCCATGCTTCTCAGTGCATGCAATCTGTTTGGCGGTGCGATCAACGAAGCCTTTCTTCACATCAAAGCCCTGCAGGCAATTGGCGGAATTGCATCCCCATGGGTCGGCGTTGCTCAGGGAATCAATGGGGATATCACTATCCTTCTCATTATCTTCTACATTGTGATGCTCGATCTGGCGGGATGGCGGCGGTATCCGCGAGCGGCAAAAATCCGGACAAAGCGCCCGGACTATGGAATCGATGCGCCGGCGGTCGTTCGCAATCTCTCGCTTGTTGCGGGGACGGGCCTCGCACTGTGGTATGCCGTCACACTGCTTTCCCACCACACGGCCCTTCACATTCCCCGGGTTGTTTATGTCCTGACAAGCATGGCTTTAGGACCGGCTATCCTCTGCCTTGTGATGGTGGCATGGATACTGTGGGAAAGCCGGGTCGGCAAACTCCGAAAGCGCGATCGTCTGTTGCAGCGCATTGACTGGACCGGCGGAGAGCAGGTTCTCGATGTGGGATGCGGGCGCGGACTAATTCTTGTCGGTGCAGCCAAACGGCTCCGGACAGGTAAAGCAACCGGTATCGACATCTGGCAAGCCCAGGATCTGACCGGCAACGTATCCGACGCCGCGCTGGAAAATGCCCGGCGCGAAGGCGTACGAGATCGCGTCGACGTGCGCACTGCGGACATGCGTCAAATTCCTTTTCCCGACGCCGCATTTGATGTGATCCTGTCACGTGCCGCGATCCACAACATCGATTCGGCGGACGATCGAGCGCTGGCCATTCGCGAAATTGCACGAGTACTCCGGCCCGGTGGCCACGCCGTCATCGATGACATTCGCCATCTTCAGGACTATGCCAGGGTCTTTTCGCAACACGGTTGTAAAGATCTTCGCCGCGACGGCTCGCTGATCTCCTATGTGTTTTTCACGATCGCGACCTTCGGTTCGCTGCGGCCGGCAACGCTTCTCGTGCGCAAGTCCGCCTGACGGGGGATAATGACGCCGATGCGATTGCTGCCGAATGACAAAGACATCGGGTGGGTTCCCTATGTCTGGCTGGTTTATCTGCTGGCAATGCCGCTGAACGCTTACTTCCTCCCGGCCACACTGCTGCTCTGGCTGGCAACCGCCGGAAGCATTCTGTGCTTCCTCGTCCTCTACTTTCGCGCGTATTGGGTCGAAGGCCGTGATCTCCTGCTGATGATTGCTCTCATCACTTTTCTGGGAGCTGCAGTCGCTCCGATTAACCCGGCGTCTGCGGTCTATTTCGTTTATGCCGCCGCTTTTGCCGGGAAACTGGAGCGCCGTTCCGCGGGGGTGTGGGTTATCAGCAGCGTCCTGGCTGTCATCGCCATCGAAATGTGGTGGCTGCGCTTTCCCATTTACTTCTGGCTATATTGCGGCTTGATGACCACGGTGATTGGTGTGGTGAACGTCTACTATGGCGAACAACATCGCGCGCGAAAGAAATTGCAGCGGGCCGAGGAGGAGGTCCAGCACCTGGCGCGAATCGCCGAGCGCGAACGGATTGCACGCGACCTTCACGATGTGCTCGGGCACACGCTATCGCTGATAGTTCTCAAGTCGGAGCTTGCCTCCAAGCTTGCGGATGCAAATCCCGCCCGTGCTGTGGACGAAATCCGGGATGTCGAACGCATTTCGCGCGAGGCCCTCGCTCAGGTGAGAGCAACGATACAGGGCTATCATTCGCGCAGCCTGGAGGCCGAAGCGCAACAGGCGGCACAGGCGCTCGAAGCCGCCGGTTTGAGGGTGGAATGGGATTTCGCATCCGGGGAAATTCCTCCCGCGCAGGAAGGCGTGCTTGCTATGGCGCTGCGTGAGGCCGTGACGAACGTGATTCGTCACGCAAAGGCAACGTCATGCACGTTGAAACTCAATATGGTTCCCGAAGGATGCCGGCTGGAGGTTCGGGATGACGGTTGCGGCCAGATGACTCCGGAAGGTATCGGCTTGTCGGGTATGAGACAGCGCGTCGAGGCGCTGGGCGGAAAACTGCGGCGTGAGTCTGCGTCCGGAACGCGTCTTGTGATCACGCTGCCCGGCATATCGCGATGACGATCCGTGTTGTAATCGCTGAAGATCAGAGCATGGTGCTCGGTGCGCTGGCCGCGCTGCTCGAAATCGAACGGGATATTCAGGTCGTTGGACGAGCGGCAAACGGGAAAGAAGCGCTCGATCTCACTTTGAAGCACGCACCGGACATTCTGCTTTCCGATATCGAAATGCCGGAAATGAGCGGACTCGAAGTTGCCGCGGAGCTCAAACAGCGCGGATGCGCCTCACGCGTGATCATTCTCACCACTTTCGCCCGGCCGGGGTACCTGCGCCGAGCCCTCGAGGCCGGCGCAACCGGCTATCTCCTGAAGGATTCTCCGGCAGCGACTCTTGCCGAAGCCGTACGCCGCGTGCACGCAGGCCTGCGTGCCGTAGATCCCTCACTCGCAGCGGGAGCCTGGACGGAAGACGATCCTCTCACCGACCGCGAGCGGCAGGTATTGCGCCTCGCTTCCGAAGGCGCCAGCAGCGCCGACGTCGCAAGCCAGCTGCATCTCTCGGAGGGAACGGTTCGCAATTATCTTTCTGAGGCAATCAGCAAACTTGGTGCAAACAATCGTGTGGAAGCGGCGCGAATCGCGAGGGGAAAGGGATGGCTTTAGGCCCGCTGTAGGGGCGGTCTATGACCGCCCGCAATTTCACAGGCTTAGAAATCGTGGGCAGTCATAGACCGCCCCTACAGCGGGTATCGCCTCCGTCTTCCGCACCATGACGTTCCCTTGAACCCGGATACGAAAATGTCCGGCAGACGGTATAGTGTTTTGCGTGAATGATCTTGCCAAGTTCAAGGCCGAGTTCTTCAAGGCACTGTCACATCCGCTTCGAATCATGATTCTCGATGCTCTGCGAAATGGAGAAGTTGGTGTCAACGAACTCAGTGAAAGACTCAAAGTCGAACAAAGCACACTGTCCCAGCAGTTGGCACTGTTGCGAAGCCGGAATATTGTCGTCGGGAGAAAAGAAGGACAGAGTGTGTACTATTCCGTTCGCGACCCGGTAATTTTCCGGCTTCTGGATGTGGCCAGGGATATTTTCAACAACCATCTGGTCAACATTCAGGATCTTCTGGTTCAAATTTCCGAATCGGAGCGATAGTTTTTTTGCCCCTTTATATTCATTTATATTAATATATAGATGTACATTGCAGCGTTCGCGTCCCTCCTGCAAGCTATATAAAGGATGAAAGACTCCCTCCGCACCTGGCTTCCGCAGTCCTTCGTGACTTTGAGCAAAGGATATTCCCGCAAGGATATCGGAGCCGACATCATTGCTGGTCTGACTGTTGGATCGGTGGCACTCCCATTGGCGATGGCATTTGCCATTGCTTCCGGTGTTACTCCGCAAGCCGGTCTGTATTGTGCCGTGATTGCGGGATTCCTGATTTCGGCGCTTGGCGGTTCCCGGCTTCAAATCGGCGGACCCACTGGAGCCTTTGTCGTGATTGTTGCAGGGATCGTGACCAAATACGGTTTCGATGGCCTGCTGATTTGCACGATGATGGCCGGGTTCATACTCATATTTCTCGGCGTCACGGGTCTGGGCAGCGCCGTGAAGTTTATTCCCAGACCCGTCGTCGTGGGATTCACCAACGGAATTGCCATATTAATTGCGAGCACGCAGATTCGGGATTTCCTGGGCCTGCGAATCGATAAAGTTCCAGGTGATTTTCCGGCGCGCATGAACGTATTGCTCCGGAATTTGTCCACGCTGTCGATCTATGAAGCCGGAACGGGAATCGTTTCATTGGCGTTGATAGTGCTCTTAATGAATCGCTTTCGCCGAGTTCCAGCCTATATCGCTGTATTGGGAACGGTGACGATTGCAGCCCGAGTGCTTCACTTGCCTCTCGAAACCATCGGAACCCGATATGGGGGAATACCGTCCGGACTTCCCCACCTTCGATTTCCCCACGTCTCGTTTGGGACACTTCAATCTTTGATTTCGCCCGCCATTACCGTTGCGATGTTGGGTGCCATTGAATCCCTGATGTCGGCAGTTGTGGCCGATCGCATGACCGGCGACAAGCACAACCCGAATGTGGAACTGATCGGACAGGGTGTTGCTAATGTTGTTTCTCCACTTTTTGGCGGCTTGCCGGCCACTGGCGCCATAGCACGGACCGCGACCAATGTCCGATCCGGAGCGCGTAGTCCAGTGGCGGGAATGACTCATGCTCTGACTTTGGCGGCGGTGCTCCTGTTTGCCGCACCATTGGCCAGTTTCATTCCATTGGCCAGCCTGGCGGCGATTCTTCTTGTCGTTTCCTACAATATGGGCGAGTGGAGAGAGATTCCGGAACTGCTGCGGCTGTCGAAACTCGAGATTGCGGTCTGGAGCATCACATTGGCGCTGACGGTTTTCGTAGATCTCACGACTGCGGTGGAATTCGGAATGGTGCTGTCGGTACTGGTCTTCATACGCAAGGTTACGGCAACAACATCCATCACGCAGGTTACCGAGGAACATGTTGCCGAAATCCGGCAACATTCTCTGCATGACCGAAAGATTCCGAATTACGTCTCCATATTTAGAATCGATGGTCCGTTTCTATTTGGCGGCACCGATAAGATCGATCGGATTCGCGAACGCATTTCATCATTACCGGAAATTATCGTTCTCCGGCTGAGAGACATGACTGCCATTGATTCCACCGGCCTCCAGGCTCTGGAAGAACTGGCCGACCACGCGCAGGAGACGGGCCGCCACCTGTTGCTTTGCGGTGCGAGGCCTCAGCCTTCCCGGCTGATGCACCAAGCCGAATTCGAGCGTCACGTGGGACAAAACAACATTTGCAGGAATATCGGTGTGGCTCTTGACCGGGCCGCTCAATTGCATGATGAGCGCCGGGGACCTGAAGAAGATCCACTTCAAGGCCGGCAAGAAACGTACATCTCTTCGCGGTAGATTCCTCTAAGGACAGTCGATTCAAGCAATCCCTCTCCCAACGGGAG
>JBGPBY010000500.1:0-5399 GCA_041481485.1 Terriglobia bacterium
GATTCAAAGCCGGGATCTTTTTACCGGGACGGTTCCCCGAATTCTGGCACTGGACATCGATGAAGAGCGCATTCCCTCGATGGTCGGCAATCTCCGGGCTGCCGGCCTGACCGGACCCTTGCACGAAAGCTCAATCGTCATTGCACAGTTTGATGCACGTAGACTGACGCCGGCCGAAGTGGCGCGAATGCTGCCGGCTTCAAGAAATATGAATCCCGGTGTGTTCTGCTTCAATCCGCCCTATGGCGTTCGAATGAGTGCAGAAGGGGAACGTGACGAGAGCGACAGGACTTTATTGGATCTCTATTCCGACATTGGACGCGCGTTTGCAAAATTTCCGGGCTGGCGCGCTGCTTGTTTTGTGGCGAATCCGAAATTCGTCGAGGCCTTTGGCCACAAGCCGGTCATGGAGAAACCTGGCAGCAACGCGGATCTGCGTGGCAACTTTCTCGTGTATCAGTTTTGATGGAGGCGTGGTTTGAGCTGCGGACTGGAAGGGGGCTGGAAAGGCACACCCGCACCCGGAGCCTGATGGCCGGATACGGGCGTACAAAAATGAAATCGATGATTGAAGCGAGAGCGATTAGTACCGGTCGCCGCGTCCGCCGCCGCGTCCACCACGATCGCCGCCGAATTCCCGCTTCACCATGGGGCGGGCTTCATTAACGGTGAGCGCGCGGCCATCCAGTTCGGCGCCGCCGAGTCCGGCGATTGCCTTGTTGGCATCTTCCTCGCTCATTTCGACAAAGCCAAAACCCTTAGAGCGGCCAGTGTCGCGGTCCATGATGATCGCGACCGATTCCACAGCTCCGTACTGTTCAAATGCATTTCGGAGATCGTTCTCCGTTGTTTTAAATGACAAATTCCCAACAAACAATTTTTTAGCCATTTGATTTACCTGTTCTGTAAGGAAACTTCCGGGCTAAGCGGTAGGATCAAACAAGACCGACCGAGGACAGGAACTTCCGAACATTCAATTTATTCGCAACGATATTGTTGCTGCACCACCATACGCGAATCTTCCATTTGCTGTAAACCGAATTCGATGGATTTTGAGACGCTACCCAATCAGGGGGTCGTCCCGGCATCTCCACTCTTCTGTCCGCTGAGTATTCCCTTCAGGAAATTTGAAGCCGCGTTTCCTGCCTCCTTTTTTACCGCGTTGACTTGTTCTTTGGCCATTCCTTTGACATCGGGTTTGAATTCCGGTTCCGATGAAGTTCCCCGTACGAAGAACGGAATCGATTTATCCGCAATTATGGATGCGTTCCCCGTGGTATGCAGAGCAGCGCTCATCTTGAAATCGAGAGCGTTGGCTGCGCTGATCGTACCGTCGCCGCGAAGGTCTCCCACTGCGGGTACGTTCAGCTGAATGTTCTGTGCCTGAATTCCTTCGGGAGAAACCTGCACATTCAGACTTGCGTTTTGAACGACGGTGGAGTTACCGGCCTTGATGCCCGCGAGTGCTTCGATAAAGGACATCTTCTTTCCCAGATCGAAACCCGAGAGCGTGGTGTCGCGGACGCCGATGGTTCCGGTCGTTACCAGTTTGTCTGCCGGTCCCTGAATTGAAAGTTTGGAACTGATGTTTCCATCGTGCAGTGAAGATCCCGCCGGCAGCACAATTGCAAGCGGTCCGAGCATGTTGACGACTTCGGAAACCGACATGTTGGGAGCATCCAGATTCATTTTCAGCATCATGGATTTCCCCTGTTCGAAATAGGAGCCTGTGAGACTGGCAGGTGCCTTTCCAAGATGAATGTCGCCCCGCTGGAGTTGCCCGGAATGCTTTCGGAGATTGTGTTCGGCGGCAAAATCCAGTTGCACGGGAATGGTGGCGGGAGTTCCACCTTTCGATAGCTTCAACTTTTCTCCCTTGATGGCTCCATTTGCCTTCAACGTGCTCCCGTTTGTGTCTGCGGTTCCATGCAGTGAAATGAGACCGCTCACATCGGGCGCATAATTGGCAATCCCGGCCGCCGCAAGATCCAGGCCATCGATGGCGACATTGACCGTTGCCGGCATCATTGAAGCGTCGGTGGGATTGATGGGGCCGGCCTTGCCGTCCAGCTTGATGACGCCGCCGCCCTGGACCCTGGTCGACAGAGTGAATGGAAAGCTGGATGTCGCCGAGAAGTCCTTCACTTCGATATTGACGTTTTCAAGAACGAGAGGCTTCCACGTCCCACTGGTGCGACCGAGTGTCAGCCGGCCATCGGAGATATTCAGACGGCTGACCGTCAGAGCCATGCCTTCACCTGCTGCGGCGGTCGACGAAGCGGGGCTGGGCGGGGTCGATGATCCATCGTTGCCGAGACTGGAGAAATTCCAATCGCCGGCCGGCTTCTGGATGAGGGTGATCTCCGGTTTTTCGATCGTGATCCCGGTGACATTGAGTTGCCGCGAGAAGATGAGCGGCTTGAGCTCCACACCAACACGCACCGCCTTTGCCTTGAGGAACGGAGCCTTGCTGAATGCGGGATCGTCGGACACTTCGAGGTCCTTCGCTTCCACGGAACCGGAAAATATCGAGAGGCTCAGATTCCCGAGCTTTACCGTCCGGTGTAACGCTCCGCTCAGGCTGGCCTCGAGCGTCGGGCGGAATCGGTTTGCGTCGATAAAGAAGGACAACGCGACTGCAGCAACGATCAGGACAACAATAAGAACGACAGCCCATTTGAAAAACCGTTTCATGGTTCACTCCCTGCAGCTTTCAGCAAACAAGTAGAACACCATGCCTACCGGGGATCAAGTGAATGAGCGAGGGGTGGGGTTCGCGCGCGCACGATCCACCGGCTCACGCCGGTGGCTATCGAACTGCCGCCGCTCCGCGGCTGGGAACAAGAACGTTCCGAGTCCCCAGCCGCGGAGCGGCGACAGGCCCTTTAGCCACCGGCGTAAGCCGGTGGAACAGATCAAAAATATTGAACTGCAGCCTAAGGGTTGTGCCAATGCCCACCATTTTCCATGATGCGCGCGGCTTCCGCAGGGCCCCAGGTTCCCGGCTCATATTCCATGAGTTCCGTGCAGTTTCCCAATATCGGATCAATAACGCGCCACGCCTCTTCCACGCTGTCATAGCGTGCAAACAGCGACGCGTCTCCCCGAATGGCGTCTCCGAGTAATCGTTCGTAAGGCATCATCGATTCTCCGGGATGTTCGTGGGCAATCAGTTCCACTGCATGCCCGGTCATGGATTCACCGGGCGATTTGATACGAGCTCCGGTCGAGATGAAAACATCTGGACTGAGCCGGAAGCGAAAGTAATTCGGATGCCCCTTTTGAACGTCGTCAAATACAACCTGCGGAGGATATTTGAGTTCGACCATCACTTCATTGGCTGTTACCGGCAATTGCTTTCCAACCCGGATATAGAACGGCACGCCGGCCCATCGCCACGTTTCGATATGCAGGCGGAGTGCGGCAAAGGTTTCCACTTTCGAGTCCGATGCCACCCCCTGGGTTTCGCGATAACCGCGGTACTGGCCCCGCACGACATCGCCGGGTGACAACGTGCGAATCGATTTCAACAACCGGTGTTTCTCGTCACGCATCGTCTCCGGATCGTTCCCGACAGGCGCGTCCATTGCCAGCAGCGCCATGATCTGGAGCATGTGGTTCTGTACCACATCGCGGATTGCGCCTACCTCTTCGTAGAATTTTCCCCGCGTTTCGACGCCAAAATTTTCCGCGAGGGTGATTTGGATGCTGGCCACGTGATCCCGATTCCATATGGGTTCCAGAAAGGCATTCGCGAACCGGAAGTAAATCAGGTTCTGGACCGGTTCCTTGCCGAGGAAGTGATCGATGCGCCAGATGGACGATTCCGGAAAGTGGGAATGCAACGTCTCGTCGAGTTTTCTTGCGGACGCAAGGTCGCGTCCGAACGGCTTCTCAACGATGATGCGCGCGCCTTTGGAGCAACCCGAGCGTGCGAGACCCTGAGCGACATTCTCAAACATGCTCGGGGGAATTGCCAGATAGTGAAGCGGATGGGCGGCCCCACCAAGCGCTTGGCAAAGTTTGCCGTAGGTCGCATCGTCGGCATAATCTCCGTCGACATTCTGCAGACGGGACAAGAGCCGGTCGAACGCCACCGGGTCCAGGCCGCCATGAGCCGTCACGCTTTCTTTGGCGCGGGATTTCAGTTTGTCCAGATTCCATCCCGATTTTGCGACGATGATCACCGGCATGTCGAGATGACCGCGGCGCGTCAGTGCCTGCAATGCCGGAAAAATCTGTTTGAACGCCAGATCGCCCGTCGCGCCGAAGAGAACACATGCATCCGATTGTGGAGTCATGCTCCGATGATAGCGCGCACCGCAATAATTTTTCCGCCAGTTATCGTCGAAGGCCGCGCCGTCCGGCTATAATCGACGCACGAAAGGATGTGGATTGATGGGAGATTCTGGTGAGGGGTTGATCGACTCGGAAGCGAGAATTCAGGAACGCAGAGATGAACTGCAGGCCGACCGTGAAATGGCTCGAATGCCTGTGAAGAAGAACCCGGAACAAATGCGTCAGTTGGATTCATTAAAACTGGCGCGCACCCAAATGACGCGGCAGCTTGAAATCGTAACGCATGAGAGCCGGCGACGGCAGATTAACGAAGCCATTGCCGACATTGATAATCGTATCGCCGGATTGCATGCCGCTTCTGCGGCCGTATCGTAGGAGGACATCCACCATGAAGAATTTGCGAACCCTCTTGTTCGCCGCGTTGATTACTGGTCTTGCCGGCGCCATGCTCGCGCAGGGCCCTCCGGCCCAGCGCGGCGGAGCCCCGGCCGCCGCCGCGCCTGCTGCTCCGGCGATGGTGCTCACCACTACGGCCTGGCAGGATGGCGGAGTGATTCCCGCAAAATACACTCAGGCTGGCGAGCAGGTATCTCCGGCGCTGACCTGGACCAATGTGCCGGCGGCAGCAGCCAGTCTCGTCCTGCACATGTATGATGCGGATGCCGCACCGACAAAAGGAACCGATACCCAGGTGCACTGGCTGATGTGGAATATGCCTCCAACTCTCAAAAGCCTTCCGGAAAATGTGCCGATGGGAGCAACGCTTGCCGATGGATCTCATCAAATCAGTGCCAGCGGACCCCGCTATCGCGGGCCGGGAGCGCCGGCAACCGGGCCAGTGCATCATTACATGATCGAAATTTACGCGTTGGACACCAAAGTCGATGTCCCGGCGTCGACGGCCGCGACGAATCCGGAAATCGAAACCCGGACAAACGTATTCAAGGCCATGTCCGGACACGTTATTGGCAAAGCCGTATATGGCGGTTTGTTCCATCGCCCGCAGTAGGACGCTATCAAGAAATCCCTCTCCCAACGGGAGAGGACGGCCGAAGGCCGGGTGAGGGGTACCGCAAGTAAATATTGTTACTTGCGGTACC
>JBGPBY010000501.1:0-5383 GCA_041481485.1 Terriglobia bacterium
GAATGATCTTGTCATCGGGCTCGTCGTACATGATGCCGTCGAGACCACCCTGCATTACCGGAATCTGCTTGATCGCTGCGAGTGTCTTCAGATCGAACATCGTGACGGTCGAATTTCCACCGTTGGTTGTAAAGCCATGCCCGGCCTTGGTCGCGATGCCGGCGCCATGAACGCCAGGCGTGTTTGTAATATCCCCTAGTACTTTGCCGGTGGCGCCGTCGACTACCAACATGTGGTCCGCGCGCGAAACAAACACGCGGTTCGTTGCGGATTCCACAGCAACATAGTCCGTGCCGCCGTCACCTTTGATATCGAATTTTTCAACTTTGAACGTTTGTGCTTGGGCGGTGCCACTCATGGCAACGCCCATAGTGAAGAGAACGGCAATCGCCATAATCCAATGTCTGTTCATTTAATCCTCCCTTGTGGTTCCGAGTACTCTCTTGCGGGCCGTGTGCTGTTTGCCGCAAATACTGTGAGTGAAGCAATTTTCTTTTTATGCGGCACATCTTTGCACATGAATCCGGTTAAAGGTCGAATTTCACAAACTATAAACAAAAATTAATTCTGCCCATGTCAGAGCAGGAAACTTCATGCGGCAGAATCTTCGTGAGAGCGCTTGTGTGTACCTTCTCAAATTCGGGGAAATGTTTCTCCGGCACTGGTTGTATTCTTTTTCCAATTTGATGGGAACTCGAAGCGGAAGGATGGACTTCCCGTTTCAGCTGCGGGACATGCGCCCCCTCTCCTCGGTGTGGAAACTCAATTGCTAATTCGAAGGAAGGCATTTCAGAAGCGTGTCTCTCGGAACTTCTAAAAACTTCGGCACGAATTGCCCGGAGGCAATATGGAGCCACTCATTCTCGCTGCTTTTCTCATGCTGCAGAATCCTGTACCGGATAACGGATTACAGGAGCCCGCTACACCAAACCCTCCAGCCGCAGAGGTCAGTGTCGCGCCGCAAAAGGTCCCTGAGCCGGTTCCTGCACAGGCTCCTGGAGACATTCTGCTACCCAGCGAAACCAAGCATTTACCGTCGACGGGAAGGAAAATTATTGCGAACTTCTGGTCTGATCAAAAAGCAATGTGGACGAGCCCTGCACACATTCACCGCGAAAATGCCAAGTGGTGGGTCATTTTTGGGACCGGAACAGCCGCTTTGATTGCGACCGACCGCCGGACCTCACATGCTCTTCCTAATTCCGTAAGTCAGGTCGGATTTAGCAAAAATGTCTCTCAGATTGGAGCGGTGTACACGACGCTCCCAGTTGCGGGAGCTCTTTATCTTTACGGAAAGCACACTGACAATCCCCATGCGCGTGAGGCAGGAGTCCTCGGGGCCCAGTCGCTGCTGGATGGATACATTCTGGTGTCCATTCTCAAATTTGGAGCAGGACGAGAACGGCCGAACGTTATTGGTGGGAATGGCCGCTTTTTCAAGAATCAAAGAAGCTTCCCGTCGGGACACGCGATCATGTCGTGGTCGTTTGCTTCACTGATCTCTCACGAATATAAGGGAGGTAAGGTCGTTCCCATCATCGCCTATTCACTGGCCTCCGTGGTCAGTGTCTCGCGCTTTACGGCACAACAGCACTATGCGTCAGACATTGTGGCCGGTGGTTCAATGGGATGGTTTATTGGGAAATTTGTTTTCGAACACCATCTGGATTCCGCAATTCACAAGCGTTACGATCCCAATGCCAGGAGCCAATACATTCCAAAAATAATCCCGGAGTTCAACGTAAAGACTCACGCGTATCAAGTCACCCTGGCTTGGAACGAGAAATCCGATTAGGGGGAGTTGCGTCTGCGGCCCACTGTAGGCGCGGTCTATGACCGCGCACAGATTTTCAGACTGGGATTCCTCGAATTGGAATCCATAAACGAGAGATCGTGCGCGGTCATAGACCGCGCCTACAGTGGGCCGCAAATTTCAAAGGGAGGAGGAGCAGAACACCGTCAATACTCTTTGGGAACAGGTTGAGCACGACTGAGCAGGTACTGCATCGCGGGCGTAATGACCAGCGATAGTACCATCGAAATCAGAATTCCTCCAATTACCGCGATTGCCAGTGGCTGCAGCATCTGCGATCCCGCTCCAACGGCCAGAGCGAGCGGCGTCATTCCTGCCACTGCGGCCAACGCTGTCATGACAATCGGCCGGAGCCGCCGGCGTCCGGCCTGGATGATGGCTTCCTCGGGCGCTAGTCCGGCTGCCCGAAAGTTCTGATTGGCGTCGAGCAGCAGGATTCCGTTTTTAGCCACAATGCCAACAACCATGATCAATCCCATGAACGACGATACGTTGAAAGTCTTTTGAGTGATGAGGAGCGCGAGAAATACTCCTGAAGTTGAAAGAATTGCCGACGAAAGTATGGCGATCGGTGCCGTAAACGAGCGGAATTCGAACAGCAATACCAGAAAAATCAGCACAATCGCAAATACAAACACGGTGGTGAGATCTCGAAACGATTTTTGCTGCTCTTTGTAAGTTCCGCCGTAGTCGACTCGAATCGAGGCCGGAAGCTTCAGGTCTCTGACGGCTTTCTGGACTGCAGCTACGCCCCTCCCCATGTCGATACCTTCGAGCCGGGCCGTCACTTCGACCTCCCGTTGCAAATTGTCCCGCAACACCTGGGTTTGGCCCGGCAACTCCGAGGCGGTCGCCATGGAACCCAAAGTGGCCATTCCGCCTCCGGAACTGACGAGCATGGTCTCATTCAGTGATTCGAGAGATGCGCGTGTTTGCTCCGGAAAGCGCACACGAAGAGTGTACCGGCGATCATTCACGACGATGGGCTCCGTTGCTGGTTCCCCATCGATCATTGCCGAGGTTACGGCGCCAAGTTCTTCGACGCCAAAACCTGCGCGTGCCGAGGCGACGGGATTCACGTTAAACATTACGGCCGGACCGCTGGTGGTGTTTTCAACGCCGTCTTCAATATCGACCACGGGCATTCTGTCGCCGACCTTCACCGCACTCAGTGCGTCTGCGACCATCGGGGCGCTGCTGCGAAGAAGATCGGCGTCTTGTGAAAAGAGTTTGACGACGACCGGCTGTGGCGCGCCGGTGAGGTCGCCAATCATGTCCTGCAACACCTGCACGAATTCCGCGTCTAGCACCGGTTCCGCCGTTTTGACCTTTGCACGGACTTCCCCAATGACTTCTTCGACACTCCGTTTTCGGTCGTTCTTGAGTTTCACGGCGATGTCGCCCGTATTGGGTTCCGTTACCGCTGCGAGTCCCAGTTCCAGGCCGGTGCGCCGCGATGTGCTTTCGACATCGGCCGTGGAACGCAGGATCCGCTCGACATGATTGATCACACGATTGGTTTCGTCGAGCGAACTTCCGGGAGGCATGACGTAATCCAGAATGAAGCCTCCCTCGTCGAATGCCGGAAGCAGATCGGTACCCAGCCCGTGATAACACGGCGGGCAGTATCGTTCGAGAGACGCGGCATACTTTTCCGTCGATGATTCGAACCGCGCCGGAATCAGCGACGATACGCCGCCATAACAGACGAAAGAGACGACTATCAAAATCGCGCAGAGGAAGATCAGAACAAACGGATGATGCAGAGACCTCCTCATCCACTTTTCATAAAAGCGCAGGATGTGGCCAAAGAATCCCACATTAAGCGATGCCTCCTCTGCGGCCATCATGCGACGCATCCGTTCGACGGCAGAATCGTGGCTGAAGTCGTGAACGACGTCGATTTTTCCGCGGCGAATCAACCGGCTGCCCAGATTGCTGGTCCAGACAAGCGCAAGAACCAGGGACGTCAGAAGCGCCACGCTCATTGCAATCGCAAGTGCACTGAAGAACGTGCCCACTACACCGGTGATGATAACGAGAGGAAGAAATACGACGATCGGCGTCAGGGTCGATCCAATGAGGGGGACTGTCAACTCTTTCAGAGCGCTTGCCGTGGCTTCCAGTGGGCCCTCGCCGCTGTCACGATGAAGCACGATGTTTTCGACAACGACGATCTTGTCGTCGATGACGAGTCCAACCGCGGCTGCCAGGCCGCCGAGCGTCATGAGGTTGAATGTCTGGCCGATCAGTCTCATCACAATAAAGGTGACAACCATCGTGACCGGAACCACCAGTCCGGTCATGAGCGCGGTACCCCAGTCGCGCAGGAACAGCCAGATGATGAAAGCTGCCAGAAACAATCCCAGAATGATGGCATCACGGACGCTTGCGATGGATTCGTTGACGATGTTGGACTGATCGTAAAACGGGCGCATATCCACGCCGGATGGAAGTGTCGGCCGGATCGCTTCCATTTCGTGATGGACTTCATCTGCAACCTGAACCGTATTGCTGTCGGGCTGGCGATTGACGCTCAGAAGTACCGCCGGTTTCCCGTTCGCACTGACAACAGTAAAGGCCGGTGCGGTTGCCGGAGCCACAGTTCCAATGTCCTGAATCCGCAGCGGCGCATTGTTCACATTCTTGATAACAATGTTGCCGATTTCCGCGGGAGTGCGCGTCTGTCCGGACACCAGACCCAGAAACAGCTGGTGATTGCGGTTTAACAGCCCCGGTGAATCAATGACATTTGTCCGATTTACGGCGGTAAGAATTTCCGAAACTCCAGTGTGTGCACGGACCATGAGCGCGGGATCCACGGTGATGTGAAATTCCGGCTCGAGTCCTCCCTGAACCAGGACGCTGGCAACCCCATTCAAGCGATTGAGGCGCGGTTTGATTTCGTAGGTCGCGATTTCCCAAAGATCGGTTTGCGGAACCTTGCCGGATGTCAGGCTGTAGCCAATGATTGGAAAGCTGGAAAAATCCAGGCGATGAGTTTGAATCTGGGCGGTCGAAGGAAGGCTGCCCTGTACGCGTGAAATCGCTGCATCGACCATTTGCAGCGTTTCCAGCATATTGACGTTCCAATCGAAAGAGAGATCAATCTCGGCCGAACCGCGGCTGGTGACGGACCGGACATCCTCGAGCCCAGGCACACTATTGACGGCCTGTTCGATGGGTCTGGTGATGGCCACTTCCATCTGTTCGATCGGCATGACGCCGTTGTCCACACCAACGATGATGCGGGGAAAATTCGTAGTCGGGAAAACAGCGACCGGAATGTTGATTCCGGCATAGACTCCCGCAATTCCCAATATCAGAATCAGGAAAACAATGGATTTCGAATGCCGGGCGAACCAATAGTTTTCGGGGTTCTCAGAAGGTTGTTGCATAACGGCGTGGCTGCTATTCTTCCTCTTCTTCTTTTGGCAGTTGGATATGAACTTTTGTCTTGTCGAGAATTTCAGGATCCAGCTTGCCGAGTTCGAAGGCTCCGGCGGTAACTACACGTTCTCCACTCTGAATTCCATCGACCACTTCAACGTTGGCGCCGTCACGAATTCC
>JBGPBY010000502.1:0-5380 GCA_041481485.1 Terriglobia bacterium
GTTACGTGCGGTACCCCTCACCGGCCTTCGGCCCCCTCTCCCGTTGGGAGAGGGATTTCTTGATCGACCGCCTCTACAGAAACGCGATTCCCATTCCTTCAAAGACATTCAGTATTCTTACTCCGCCCTTGAATCCGAGCGAAACTTTCGCGAGGATTGCAGCATGCAAATCATCAACAACAGGCTGCTCATGGCGGGGGTCGTTCTTCTCCTGCAGCAAACAACTCCGCCCACACCTCTGATTCGAGAAAACGTGACGGTGAAGATATCCGAGCATGTATACGTCATTCCCGATGGCAATGTTGGCGGCGTGCCGAATGTCGGAATTATCGTAGGCAGCAAAGGTACGCTTGTCGTCGACACCGGTCTCGGCCCACGGAACGGTCAGACGGTGCTTCGAGAAGTCGGCAAGGTCAGCAGCAACGCGGAACTCTACGTGGTCGCAACGCACTTTCATTCCGAACATACGCTGGGCGAATCGGCGTTTCCCGCGAGTGCGAAAGTCATCCGGGCGAGGGCGCTGCAGCAGGATATCGACGAATTCGGGATTCAGCCGAATTTCGCTACCCGGTCTGCAGCCAATGCCGAGTTGATGAAGGATGCGGTGTTCCGTCGCGCCGACGAAATTTTCGATAAAGAGAAGACTCTCGACCTGGGTGGAGTTCGCGTGCGCCTGCTGTCGTATGGCGGAACTCATACGAACGGCGACACGCTGATCTTTGTCGAAGGTGACAATGTCCTTTTCGCGGGCGACGTGATCATGAATCGGCGCTTTCTCGCCTTCAGCGCGAACTCCAGTGTTCAGGCCTGGCTCCGCAGTCTTGAGGAATCCGCGCGATTGCGCCCGGCGCGCATCGTTCCCAGTCATGGAGAGATGGGTGACGGCTCGTTGATTGAAACCGATCGAAACTATCTGCAGATACTTCAGAGCCGCGTCCGCGACCTTAAGCGGGAGGGCAAGACGCTTGAACAAATCGCAGACACGGTAACGACGGAATTCCGAGCAAAGTATCCCGACTGGACCGGGAACGCCGGCGCAGCCGCCCGCTCGGCCTATAACGAAACGAACTGAAGATGGACAAGCTGTTTCGGTTTCCGGAATCGGTTCGGCACGATCCCGCCATCGATGTCTGGCTCAATGAACGAGCGCCGGAGTTGGGCGCAATTGCGAGCCGTTGGTTTGCCCGCATGCGAGAGTGTGGCGACGAGGTCCAGGAGCTTATACACGATGGCTGTCCCGTCGCGTGCTTCGGGGATCTGCCCTTTGCCTACGTGAATGTTTTCAAATCGCACGTCAACGTTGGATTTTTCCATGGCGCAGACCTGCGCGATCCCAAACGCCTGCTCGAGGGTACCGGCAAACGGATGCGCCATGTGAAAGTGAAGCCTGGTCAGGAACCCGACCCCGCCGCTCTCAGCGACCTGGTCTATTTAGCGTATAGCGACATTCAGTCGCGGTTATAGATCGCATCCCGCGACCAACCACTACGGTACTGCGTGGGAATTCCCGTTGCTTGGCGATTACCGTTGGCTGCATGGTTCACTGCGCATTAATCAATAATCATCAATCAATTTTCAATTCTCATTTTGTGCCCCCGAATACCTACACCACACGCCAGCGACGCGCCGGCCCCAAGCAATACCAACACTGTCCCATCGGGTTCTGGAATGGTCGTCGATGAAACCACGTTCACCGCAAACGGCTGCGTTCCAAGCGTGTTGAGAGCAGACGGAGTGCTGCCGCCGAGAATGGCGAGCGAGCCGGAATATAGACCGGCGGGCGTCGCTGCGGGGACCGTCACCGAAAGGATGGACGCCGTGAACGATTGCAAAGGCGACAAAGATAACGGGAAGTTCAGGAAAAAAAGTGTGTCGTCCGCCAGCAGTGGCGCGGCGATGTTGACGATGTCACCATTGAGGAATGTGGAGCTTCCGCCAGTCTCGGTGAGAGTCGCACTGAAGGTCACCGTAGCGCCTGGTAGTGCGGTCAGCAGCGACGATGTCAGCGAAAATGTGATTGGCGTGGCCAAGGCAGTGCTTCCTGCCAGCATCAGACAAATCACAAACAGTGGCAGCTTGATTCTCATTCGTCCTCCAGACTCACGGCAAAACAATGCGGAATGACCCCGCAGTCGATCCACCGGCATAGGTTGCGTTGAAGCGCAGGATGTTCAGGCTGCCTGGGTTTCCAGCCGAGGCGGGAAACCTAAATACGACCGTCGCGGATGCACCCGGCGCGATGTTGCCCAGGATGGCAAATGGATTAAGCGGCCGAGTCGATCCGATCGTGGCACTGGCTGGGGTTACGTTTTCAGCCACGGCTGACCCTGTATTGCTCACTGTGAATGACGCGATAATTTCGTTTGTGACTGGGTCGCGCGCCAGTGACCCCGTTACGCTCAAGTTAACGGAAAGCTGAGTCGTCGCGACGACGTTTCTCACCACGACGTTGTCGATCGCAACCCCGCATGCATGTCCGGGACGCACGTCGCTGCAAATCCCGAGTTGATCCTGCGCATACTCGAACCGCAGTTGGAACTGACTGCCGCCCATCCCGGGCAGTTCCAGGTGCACATGCTGGAGTCCGTTGGAAAAGCCCGCCCACGCCGACATGTCTTCGAAATAAGAAGGATCCTCGTTGCGCGGAAAGTGTTTCGGATAATGCTTGAACCCGTCGGTCGTAAACTGGCGCTCAAACGCTTCGGCTAATACCGATCGCAACGTCCGTCCGGTCGTCAGATCCGCTACCCGCAGAAAAAAACCGTCATACCCCAGCAGTGGCAGAGTCGGATCGTCTTCGATGTCATAGCACACATCGAAATCCACTGACACATAATCGCTGGCCGCTGGCACCGAAATACTCGGACTGAAGAGTCGCTCCCATCGCGCCTGGTCGCTGCCTGTTGCATCATTGGCGTTTTGATGAAAGGCCTTGTTCGACGAGCCGCACAACGCCGGCGCGAATGTACTCGAGGTTGTCCACGGAACGGTGTTGGCACCGGCGCCGTGTGAAACTGTCCAACCGGCGGGCAGTGCTCCCGGCGCCACAGAATTGAAATCCTGCGCCAGCAATTGAGTGTATACAGGTGTGCCGGTGAACAACGTGAATGGCAGCGTTGCTGGACCATCCGATGTCGACACATTGAGAGTGAATTCAAGTGGCGCGCCGGGAATAAACGAAGGCAATAGCTGGAACTGATACGGCGAAATGTTGTTGCCCGTAGCGCCAGGCGCCAGATTGGAGTATACCGAGGTTCCCTGCAAAATGATGACGCCCGGCGTTGAGCTGGACAGCCCCGCGCTGATGCCCCCGATTGTCGCCGCACTGAGTGGATTTGTGACGTAGTTTGTCAGCGGCAGCTGCAGCGTGACCTGTTCTCCAGGATCGATATTCCCGTTTGAGCCGCTGTCGGTGAATGTCGAGGCGCCCAGCCGGACAGCCGCTTTTGGAGCCGCTTGAACGACCTTCACTTCGACGTCGGGGACCGTCAGCGATGTAGAGGGCTGTCCGTCCGTGAATCCGACCTGCCGCGTTGCAGAATAGCTCGCGTATAGCATCCCGGACTGTGCAACGGCCTGATTGTAATCACCGAGGTTCGGCTGGCTGGTATCGTTACCCAAACCTGCTTTGAAGGGCCGATCCGAGATGGGCGCCGGTTTGCTCCAGGTGTTCCCACCGTTGTCGCTGTATGTATAAGTGACCTCCGTCAGATCGCCGCTGGTGTCGATTCCTTGATCGTAATAAAAGACACTCACTCGCCCTGTTGTGCGATCCACTGTTACAAATGGAAACCACTGCGCCCGATCGGCTCCGGGTCTGCTGTTGAGCAGAATTGGCGGCGTGAACGTGATCCCTCCGTCTGAACTCCGTTGCAGGACCACGTCGGCCCCGTCGCGTGAGTTGTTGTTCGAGTAAACGACATAGATGCTGCCTCTGAACGGTCCGGGCGAGTTATCAATGGCTAATGACGGATTCGTGTTCACCCGATCATTGCCGGGTATTTCGTCTATCGTGAGAAAGTTGGAAGTCAGATTCCGAGGGGCGCTCCACGTAACGCCATTGTCGGTAGATAACGCCAGACCGATGTTGTTGAGGACACCGCTGGTGAATCTTGTCCATGTGATGACCGCAAGCGGCGAACCGTTTCCGGCGAATCGTATTGACGGTCCCTGCCCATCGGTTGTCCCTGATGCAATGACGCGACGGGCGGAAAACGTCGGAGTGGCGCTGGTGATGTTATCGGAAAACGTGCATGAGATTTCGACGCCGCCGGCCCGCCGACGTGAAATTCGACCAACACAAGGCGTATCGGCCAGTGTCTGGATCGACGTCAGCGAGTTCTTTGTCGGCAGCGTCCACCGCGTCCCCATTAGTATCAGCGAGCCCATTCGGATTGATGCTTGGCGTGACATCGAATGGGCCCTGCCAGGTGTGACCGCAGTCGGTGGAGCGGTGAACGACCAGATTCTGCGCAATGCCTGCGGTTCCGAACTTTTCCAGGGCAAGTGAACTATAGATAAAGGTGCAGGCTCCGGCGTACTTGATATCCGGATCGCCAAATATCTGCGGAAACCGCTGACCGCCGATGATGTCGGTTCCGGGAGTAGGAAGCTGGCCACCGTCGATGAATGTTGTCCCGCCATCGTCGGAATACATAAAGCCAGAGATAGATACCGGGCTTTTGGTGAAACCGCGAAAGTCGTTGAAGGCGACCACGACGTGCTGTCCTGTCGCATCGACCGCGATGCTCGTTTCCGACTGCAACGTGCTCGCAACGAGGGGGGCTTCGCCACAGTCCGGTTCGTTGACGCAGCCGCCGCTCTGACCGGAGACGCCTTTCGTGATTTGATCCATCCGCTGTCTGGCGAGTCTGCCGCCACTGGAAAGGCGAGACGCGGTTTGAGCGATGTCACTGGCGCCCGAGATCAGAACAGGTACTGCAAGCGATACAACAAGCGATAGCGCGTAACGTACATGTGAGCGTGCCATCAGCACCTCCGGTGGCTGCAGTCTACCACCGGAAAATTCCGGAAAAACCGTAGAATTGAAATTCACATGTTGCCAGGCTGTTCCTTCCGGCCGTCGGCAACGTCAAAGAGGGTGAATTGTGCCGCGGATCTTCGCCTGTCCACGTTGATTGTGGAGTAACACAAGGTATGGTGGAACCGACGCCCTCAATGAACCTTTCCAATTCTGGCTGCGGATTCCCGCAAATTGGAGATTGTCATAGCAGCGTCGGCCACCATTGAGGGCCGGTTCGTGATTGAGAAAACTCTGCCAGCCGCAGTAATAACGGCGGGGCTCATACCCAACCGCTTGCGATCCCGAGCGGACTTCTATTAGACCGCCTTTTCTGGAGAGGATGGCCGCTTTGAAATA
>JBGPBY010000503.1:0-5359 GCA_041481485.1 Terriglobia bacterium
CCCCGGCCGCTCCAACAAGGTGGCTTCGCACTTTTTTCTTCATGTCGCGGCCACCCCTCCTCAGCTGAGGAGGGGACTTTCCCCTTGCTCTGCAATTCATTCCCACCTTCTATGACCGCCTCTACAGCCGGAATCGCATTCATTCAAATGATCGCGTGGCCATTTGATCATTTGGTAATCGCACCAACTGCATTAGACAGCGGACAACAAATCATTTGACAGCGCACATTTGAAGACCGCGGAGCACCCTACTCGTTTCCTGCTTTTGTTCCTTTGCTCAGACCATGGCGGCGCATGATCTTCAAAAGGCTCGAGTGGTCTGCAAGGCCAAGTGACTCCGCAGTTCGAGTCACCTGCCAGCCATGCTTCTCAAGCGCGGTGAGAACAATCTGTCGTTCAGCCTGAGCCTTCATTGCCTTCAATGTGCCGGGGGCCGTCGCAGGATCCGAGGCGTCGTCGCGATCCTCTCCCTGAATTTCCGGGGGGACATCTGAAACATCGATAACGGCCGAATCGGATGCGATCATCATCCGCTCCAGGCAGTTTCGCAACTCGCGCACGTTATTCTTCCGCCAATCGCACGCTGTGAGAAGCGCCAGTACCGCCGGCGTCACGGTCTTCGGCCGCACGCGAATGCGCTCGGCGATCGAGTGAAGCAAGTGTTCGACAAGCACCGGAATGTCGGGCAATCGCTCGCGAAGTGGCGGAACGCGCAGCGTGTGAACGTTGAGACGGTAGTAAAGGTCCTGACGGAAGAGGCCCGCCTGGACTTCCTGCTCGAGATCGCGGTTCGTTGCGGCGACGACGCGGGCCGTGATCTCAATGGCCCTGCTTCCTCCGAGCCGAGTCACCTGACGGTCTTCGAGAACCCGTAGCAGTTTGGCCTGTGCCGGAAGCGGCAGTTCTCCCACCTCATCGAGAAACAATGTTCCGTTTGCAGCTGTCTCGAATGCGCCTCTCCGCAGGCGGTCCGCTCCGGTGAACGCGCCTCGTTCATGACCGAACAGTTCGCTTTCGATGAGCTGCTCGGGCAACGCCGCGCTGTTCACTGCGACGAGCGGGGTTCTCGGTCCGGGTCCCAGACGGTGCAGTTCACGCGCCACCAGTTCCTTTCCGGTTCCGCTTTCACCAACAATCAGAACACCGCTCGGCACTGAGGACACACGCGCTATCGCTGAACGAAGTGCGCGCATGGGTGCGCTGTCGCCGATAAGCGACGTCTCGCCTTCGTATCTCGTGCGCAGAGACAAAAGCTCCTTCGCAATGCGCCCGCGCGAAACGGCATTTTCAATCTCCTGAACAACGCGCTCGATGGGTTCGTCTTTGTCAACGAACCCATAAGCACCCAGACGCACGGCCTGGACGCAGCGGTCGTAACTGCCGGCGCCGGTATAAACGATGACGGGCGTTTCGATGCCGCGCTGCTGCAGGCTTCGTAACACCGCGAAGCCATCGGTTCCCGGCATCTCAAGATCGAGAACAACGCAGTCGATCGGCTCGCGGGCCAGCAGCTCCAAAGCCTCTTCGCCGCCGGCGGCGATAAGCGCGTCGTACTTTCCCACCCGTCTAAGATCGTAGGCGTATTGCTCGGCCATGGCCCGTACATCGTCAACCACCAGAACCTGCGTTGTCATTTGTGCTCCAGATTGCCGGAAGGAATGTCGATCATGAAGCGCGTTCCTTTGCCAGGCTCGCTCTCGACGGCGACAGCGCCACCCAGATCCATTACCAGACGCCGCACGATGGAAAGACCCAGACCGGTGCCGCCTGCCTTCGTTGTATAGAAATCATTGAAAATCCTGCCGGCCTCCTCTTTGGACATTCCACAGCCGGTATCGGCGACCGTGATCCGGACTCTGCGCTCGCCATCTCTTTCGATGGTCTCCGTCGAAAGGCTGACGCGCCCCGGTTTCGACTCCAGACTCTCTACCGCGTTCACCGTGAGATTCTCGAGGATACGACGCAACGCGATCGGATCTCCGGAAACCTTTGGAAGATTCTGCTGCAGTTGCAGCGTAAACTCCGCGCTATCGCGCCCCTGCTCGGCGCGAACCACTTCGGCGATCAGCGCATTCACATCGCAGTCTCGCCGTACGATACCTGGCGACAACCGCTGGTAGCTGGTGGCAAGAGTCTCGAGGTACGCGATGCTGGCATCGACGGTGGAGCGCCGATCGGCGAATACAGAAGGAAGAGAGTGCGGTTCGTCCTTCTCAACCTTCTCCAGATGCCGCATCACGTTGCGAAGCGGGATGAGACCGTTCTTGATATCGTGATTGATCTGTCGAGCCAGGTCGCCGACGGTTGCGCGTCTTTCGGCATCGCGTATACGGGCCGTGCTTGTTCGCAGACGGGATGTCAGGTCGCCCAGAAGACGGGAGAGAGACCCGACTTCGTCCGTACCTCCGCCGAAGCGCACGTCCAGGCGATCGAGATCGAGTACGGCCGTCTTTGCAGCAAGCTCGGCGAGCGGACGGCTGATCCGGGAAGACAGCCACACCCCCAGCAGAAGCGCGGCGATACCGGCGCTCACGGCAGTTATCAAAAACCAGAAATCCACCTGGCGCTGAAGAGCCCGAAGCGGCGATAGTGACTGCGTCACCTGCAGCCGGGCGGTGGCAACTTCGAATGGCCCTGCGCTTCCTACCCGTATTAGGGGGACCTTCAGCGGCGGGCCCATAGCAGCATCGGAGGTACTGGCCTCCAGGGCCGGCACGCTCACCTGGCTGGACGCCGACGAGAATCCACCTCCCGGATAAACCAGCGATACCACGATCTCGCGGTCGCGGGCGAGTTGCGACAGAAACGATTCGTCGACGGCGGTGCCTCCGATGAGCGTGAACGTCCGGCCGCCCATCTGGAAGGGTTCGCTGCGTACCAACGATAGAAATTCGCCGTTGGGCGATCGTGTCGCCAGGAGAACGACTCCCCTGGGTGCATCCTTCAACGTCTTGGCCAGCGCCTCCTCCAACCCTGACTCTACGCGCCCGTGTTCGTTCCTGAAGTGACCGGAACTGACAATCCGGCCGTTCTCATCATCGATCTGTAGCATCGACAGGCCGGTGAGGCGCAACGCCGATTCCGCGTAGTCGAGCTGATAGTTCCGTTCCGATTCTTCGCCGCCAATTGCGGCCCGCCGGAATTTGTTGTCGTCCACAAGAGCAGCTTTTAAAGAAATGAGCCGGTCGCGAATACTGGCGCTATCGCGCTGGAGGTTTTCCTGGATCACTGCAGCGACGGTATCGACCCGAACCTGGTACTCCTCGGTGAGCCTGCGGGTCATTTCGTGCCGGAGTCCGAATGCCAGAAGCGCCAGCGGAATCAGAACGACGACGCCAAACGCCAGAAGCATACGAGTGCGCAGTCGCATGATTCAGCCTTTCATTTCCCGATGGTCCCGATGCCGTCCAGAAGAAGCGTCCCGTCCCACTCTGCAATCAGCCCGGAACGCCCGCGCCGCACGATCGCCTGAAGGCGAGTGTCCACGAGCGGAACGATGGTCTTCGGATCGATCCAACTCGCGTTGTCCACAAGGACGTGCATTTCCCGGCACGCGTCGAGCGGACGACGGTCCAGAGACAAGACGTAAGCGGACTCGTTCCCGCGCCGCAGTGCCTGAGCCAGCGCCTCGCTGCTAAGCCCATTTGCGCGCGGATATGTCCCGATGCCGACTAAGCGCTCGGCCAATTCGCGCGCGGCGCTGTCGTCCGCGTCGTAGACGATGCGTCCGGTTCTGGAAGCAGGCGGAGCTGGAGTCTCAGCAGTGGCGAACTCGCAATCCGGTAATGATTCCCACCAGAACGGGCCTTCGGCTCCCCTCGCCTCGCCTCGAACGGCGTCCTTAGCGAGAGCGTTGCGCTCTTCTGCCGAAAACGATGGTGCCGCGCGAGGTCCCGCCGTGAGAAGCACGTGCGTCCGAAGCCACGGCAACGGAGCCGTCGCAAATTGAGGAAGCGTTGCCGCATAGTCCAGTGTCCTGGGATCGCGGGTGAGGAGAAGGTCCACGCCCTGATCCAGTAGATCCCGTCTGTCACGGCCGGGAGCGACGAAAAACTGTATGGACGAGTTTGCCGAGAGATGAATCAAAGTGATCACGGACGAACCAGCAGGCGGCACCGTGCCGGGGCCATCGATTCTGGCGGGTGTTGTTCCTATCGGCCATGGTGACCCGGCAACGGGTTTGACGATTGCAAGATCCGTGTGGGAGAGCGCCAGAACGGCGTCGGCGCTCCGGCTTTGCAGAACGATTTCGAGTGTTCGTTCGTCGACAACCGCAATCGATCGGACAAAGCGGCGGATCTCCGGGCGCAACTCGCTTGCATTGCCCCTTCCCACTCCGGCGCTCATCCAACTCGCCGCCACGTCCGCTGCCGTGACCGGCGAGCCGTCGGAGAACCGGGCATTCTGGCGCAGCGTAAAGAGCCATGTACTTCCATTGGCAGCACTGCTATCAACGCGCCAGGCGACCGCCAATCCAGGGATCGCGTGCCCTTCGCAGTCCACCCGGATTAACGTTTCGTATAACTGGCGAAAAAGCAGTCGTTCGCTCTCGTTCGACGGATAGGGTGCGTGCGCTGGATCAACCCGCTCCGCAAGCCCAACACTTGAGATAGGCAAAGTAGATTCGCCTTGTCCGGAAAACAATCCGCAGTTCGCCACGGTGGCTGGCGGATTTTCCGTAGCCAGCGGCGCACGCGGCGGTCCAGACGGCAGGGAAGCGGATGGAGGCGGGGCCGACGGCACTCGCGAAACCGTACGAGAACCGCATCCCCAGACTGCACCGAAGCAGACAACGAACGCAAGCCTGGCGATGCTCGAACGCAAAGGTTGGGCTAGTCCTTCAGGCTTGCGAAAGCCGGGCCGGAGTCGCCCTGCGGCAGCAGGCTTGGTCCCGACGGTTTGAAGACGCTCGTGGGATCGATCTTCGGATCGATGAGAATCCCAAGGAAGCAATTCTGCATCTCTTCCCAGTTCTGATCGCCCCAGACGACAAGCTGCTTCGGGTCCGGGTTGAACTTGTTGTTCGCCGAGTTGTCGTAGTGCGCGAGGCCGATAATTCGCGTTCCCTTCGGCAGCGCGATGGGCTGGGCGAGGTCGTAGCCGATTTGCCAGTTGAAGTCCCACTTCGCTTTGAAGACCGTCTCCGTCTTGCCGTTCGGGAAGACGAGGCGCAGTTCGTAGTCTTTTCCACGCAGGTGCATATGCGGCTGCACATAGACGAGTTGCGCGTCGACTTGTGCTGTCATTTCCGAGACGACTTCCGCATTCGTCGCGCCGGCAGGGATCGCGAGATTCGAACCCGTCGGGCCGTTGTGCATGAAGTAACGGAGCTTCGGCGCGCTCTTCGCAAAAACCAAAC
>JBGPBY010000504.1:0-5351 GCA_041481485.1 Terriglobia bacterium
CGCTGCGGCTTGAACGCGAGACTGTGCACTCAAAATGGATATGAGATCCAGCACATTGTCTCCGACCAATTCTAGCGGTGGGTGGTAAAGCATTACGGTGGTGTCATCCACTATTTCGATCGTCCATGTCGTGTCCGTTCGCGGGTTAGTTCGGAACTGGACTTTGTTGTCCGTCACCTTGCCGTCTTTAAAGGTATAGAACTTTCCGCCAAGCCCCCCGAAGCTTAGGGTGCCGGACGCTTTGGCATCCTCGATGGTCACTTCCAGCTGTATGCGTTGCTTCCGCTGACCTTCAGAAATCGTGAGCGGATCTCCTGTTCGCTCCGTCGCCCATTTGCCGTTCAGACGATTTTGAGCAAAACCGCTGGTCACGGCGAAGCAAAAGAAGATAGCCAATACGAAGCTTTTGCGCATAGGAGTGCCCCCGAAGAAAGTGCCCTAATTGTACACTCGGCGTCACAAATTGGTCTGGATTCTTCAAGCGGCGATTTCTCGCATCAGCCCAGCCAGCCGCCTTTAAAGCCTGCCCGGCGCAGACCGCGGACCAGATGCGTGCAATTTCTCATCAGCTGGCGCATCATGCCGGTACGGTAGTTCTCGATCATGATGACAATTGGACCCTCGTTGAGTCCGTAATGCCATTTCGATACCCAAGGACGCTCCTTGCCTGTTCTCCCATTGAAAGTCGCGTTGAATGTCGCCTTGAATCCGTATGGGTTGTCGACGCGAAGTTTCAAATTGTCATTCATATACTCCACCGATGGGATCACGATCTCGGGCGCGAACGGCAGCGATGAAACGACAGCCCATGGAGCAAGCGTTCCGTCATCCGGTCCGAACGGAGCGCCTCGCGCGATGTAGTCGTAGAAGCGCCGGCGGACTCCGCCGATTGTCCGCACCGCCGGTCCCGGCCCGTCACTGGCGGTGATGCCCCAGCATTCCGGACCGTACTCTTTGAATCCGCGCGGATTTTCGATCGCATATTGGCGTTGAACCATGGTGGCGATACGGCTGTTCTGGAAATAGTCGCTGCCGCGCTTGCGCATGACCGCGTCCTGAATTCCAGCCAGGTCCAGCCACACATGCGGTAGTTGATGGATGAACAGCGGGCCTGCGTAAAGCCAATCGTGGCCGTAAATGGATTTCCATTCAAAGTCGGCCGTCCACGCCTCATAGCAATCGATCGGCAAAGGATGGCTCGGAGAGCCCAGCCCGAGAATGTAGAGAATCAGCGCTTCGCTGAAACCGTCCCAACGCGGTTTGAGAAAACCGTGAGTGGGTTTCCAACCATGGCTGAGCGTTTGTTTTCGTCCGAGTGCCCAGCGCCAGTCCGCTGCCTGATATATGGAATCGGCAAGCTCACGGATCTCTCGTTCATCCGGTGTGTTCTTATGGAAGTACACCGCCGCGATCAGCATTCCAGCAATCAAAAGCGCACTGTCGACGGTGGACAACTCGCAGTTCCACGCACGCTCGCCGGTCTTCATCGACAGAAAATGATAGAAGAGCCCTTTGTAGCCGGTGGCGTTCGGTCTCTGGCTTTGCGGGCTCTTTGCAAAGAAGCGGAGCGTGTTCAGTGTGCGTTGAACCGCCTCCGCACGTTTACAGAAACCTCTCTCGACCCCGATGGGATAAGCCGTCAGCGCCAGCCCGACAGCCGCAATGCTTGCCGGCCAGCCGCGCCGAGTCTTATCCAGGATGAGGCCATTGTTGGGGTTGGCTTCATGAAGGAAATAGTCGAACGTCTCCTTTTGCAGTTCGTCGAACAGACGATCCAGCCGTCCTCCGGTGGAGTGTTTGGCGCGCATCATAAATTGGGGACAGAGAGCATTTTCTCAGTACAACATCAAGCATACCCGTAACGTTTCTCAGAAAATTGCTCTCTGTCCCCAATTTATCAGGTTGGAATTCTCACTTCGACGGGGACAGAAACAGCGCAGCCTCCATACAGGATTTCTCCGGCACCGTGACGGTCAGTACTGCCCTCAGTGAATAAACACAATTGAAGAAGCCCCAAACAGCTGCTACTGCGGTGGGGTGGCCCGAATCAAACTCGTTGGGATCGTTACAGAGACGAGCGTCAGCAGAAGCGACAACAAGATCCATCCCACTCCCAGAGTTTTTGCGGCATTGATCAGCTGAGGGACAGTCGTGGACACCATGGATTGTGACGGCAACGAGGGGGCATCGTTCACGCCGCGTACTAGAACTACGACAACACTCACCAGAAGAATGGCTGCTGCGGCAAGTCCCGGAAATGCACACTTCCACGGAAAGGCGATTGGCGGCGGACCCGCAGTTTCGGATCGAACCGTCTCCATAACGCTGGCGGCAAAACCCGAAGACGGAACAATGTCGACATGCCGCGAAAGAATATGATCTAGCTCATCATCTCTCACCGAGTCTCCTTACGGACCGAATCTGCAAGCGCATGAAGTTTAATGCGCAGGATCTCGCGTCCCCGAAAAAGTCTGGCCTTCACAGTACCTTCGGGTAACCCCAGGCTTTGCGCGGCCGCCGCAACATCCCTGTCATGAAAATAAAACAGAATCAAAGTCTCGCGATATTTTGCGGGGAGTGCCAAAACGGCACGCCGCACCGCATGATCACGGTCGTCGCTTTCGAGTTTGTCATCTATCGCCATGCGATCGGATGTTCGCGTGATTTCATCCAGCCTGACCGTTATCGGCGGTATTTGCCGAATTTCAGAGCGATATAGGTTCGTAGCCAGGGCAAACAGCCACGTTGAAAAGGCGGAGTCGTGGCGCCAGCCCTTGAGGCCACGATAAGCACGAAGAAATGCCTCCTGAGCCATGTCTTCCGCCCTGCTGCGATCACGGCAAAAGCGATACGCCAGGTTGATTAATGGCCGTTGCCATCGACGGACAATTCCCTCGAAAGCTGAGACATCACCGGCCAAAGTTCGTTCAACATCGACCTGATCCTCAATGGCTTTCCTCATTGTGCTCCGACTGGTAAGACCTGGGCCGCCGATTGACGGTTGCATTTTAATTGCGTACGGCCACAGTCAAGATTTTGCAACCAGACCGACCGAGATCCGGTCTCACCTTACAGTTCGAACAATTCGTTTGAGGAGGAATTATGGATGTAGGCGTGATGTTCTTTGTTTTCCTGGCGGTCGGCGCTCTTGCGCTCTTTTCCTTCCTTGCAGTGATCGTGTGGTCTAAGTTCAGGTGGAAGGAACGTGAAGCGTTCTACAGATCGGAGATGGTCAAGAAGATTGCCGAAACCGGAGGGGCTGGGAGCACTGCCGCTCTGGAATTTCTCCGTGAGCAGGAAAAAAGTGCGAAACTCCGCGACCGTGTAGTCCTCTCTGTAGCGGGACTGATCACGATGTCTGTTGGCATAGCCCTGATGATTTTTCTGAATCGTTTGGTGACCCATTCGCCAGTCTATTTATCCGGCCTTTTTCCATTGATCATCGGGATTATTCTTTTTGCGGCACCCCGGTTCGTCGGACGTAAGGAGTGATTCAGTCTCTTCTACGGCAGCGCAAACACGAAGATCGCGGCCACATTGCCGGGCTTCAGTTCCGGCGTCAGACTGAGCGCGGAGCTCGCCACCAGTGACGTTCCTGTCGATACCGCTACAAATTGTTTTCCGCCAACGGCAAACGAAATCGGAAATCCGCTTACCGGCGAACCGAGGTTGGTTTCCCACAAGACCTTGCCTGTCTTGTCGTCGAAGGCGCGGAATCTTCCGTTGTCGTCACCACCGAAAACAAGTCCGCCGCCGGTGGCGACCAGCGACAAGGTACCGGCGCGCTGCTCATACTTCCAAACGGTTTGACCCGTTTCCACCGAGATCGCATAAACCGTTCCCACTTTGTCGACGCCCGGTGGAAGCTGTTGCACCATGGTCAGGCCGTAGACTTTGCTCGGATCGCGCTGGTCGGTGGTCGTGGTTGCCGACTGGCAGAGATTCTGCAGCGGGAAATACATCATGTTGGTCTGCGGGCTATAGGCGCCGGCCGGCCAGTTCTTGCCGCCGGTGCTACCCGGACAAACGACGACGGTTTGATTGATCCGCGAAAACAAGGCTTCTTCGTTGACGGTAACTTCGCCAGTGGCGGGGTTGATCGTCTTGATCACGTTTTGACGTACGGTTGGCCGCGCCCAGAGAAACTCTCCGGTCTGTCGATCCAGGGTATAGACAACGCCAGTCTTGCCGGGAATTCCCGTGATCACTTTGCGCCGCTCTCCAGGCTTGATTTTGGGGTTCATCCACATCACGTCCCGCGAATTCGGCGCGACCGCGGTGTCCACGAGAATGCGTTCGAACGGATGATCGAGATCCCAGTTATCGACGATGTGTTGGTAATACCACACGATCTTGCCGGTGTCGGCATTCAACGCCAGCGTGCAGTTGTGATAGAGGTGCTTGTTGTTGTTCCCGCCGAGGATGAACTTCGGAGCCGGTATCGTCACCGAAGTCCCGACGTAGATGAGGTTCAGTTCCGGATCATAGCTGGGCACCATCCATGTGCCGACGTGCCATCGCTGCTCCATCGGCACGCCGCCCCAGGTTTCATCGCCGGGTTCGCCGGGGCCGGGGATGGTGCTGGTGCGCCACAGTTCCTTGCCGGTCTTTGCATCGTGCGCAGTGATGATGCAGCCTTCATGGCCGGCGCCGGGCTGACATTGTCGTCCCGAAATGATCTTTCCGTTTGCGACAATCGGACCGGAGCTGGCATTGGCAGGTTTGCTGGGATCGAGAATTTGCGTCCGCCATGTGAGCTTTCCGGTTTGCGCGTCCAGCGCAAACACGGCATTGTCCTGGCTGGTGTCGATGATGGTGTTGCCGTAGATGGCGATGTTGCGGTTTGTGCCTCTGCGGCCGTTGGCGCCGAGATCCCTCTGGTAATCCCAAATCAGATCGCCGGTCTGCGCGTCGAGGGCCTGGATGTTGTCGCCAGTGTTGGGCAGATACATCACGCCGTCATACACCAGCGGCGTCGATTCCTGACTGCCGCCCGTCGCCATGCCGCGCGTCCACACCATGCGCAACTGCGAGACGTTGGTTCGATTAATCTGATTGAGAGGGCTGTAGCCCCAGCTATCGAGAGTTCGCCGCCACATCGGCCAGTCGCCGGCTGCGGGCTTCGCCAACATCGCGTCTGTTACGGGAACGAACCGGCGCACCGGAGGTTGTTGCTGCTGTGTGATGAGGACCAGCGCTGCCATTGCAAGCAATCGCTTCATAGGAGCTCCTTTTGTTGCGTCCGGAATTTGTGGCGTGATTGTACATCAGCAGTCGAAGACGGAGTCAAAACTGCATGCGCGAATGCGAGTCGAGTGACTGCGGAGGCAATCGATCAAGAAATCCCTCTC
>JBGPBY010000505.1:0-5333 GCA_041481485.1 Terriglobia bacterium
GTCCGTGGCTACGAGTACTACGACTTCATCCACTCCATTGTGAACACCAAATTCGTCAATTATCAGGACAACGCCACTCGCAAGTCCGGAGCGATCTCGTACCTGCTGTACACCAGCTTTGGGATCAGCTCCAACAACTCCGTCGAAAAAGTGACATTCGAAAACGCCAAGCCGGTGTATTTCCCACCGCAGGAGCGCCGATGGTCCTTCTCCGGTGAATTCGGAAGTTTTGCCGGCTGGAATGGCGTGGTGTTCAAGGATGTCGACGGCTCGCTAGGCAGTGGCCCCAATTCCTATATTGTCCTCGACACTGGGATCGCGGCTGCGTCCGATGACAAAGACTGCAGAATCGAGCCGACCTGGGGCGCTGCCGTGTGTAAGGGTGATTTGGGTCGCGTCACGATAACCGCCGGCGGCGCCGGCGGCGGTCGTGGTGGCGCTCCTGCCGGCCCCGGCGGAGCTGGCGGCGGTGCCCCCGCTGCAGGTCGTGGCGCAGCTCTCGCTCCCGCTCCTGGCGCAGCCGCAGCTCCTGGCGCTGCTGGCCAAGGACGTGGTGGTCCGGGCGCAGCTCCTGCTCCTGGTGCAGCTGCAGCTCCTGGCGCAGGCGCCCCGAGAGGCGGCGGTGGCGCAAGAGGCGGTGGAGCCGCTAACCCAATCGTTCTCAGCCGCAATGGCAGGAGTTTTACCCCCACCGGGGCCACCAATGTACACGCCGGCACCGAGATCAAGGCGCAAACCGATGCGGCGTCCGTGTCTATTAACCTGAGCGAGCTGGACAGCGGCTCATGGGTGATTTTCGAATTACCGGGATTCACCACCGCAGCGACGGGCACAGCACAAAACAGCCTCGATGCACTGCGCAGCGCAACCAGCACCTCGTACTACAAAGGCGAAAACGCACTTTGGGTCAAGATTGTCTCGACCGGCGGCCCCGCAGGTCGTGGCGGTCGTGGCGGTGGCGGCGGGGGCACTGTCCAAGTCAGCAAGTAAGCTGAACCCAACCGTATAAGAAAAGCCCCCGGCGCAGGCCGGGGGCTTTTTTTTAAACCCGATCGCTTTCAGGATACTGGAACGTCGTTCGGCGATAAGCTGCGCGTTTTGGTCGCTGGCGTTACGCAGAAAAGTATCTCGCCCCCTCCAGCATAAGAGGTTCGATTCCTCCACGGCTCATTCATTCCAAGGCAAACTCAAGCCTCGACAAGAATTACTTTCTCAAAAACTGGAAAACAATTCCGGATCCAAATCGAAAGTTGTTTTTGATGAGCCCAGGTGGAGGCGCGTCAGCGATGTAGTATCCACTCTTGGTATTCGTGAGAACCCAGTCCATCTGAATCAAGCGAATCTGGAAACGCCTGCTTGATTCGAGGTTGATTCCGCCACCATATGCCATCGCAAATTGGCCGGAGTCAAACGCACTGATTTCCGCGCCATATAAAGCCTCACCGAAGAACGACCAACGTGATTTGCGAAGACTGACACGTGGGCCAAACAAACACTGATAGGTCCATACAACATCATAAGGGTCGCGCTGCCCTCCAAAGTCCGCAACGATTCCCATTCTGTGCTTAACATGCAATTCCGCGTTAGCCATCCAGCCATAAGAAGCCTCCGATGGCGATTGAAAGATCGAGACTCCTCCGAAAACGTTGGCTTTGGAAACGTCTTCTGCAAACAGATTGCGGTTCAGACATGACAAGATAAAAATCGTCCAGATAAAACGTTTCATTCCCAACAACCCCCGAAATTGGTGCGGCTGATTCGCGGCCCGCAGCTTGAAATCGATGTCGGTCGGGTATTCTACTGAACGGCCACGGTTTCACGAAAGAGAGCAGAAATCACCGGGGCCGTTTCAAAATCTTTGAAGGACCGCGCATTGAACGTGAAGACGTATGGTACGGAAACTCGACCGTGTTGAAGGCAAGGGGAAAATCGGAGCTTTTCGTCCGATGGTAGGATTCAAAAATGTCCGCGATTCTCGCGCCATTCTCGCTTGTCATTGCCTGCATCACAGGCTGGCTTCCGGTGCCGGAACGGAGAAGTAAAACGACTTGGAAAGAATTCCTTAATCGCCATTGGGATCAGATCGTGGCAGCCGACTTCTTTTCCATCGAGGTCTGGACCAAGGCAGGACTTCAACGTTTCATGATTCTTTTCATCTGGTTCATCGCCGGCGATTACGCGGATTAAGAAAACAAAAGCCGCCCGATTTGAAATCGGCGCAAGTGGTAACAACTCGTTACTTTCATGACCTGGGAATTCGCACCACCGTCCCCGTATATCTCACCCCGTCCACGGAGCGAAGCTCCACCGCTAATGCCGTTATCGCTTACTGCTGCCAGGCGTCGGACCGAAGTACATCACCAGGTAGTCCGTAATTTTCTTGAAATCGTCGTCGCTGCCTCGCGCCCCGTTCTCCCGCATGCGGTCTACCAATGTACCCCAAATCTCACGACTGTGGTTTTCGCCCACAACGACGTCGGCAGCGTGACAGGCACCGCAGGTGTTCAAGTAGATTTGCCTGTTGGGATCCGGCGGCAGTTTAGGAAAAACCAGGCGGTGTTTGACGCCTTCCAGATTCACATCCTTCAGCGCGAGAAGCGCGGTAAGGGCGGCGAAGTCCGGGAACTTTCCTTTAGCGCGGGCGGCGACCACGGCCTTAGCCTGATCCTCGGTCAGCCCGAGCGTCTGGATCTCCTCGGCGTCGGCGGTGTTCACGTTGACCGGCGTTCCGAAATACTTCACCAGGTAGTTGACGATCTGGTTCAGTTCTTCCTCCGAAGCCGACGTGCCCATCTGGGCCATGACTCGTACGGTGTAGCCCCAGCCATCGTGATCGCGCTGCTCGCCGATTACCTTGTCCGCGCCGTGGCAGGAGCCGCAAACATTCTCATAGAGTTCCCTGTGTTTATCCTCAGGCAGCGTCTTGGGCGCTTCCTGCGCCAGCACCGTCGGCAAAACCAACGCCAGCATTCCGGTACAGATCGCAAGGGTCTTGATCAACATCGGCTACTTCACTCCAGCAGGATTCTTGCAAATTCAATGCGAGTCTTCAACAGTTCGAGCTTCGCATCCTTCAACTCCGGAATTGCGGTCAACGCCGCGAATAGGAGTTTCAATCGATCAGCGGAAATTATACCGGGTTCGAGGGACGTTCACTTGAATTCCGTGTGATGGGCCGAATTGAATCGCTACCGCTATTCTTCAGGCAGGTTTGAACTTTAGCGCCTCCCCGCGACCTGAAGACGATCTGACGCTGCTGCTGATGCGATTTCGATAATCGTGCCGGTTTCGTAACTCAAGTCCGTGCTTGCTCGATCACGAAAAAAGCGAATCTTGTCGACTTCTTCCCGGCTGAGGTACTTTGACCAGCCGATCATCCCGCGCGTTTCCAGTGAGCCATTGCTAACAATGCTCTGCCAGATATCGGACTGCGCCAGAGAAGCGGAGCGCTTCAAATCGGGAGCCACCCCGTCTCTGGATCGACAAAGACACGTTCCAGTTTTCGGCGGTTGCATGATATACGACTGGTCGCCCCATTCGTTGTTTGCAAACACGGGGATCTCTTACTCGATCATGGAGATTAACAGCATGCGAAAACATTATCTCTGGTTTCTCTCACTGGCCTTTGCGGCCTTTATCCTGCTCGGCGGACATGCCGCCCTTAAGGCTCAGCAAGCAAGTTCTTCGGCCGTCAAAGCCGGACGCTGGTCTGATCCAGCCACCTGGGCAGACAAGAAGGTGCCAGCCGAAGGCGCCCTTGTCACCATCAGCCAGGGCATGGATGTTGTCCTCGATGCCAGCACGCCGCCGCTGCACGGTTTGACGATCAACGGCAAACTGAGCTTCGCAGATAATAAGGATCTTGAACTGACCACCGAGTGGGTCATGTTGCACGGGGAGTTGGAGATTGGTACGGAAAAGGCCCCCCACACGCGCAAGGCGACGATTACCCTCACGAACAACGTCAAAGACGAAGATATAAGTGGAATCGGTGGAGCGAATGACAAGGTTGACCGCGGGATCATGCTCATGGGCGGAACCCTCAATCTGCACGGTGATCGGCAGAACAGCTGGACCAAGCTGGCCAACACGGCCAACGCTGGCAGCACCTCGATACAGGTCTTGAACGCCACTGGCTGGCGGGTCGGCGACGAGATTGTCCTCGCGTCCACGGATTTCGATCCCAGGCAGGCAGAGCGGCGGACTATTTCCGCCATCAGCGGAAATACGATCACGCTCGACAAGAAGCTGGACTTCATGCACTTCGGCAAGATCACCTTCGACGTGGATGAACGTGGCGAAGTCGGTATGATCACACGCAATATCAAGCTTCAGGCTTCGGCCGACGCGGAACAATCATTCTACGGCGGGCACGTGATGGCGATGGGCACGAGCAAGATGTTTGTCGAGGGCGTCGAGTTCAATCGAATGGGCCAGAACCTGACTCTTGCCCGGTATCCGATCCACTGGCATCTGATCGGCGACGCACAAGGGCAGTACATCAGGAACGCCGCGATCCACGACACCTACAACCGCTGTGTGACCGTGCATGGCACGAACGATCTGCAGGTTGAGAACAATGTGACCTACAACACCGTCGGTCACTGCTTCTTCCTCGAAGACGGCATCGAGCACGGCAATCAGTTTGTCCACAACCTGGCGATCCAGACCAAGTGTCATACGTCCATGCCCTGTGTCCCGACCAACCTCGCCGCGGCCGGAGAGAGCGCAACGTATGACGATCGCCAGGCCATCAGATCGAATGGCCAGCAATCCAAGGATGTCCTGCTTCCCTCGGACAACACGGTGGCGAGTTACTGGATCACCAATCCGGACAACACTTTCCGCGACAACGTGGCCGCGGGTTCCGACTCGAACGGCTTCTGGATGTCATTGCCGGAGCACCCGCAGGGTAAATTCGAAGGCACGGAGATCAGTGCGAAGACCTGGCCGCGTCGAACGCCATTCCGCGAGTTCAAGGGCAACGTCGCCCACTCCAACTACGACGCGTTCATGTTCGACCGAAACATTGCGGCCAATAACACGTTCGGTGTGACCGGCAGCTCGCATACCGGCCTTGAAGATCCCGCTGACCCGAACAGCACGGCGCTCGAATCGGTCTTCGAGGATCTCACCGCCTACAAGAACCGCAATGGCGGCATCTGGGGCCGCGGTGAGATGCACGTATTCAAGAACGTGAAGGTGGCCGACAACGCTAACGGCTATACCCATGCATCTGGCTCGGCCGGTCGTGACCCCTTTACGTCAAAGGTCGTGGACTCGCTGTTCGTGGGCGAAACCGAGAACATCGGCAACCCCAGGACTGACGCGGA
>JBGPBY010000506.1:0-5323 GCA_041481485.1 Terriglobia bacterium
GACAACTCCAAGGGCTGCGTCTTTTTCGCCATGAAAGAGTTTCTATCACGGCTACAATAATATGTATAGCTATATGAGGGACACTACACTAGATTCCTGAAGGCGACGCCGCGGGCCAATTATTTCGGTTCGGGCGACGGTTTGAACACTGCGCAGATTCGATGGGTCCGCGGAAGGTCCGGAACATCGGACACCACCGCCGCGCTTTCCGGAACAAGTCCCAACGCCAACATCAAGTCGTTCAACGTCAAAATTGACCACAATTTCACCCCGAGCCACAAGGTGTCCGGCAGCTGGACCTATCAGCGAGACACCAGCGGTGTTTCACCTCCGGGCTTCCCGGATGGGCTCTTCGGGACAACCTATCGGAAGCCGTACACGTTGGCTGTCAACGCCACGTCAACGCTGAGTCCCCGGATGGTCAATGAAGCCCGTTTCGGAGTGACCTACACCCTGAATGATCAGGCTCCGCCCTGGGAGAGCGCGGATCAGAAGACCAAGGATGCGGCGCGCGACCTGATGCTACTGGCCGGTAACAGCGTCAACAATCCGGACTATCAGTACCTCGCCCTTGTCAATAGCGGTGTCGGCGCTGTCTCCAGCAGCAGCGGATTCATGGGGACGACGTTGTTTACAAACTACCAGCGAAGTCTGGGCCTTACAATGGCGGACACGCTCAGCTGGAGCATGGGCAAACACGCCTTCAAATTCGGCGTCGACTGGCGTGTAAACAATACCGCCGGTAATGGCGGCTCCCAGTCGTACCCGACGGTGTCGCTCGGCAACCTCGCTGCCACGACCGCGACGACCAGCCCATTTGCCACGACCACACCCTTCAGCACGGTCACCGATCCGGTTGGTTTTCTGCCGGGATTGCTCAGCACGGCACGTGGGAATGTGAGTAGCCTACTTCAGTACATGAGCGGTTCCGTAAGCGCCATCTCTCAAAATTACTGGATACAGGGCGCCTCCAATGTGACCCAGGGGAATTGGGATGACATTTCTACCCAAGGGGAGCGGGTACGCACGCAATACAATCAGCAGATTGCCGGTTTCGTGAAAGACGATTACAAAATGACGCGCCGCCTGACGTTGAACCTGGGCTTGCGTTGGGACTTCTTCGGGTCGCCTTATTTCAAGGGCGGCCTCACCTCAGTCTTTAAAGATGCGGGGTATGGCGCTTTTGGGGCGAGCCGCACCGCCCAGGGCTCTATAGATCAATTCAACAGCGATCCCTTTTCCTACTTCCTCCGTCCTGGAAACCTGTACCTGACCGGGTATGGCAGCAACCCGACTGCAGCACCGTTGAGCTGCCAGCGGGGAGTCCAGCAGAATGCGCTGCTGCCGGTTTCGACCTGCGATTCGAGTTCACTTTCGGCGATCCAATTCGTGGGTCCCGACACGCCGAATCCGGACATCCGCGCAGTACCAGCGACCTACGGCAACTTCGGTCCAGCGGTCGGTTTTGCCTACCAGCTGCCGTGGTTTGGCGAGGGTAAAACCACGATTCGCGGCGGCTACCAGCAGACTTTCGGCTCGGCTGGCGCGAACCGGGGGACACTCGGCGGCGGCACGGAAGCCACTCTCGGCAACGCGCCGGGCGTCGTAACCAGCGGCAACCTGAGCAGCCACATCAATGATAAGGTCTTCTCGGACATAGTTGCGACCCGCGCGATCACCCTGGCCGATATCCAGTCGCTGGTTCCCATGGCGCCGGATCAGGCAAAGCCGGGCGGGGCGCTGTCCGTATACGGTCTTTCCGTCGGTCCGCAATCACTCCTGGGATGGAGCGTGTACGATCCCAATTTGAAAAGTAACTACACCCAGAACATCACGCTCTCGGTGACTCGGCAGGTCAGCCGCAACTTCACCATCGATGCGCGCTACACCAGCACGTTGGGGCGGAGGTTGAATGGCTTCCTCGACCTCAACCAGAACAACGTTTATTACAATCCGGAGATGTTCCAGGCGCTGACGGACGCCCGCGCAGGAACGTGCACCGCTAATGCGCCCGCGTACAAAGCGAACTATACCGATAAGGGGATCAATCCCTGCGACATCAATAAGGATCCCGTTCTGCTCGACCAGATGCTGGCCGGCCTGAACCTGAATACCAGCACGAGTGGGGCAACTGGAACCGGCTCTTTCGGCGCTGTGGGCACGGTCAATTCCGCCGGGATCTTTCAGTCGGGCGCCCAGCAATTGCGGAAGAGCGCCACCTTCCAGAACAATCTGTCCTGGGGCAATCTCGCCGGCGTCGCAGACAGCTTGATCACGTTGGCGCCCAGCACCGCGCAGGGCCGTCAGAACCCCCCGATCGATCCGGCAACCGGAGTCACGATTAGTAGCGTGGGCCAAACCGGCCTGCGAAACGGCTGCGATCGTTTGGGAAATGGCTATTCGATCGTGCAGCAAACGACCGCGGGTGGCGGCCAGGTCGCCAACAGTGGCGCCGCAATCCCGCTGCGCTGCTTCCCGGAGGATTTTCTTCACTCCAACCCGCAATTCGGGTCCACTGCAGGCACCTCGGTCCGCTACAACACCAACACCGGCCGTTCCAGTTATAATTCGCTCCAGGTGCAGGTGACGGCACGGCCAATGCAAGGCATCAGTACGGAGGCGACCTATGTGTGGGCGAAGTCGTTCAACCTTGCCGGCAGTGGTTATATGGATCCTGCCCACCGCAACCTGGACTACGGCGTTCAGGGGCTGAATGCGCATTCGCTGCGCACCAACGCAACGGTTGAACTGCCGATCGGCCCGAATAAGTTCTTAATGGGCAACTCTTCGGGATGGCTCGCGCGGGCAGTGGAGCGGTGGCAGACCAGCTTTATCTTCAATGCCAGCAGTCCCGTGTATGCCACGCTCAATCCCGGTCAAAGCCACTTCTACGCCGTTAGCGGATACGATGTGGCCAGCCCCAATTGGGTCCTTCCGACTTCCGAGTTCCAGTGGAACGAGGGAACAAACACCGGCAGCATCTACGGTAACAACTACATTAGCGTGACCGATCCCTCCTGCTACGACCCGACGAAGGTCAGCTTGGGCGACAAGATGGGAACCGTTCTGGGCCGCATCGACGCCAATCCGACCACCGGCGCTGCTGCCAGCGGAGCGTGCATTATCTCGGCTCTGGCAGCTCGAAACCCAGACGGTACGGCCGGGGACATCCTTTTGAAGTATCCCGATCCTGGTAAAGTTGGAAACCTGGGCAAATCAAACATGAGAGGCATCGGACAATGGTCGTTCGACATGTCGGCCAGCAAGTCATTCAGGTTCAGTGAATCTAAGTCGCTCCAGTTTCGCATTGATGCAAACAACGCCCTGAACCACCCGGTTCCCAATACGCCGAACATATCAGCTGGCGCCCCGGGTATTGGCGTCATCACAGGCAAAGGGATCCAGGTGCGCACCGTTCAAGCGTCCTTGCGCCTCGCCTTCTAGTCGGCCTCGCTCCCTGAAAGGGCCTCTGCCGGAAACGGCAGAGGCCCTTTTCTGTTCCAACGAAAGCCGCAATTCGGCTACGGAAGCGGATGGGTCGGATCGGATGGTTCGTTCACTTGACACTCCGAACCGATGGTGACTACCATTCGTCCCAAAACAAATGTACTTTCCATGTGTGACAAATCTGTAAATACAGGTCCCAGGAGGGTCTCGATGAAGCGCATCATATTAGCCGTTGCGGCTATGATCATAGCTGCCGCGTTCTGTTGGTCCCAGAGTACTGGTTCGAGCGATGCGAACCCGGCATCGACGAATGCGCCGGGGCGCGATTATCCAAAGGTGGATTCGCAACGACGCGTGACCTTCCGCATTCTTGCGCCGGATGCCAAAAGCGTTCGTGTGTTCAACACGGATCTGACAAAAGGGGATGACGGCTACTGGATGGGGACGACTCCGCCGCTCGATCCCGGTTTCCATTACTACACCATCACGATCGACGGAGTGGCCGTTGCCGATCCGAACAGCCAGAGTTTCTTTGGCTCCGGCAACGTGAGGAGCGGAATTGAAATTCCGGATTCCGGCGTCGATTTTTACGACTTGAAGGATGTGCCGCACGGAGAAATCCGCATGCGCTGGTACACCACCGCCAGTGGTGAAACCCGTCAGGCTTATGTCTACACGCCGCCCGGATATGATCAGAACACCAGGACACGCTACCCCGTCCTGTATCTTCAGCACGGCATGGGTGAGGATCGGCGGGCATGGCCGACTCAGGGCCGGACGAACCTGATTCTCGACAACCTGATTGCCGAGAAGAAAGCCGTCCCCATGATCGTCGTGATGGAAGACGGCGGGATCACGCCCGGCGTGGGTGGAGCACAAGCTCCGGCCGGCCGTGGTGCGGCCCCCACTGGAGCCGCACCCGGCGGCGCCGCGCGCGGTGGAGGTGGCGGCCGGGGATTGGCGCCGATGCCTTTTGTCACGGCTGTTGTGAATGACGTCGTACCGATGATCGATAAAACCTATCGCACCATTCCGGACCGTGAGCATCGCGCCATGGCGGGACTTTCTCTAGGCGGCACCCAGACGTACCAGATCACCGAATCCAACCTCGATAAGTTTTCCTACATCGGAATTTTCAGCGCTCCGTTTGGATTCCCCGGAGTGGACACCGGATACAACGGGTTGCTCAAGAAACCGGCAGACTTCAACAAGCAGGTGCACCTGTTCTATATCAGCATGGGTTCGAAGGAAGGCGCTACAACGGGACGCAGCATTCACGAAGAACTCGACAAGGCCGGTATAAAGAATGTGTACTTCGAATCGCCCGGTACGGCGCACGAGTTTCAAACCTGGCGGCGAAGCCTGCATGGGTTTGCCCAACAGCTTTTCAAATAAAAGGAGGAAGCCGTGAGAATTCTCATCATTGCATTGGCGATCTCCCTGCTTGCAGCGCCCGCTCTGACGTTCAGTCAGGCCGCCGACTCCAGTTCCTCCAGCTTCAAGGTGCCCGCGTCCAACGTACCAGGCTCGGAATATCCTCAAATCAATTCCGAACGGCGCGCGAAGTTTCGATTGTCGGCGCCTCGCGCCGAGAAGGTTGAACTCAACCTCGGCGGACGTCATCCCATGAGCAAAGACGCGAACGGGGTGTGGACGATCACCACCGAACCTCTCGTTGTCGGGTTCCACTACTATTCCTTCGTCGTCGACGGCGTCAATGTCGCAGATCCCGGAAGCGAGGCTTACTTTGGCAGCAGCTGGATGTCGAGCGGCATCGAAGTGCCGGAGCCGGGCGTCGATTTCTACGATGCGAAAAATGTTCCACATGGCGACGTTCGGATACGCCCTTACCTCTCGAAGATCAGCAATGCGTGGC
>JBGPBY010000507.1:0-5316 GCA_041481485.1 Terriglobia bacterium
ACTAAGGGACCTGCCGCCGCTAACGCGGCTGAGAACGCGGCTCGCCATCCGGTTCGCTGTCGGCTAGTGCCGATGATGGGACAAAAATACGACGGCTGCTCACTGTAGACGCGGTCTATGACCGCGCACAATTTCTCGATTATGGATACACGAACTGAGGATTCCTAGTCTGAAAAACTGTGCGCGGTCATAGACCGCGCCTACAGTGGGAGGCCGCAATCCCTCCTTTTGCCATCTAACGCGGTTGGGTACCCGTTCAGGGCTGTTTGGTGTTTGTGAGATTCCCGGTCCGGACTGTCTGCGGAACAATTGCGGATTGCGTCTTGCCCAACAGAGGTGTCATTGATGGGGCGAACAGTCTCAAGACGGCGAGCGGAAGTGCACTGGTGAAGCCGTACTTGCTGGCAATGTCTTCTCCAACGTATGCCGTGATCACGCCAAAATATCGTGTACCGATATAAAACACGAAGGTTCCCGTCCGGCTGACGGCGCGAGACGACCGGACACCGCCACCTCGATTAAACGTCTCGAAGCGGTTGTCTCCCGAACCGGTCTTCCCACCGACCTCCACAAGGCTGCCATCCGGGGCATGAAACAGGCCATTCAAACTGGCCGCCGTGCCGTTTTGCACAACTCCCAGTAGAACCTGCCGGAGGGCTGCGGCAACATGAGGGTCTATGACCTGTTCGCCAGGTTTGGAGTTCGCCTCGAGAATGGTTTCGTAAGGTGTGTCCTGTGCGAAGTGAATTCGCTGTTCGCGAACTGTGGACTGGCGGATCCCATTGTTCAGTATGACTCCCATGAGCCGAGCCAGTGCAATTGGCCGGTCCGCGGAGCTTCCGATTGCAGTAGCAAGCGATGGGACAAGGTGTTCAAACGGATAACCGAGCCGTTGCCAGTCCTTAGTCATATCTGCAAATGCATCCTCTTCAAAACGTATAAGCAGCCGTCGATCCTGAGCTCCCTGGTTCCGGGTGCGGAAAAGCCATTGAGATGAAATTTCGCGAGTTTTGGCACTGTCGTTCAGCAATTCCGTCCAGGTCAAATCGGGGCGTTTGGCGAACTTGCCGGCACACCACACGTCGAGGGGGTTTCGGTCCAGCAGATATCCATAATCCGAAATATTGAGGCGGTAAGGATCATAGGAATTGAGCAGCGCTTCCGCATCATCCGGCGTCGTCGTGATCCCCTGTGATGCAAGCCAGACTCCCAGAGATTCCGCATTCGCTTTGGGATTCCACGCCAGGTAGAGCATCGACATCGGACGCGCGAGAGTTTTTCGGCTTCCGAGAATTCGGTCCACGATCGCTTCGGCACTCAATCCATGGTATGCCTGGTAAGCAGTATGAAGAGCATCGAGGGATTCTTCATTGGCGAATTCTTCCAGGAATTTCCGGCGATCGGGATTGTCGGGCTGATTCAATATCGCTTCCGTATCGTAGGGTAACCGCGTCTCGTGATACTGAACGAGTTCACGCAAGAGCCGGACATAGACGAGATTGACGGACTTCGCGAACCCATCTCGAAGCGTGTAGAACTGGCTGTTTTCAGAATTGTCGAAATTGGAAAAACTATGAAGTCCACCGCCTGTAAAGAACGTGCCTGGACTGCCGGAAAACTTGCGGTCCAACGCACTCTGCAGAAGCGCATCGACGTCCATTCCAGGGTGATGCGCCATCGTGTCTGCGACCCAGTGAGTGATCGGGTCATTGGCTGCTTTCGCTGAGATCGGTGACTCTCCCGTCTGAAGTTGGTGGTAGATCGTTACGACAACTTCAAGAAAATGTGCCAGCGTTCGCAGCTTGGCAGTGCTGCCGAGTTCGAGCTTCATCCCTTCGTTCAAGTCAAAAGGCTGGTTCAGCGTGTCGGCCTGAACTCGGAGCTTATTGCCCTCGGGTGTCCTTTCGTACAAGGTGAATCCGTAGGTAATCAATTTCGGGTCGCCATATAGAAGGGTGTGTTCCTGGCGCAGTCCATGAGCGTTGATAAATTCCGGATCTTTTAGTTCTTCAAACAGGGAAACCACCTGGCTCTGCAGTTCAGAATTCAACGTCGTATCCGCGCTCAGACTCAAGCCGTCTAAATCATAGAAATCGCGAATGCCGAGCACGTTCATGAGATGCGTGCGAATCGCATTGGTCGCTTTTTCGCGCGTAAACGAGTTCGACGGAGTCTTGATTTCCGGGGCGAGGAACGTCACGGGGGATGACTGCATGCCGCGGGCAAATTCCGGCGAAATCGCGCCGGTATTCTGGAGTTCTCGAATATAGAAATCCGTACGAGCCTCCAGGGCAGCGCGGCCCTGCTTCAGATAAAAGGACGGAGCACGAGCTGCGCAGATCAGAGTCAGAAACTCCCGGAGCGCGAGTTCTTTATCTGCGATGGGGTAATTCTCATTCAAAGTGGCCGTTGCTTCAGTAAGGTCGGCGCCAAACCAGACCCGGAGCCCGTTGCCCACTCCAAAGACCTCGCCATAGCCATTGGCTGCAGCCAACGGCACTGAATTCAGATAGTCGAGTACAATCCGGCGTCTCTCCTCACGCGTGTCGGTGCCGCCCTGATACGCCAGCAGGCTCGCCCCAATCATCTGTCTCAGTTTGTCCGCGGCGGAGTTCGTTCGTCCGTTTTTGCTGTACTGATACTTCTCAATTTGTGTGGCGAGCGTACTTCCGCCTTCGACTCGAAGAGGCATTCCCAGTTTGCTTCCGACATAGAACAGTCCCGCCTTGGACATGCGTCCCCAGTCCACGACGGGACTGCGGGTTGCGATTGTGGAGTCCTTCAAATCCCGGTTTTCAACCAGCAACAAAGAACTGACGACTAACGGAGGAATCTCTTCATAACTACGGAACATCTGCTCTTTATGCCCGGCGTTATACAGGATATTTCCATGCTGGTCTCGGATGACAAGGCCGCGGACGGGTTTTTCGCGATATGGCAGTGGGATTTGCCAACGCGAAATCATCTGCAGGACCGAAGAACTTCGAGCTTGCTCTACAACATGAAATCCTTCGTCGACCAGATTCCTGGTAAAAGAAGGCAGTTGCGTGTATCCGCGGCGAATATTGACCGGACCGGACGTCGGAAAGACGATCGACTCACTGGACCCGTGTTCCATCCAAAAGGAAATTCTTCGATTCATCGCGGCGAAAAACCGGGATTGCGCCGTGGATGTGCGAATCTCGTAGATCATTGCGATGGTGAAAAACGCCGCAGACATAACGGCCACAACACGCGACCATGTCCAGTACCGGCGCCGGGCCGCTGGCCGCGCTTCCGAAGCAGGGGAGTTAGCGTCGCCTTCATTTCGGTAAACTCGGTCGGAATCGCGGGATATTTCCTGACTCATAAGCCCTCAATTCAAGCTAGAGCGCAAATCAGGACAGACACAATCAATGAAATCCATGAGAGGACTGCTCCGCGCGATTTTTCGACTAATGCGTTGCAGGAAAGAACACCGGGAATACGAAGCTCTACTGTTCATTGGAGTTGTGGGAGATTCCGAGCGGCTCCCGTGGTGCCCTGTGAATTTCAAAAAGGGGAAAACCCGTATTGACGAACCGCCAGATCGGTGCTGGCCTCATGACAGACCGGCGATCGTGGCAAAACACTTTCAGCGGAGCTGACATCGGCGTTCCCGGAATTCAAATCGAGTGTCTACAGCAATTTGTGCAATTGTTCTTGTGCAGCGCGAAACTTGCTCACCCGGAGAAACCTCGCCGGTCTAAGCGGGCAAGTTCGGGAAATCCAACCCCTGGAGAACTCCTATGTCTCGATTAACTGGTTTGCTCGTTTTGACGGTGATGACGGCGCTGACAGTCCAGTTTTCGTTACCCACGGCTGTCTCCGGCCAGAATTCGAAAGTAACCTTCAACAAAGACGTCATGCCGATATTGCAGAAGAACTGCCAGACTTGCCATCGGCCCGGAGAAGTTGCACCGATGTCTTTCCTCTCCTATGAAAGTACTCGTCCGTGGGCGAAAGCAATGAGGGAAGCCGTCGTTGCGAAGAAAATGCCGCCGTGGTTTGCCGACTCGCTTTATGGCGACTTTCGCAACGCGCCCCAGCTGACGGCCGATAATATCAAAACCATAGCTGCCTGGGCCGACGCTGGAGCGCCCGAAGGTGACGCCAGGGATTTGCCGGCGCCGATCAACTGGCCGGACGGGTGGCGCGTCAAGCCTGACGTGATTGTTTCAATACCTCAGCCCTACAATGTTCCGGCCAAGGGAGCCGGCGAAATCAAAACGTTCAATGTTCCCAATCCATTTACGGAAGACACCTGGGTGGACGCCATTGAAATTCGGCCGGGCGCTCCTTCGGTAGTGCATCACGTGATGCTTCAGACTCCCGAGGATGCGCCGGATCCCCAGTTTACATGGGGAGGCGTTTCCGCAGCGGTCTGCCTGCCGCCCTCTGGACAGGAGGCTTTTTTGGAAAGTCCTGCCGGTGTTGCGTTGCCGACCAACAATCCGCAGACTCCGAAAGTAAAGCCGCCGAAAAATTTCGCATTGCTGGAAGCCGTCTACGCGCCGGGCAATCCACTAACGGACTTTCGGATCAACAATTCGGGCAAGCTGATCAAGGCCGGCGGCAATCTTCGCATTGAAGTGCATTACACGCCGAACGGTAAGGCCGTGACGGACCAGACCCGCATTGGATTCACGCTGTCGAAGAAGCCGCCGCAATACCGGTTTATCACGCTGGCGCCGAAGTCGTTGGCCAACACGAAAACACGCATCCCCGCGGGCGCACAGAACTGGGAAACCCGCGGCGTCCTGGAATTCGGCCAGGATGCTCAATTGGTCTGGCTCATGCCGCACATGCACCTGCGAGGCAAAGACATGACGTTCAGTCTCGTCAATCCCAATGGACGATCGGAAACGGTCTTGAACGCAAAATTCAATTTCAACTGGCAGCTCGGTTATGAGCTGGAAAGCCCGATTCGGATTCGCAGAGGCACGCAGATGGTGGTGGTGGCTCACCACGATAATTCCGCAAACAATCCTTACAATCCGGATCCAACAAAGGAAGTGGCATGGGGAAATCTGACGTCAGAAGAAATGGTGCTGCCGTGGTTCGGTGTACTGGTGGACAAGAACGTCGATCCTGAAAAGATTCTTGCGGTCCGCCAAAGCAGCTGCAGTATCGCGAATAGTTTGCTGTCCACGATTCCGGGTGCTCTGTCCAGTCCGGCCGGCACGCCGAGGCTGCCGATTCCGTCCATTCCTAAACCAAAGGTCGGAAAGTGAGACTGCTGGAATCGTTCCAAAATGACAATTGTAACGTGAACATTGAAAAATGAACATTTATTCG
>JBGPBY010000508.1:0-5312 GCA_041481485.1 Terriglobia bacterium
GGTCATAGACCGCCCCTACAATCGGAGTCGCATTCCATATCAGTCGCCCTCGGCCTACGGCTTTGCGATATCTTCCGCAAACAGCGACTTACCGGTGCGGCTCTTGAGCGAAAGCTTCCATTCTTTCCCGTTCTTTGTAAGCAGCGTGTATCCAAACTCGCTTTGGCTTCCGCTCATGACGACGTTGGCTCCGTGAGCCAGAGTGCCGTTGACGGATTTCTGAATCGACATCTGCAGATTCGTACCGCCGGTTCCGGCAACCAGCTGTGCGGGGCGGCCATGATCAAAGCTGAGCAGCTCGAACAGATGCACGTGCCCAGACAAAATCATGCTGACACCTTTCACCGGTTTGCGGTCCCACGCCGTTTCCAGCGGAACGGACAACAAAATGGGAGCTTCATCTGCCGCACCGGGCCGGAATCCCCAGAACGGATGGTGATCCACCAACCATGCGTTGCTGACTCGCAACGACGCCAATTGTGAAGCGTATTGAGACACCTGCTTCTCATCGGCAGAGTCTTCAACTGTGGCGGAGGAATCCATCATGACGAGATTCAACGATCCCAGTCTCACCACATAGATTGGGGAATACACATCGCAGGACGGCTTCGCATTTCCCGGATCCAGATAATAAAACCAGCCGCGCCAGGAGCGATTGCAGTCTTCATGATTTCCGCGCGCGAACGCCCACGGAGCCGCGCGTAGCAGGGGCGCGGCTGGAAGGAAAAAATCCGCATTCCACGTTTCCCAGTTGTCGCCGGCAGGAGTGCCTTTACACCGTGCTTCGGAGCCCGCCGGACAGGGGACTTCGCGGTAAAGGTAGTCTCCTACATGAATCACCAGATCCGGCGATTCCGTTGCCGCCTGCGAGGACACGCGCGCAAACGGCCACTGCTCCGGATCATTGCAGGCCTGAACCTGTGTTCCTTTAATGCGGCAGCCGGTATCGCCCAGCGCAACAATCTTTGATGGATTCCGTTTCGGAAGTGCCAGCGCTTGTCCGTTCACCGATACCGCTTTCGCATTGGTGGAAATAATCGCTTCGCACGCCGGCCGCAATCCTACCGGAACCGGCAAGCGGGGGCTCATGGATCGGCGCTGACCATCAACGATAATCTGCGGGCACGCCTGTATGGTGTCCACCACAATCCGTGCGACGACTCTTCCGTCCGCACCGAGCTCGACCCATGCCGTGGAAAGCGTCTCCGCGGGAGCCAATGATGGCAAGGCGAGCAGTAGAGCAGCAACAATGCCCGCAATACAAATGCTCCGAAGCTTCACAGTGAGTCTCCTTTTGCGCAGAAGTATACCCGGCAGTCTGCGATTTCGTTGGTTGTAAGTGGGGACTGTCGCCGCTCCGCGGCTCTTAATTCTTTTCGGAACGGTTTCCACGGGCTTATGCCCATGGCTAGCGAACTACCGCCGCTCCGCGGCTTGGAATTCAGTTCAGTCGGATTTACGGCACGGCGGTGCTCGTGACTATACCTAGTCTCTTCCCCTGAACATCGTAGCGCTCCACGGACCCGTATTTCTCCAGCACGCTGCGAATCTTGGACCCGTCACCGACAGCTACAACCTGCATGGTCGTTGGATCAATGTACTTTTTCGCGACACGCTGAATATCCGCCGGCGTGACGGCCATCAGTTTCGTCGGATAGGTATCCCAGTAATCCTCCGGAAAGCCATAAATTTTTCGCGTCAGTGCGTAATTCACCAGTTCATCCGGGCTCTCCAAAGACAGGGCGAAGCTCGCCACGATCGCCCGTTTCGCGTCGTCCAACTCCTGATCGCCCACCGGTTGATCCCTCAGCCGCTGCAATTCATAAATGAATTCCGTCAATGCACCTTCGGTCACTTCGGTGCGCACTTCCGCGCTGGCGTTCCATGGGCCCGGGAATTTGCGCGCCGAAAAACTGCTGAAGGCGCCGTATGTGTAGCCTTTTTCCTCGCGCAGATTTTTGAACAGGCGGCCCGAACTTCCGCCGCCGAGCACCTGATTCAGTGCCACCATTACAAAGTAGTCCGGATCACGGCGATCGATCGCGATGTTGCCCATGACCAGGCTGGTCTGCACCGAATCGGGACGGTCGACCAGCATGATTTTGCGCGCGGTCAACGGTTTGGGATTGGGTGGAAGTACTTCCTTCAGGTCGGTTCTCTTCCAGCTTGAAAGCGCCCTTTCCAGTTTCGGAACCAGCTCGGACGGCTTCACGTCTCCGGCAATTCCCATAATGGTGTTCTGCGGCGAATACCGTTCGCTATGCCATTTTGAAAGTATCGCGGGAGTCAGCGCATCCACAGTAGCCTGATTGGTGGTCACGTTTGCCGCCGGAAAATCTCCGTAGACGGCCCGGTTAAATCGCTCCATCATCAGAAACTCCGCAGAAGTTCGCTGCTGCTTCAATGCCACGGTCAGTTGCTGCTTGTGGCGATCGAGTTCATTTTGAGGAAACGATGGATTCAACAGAACGTCATTGGCGAGTTCAAACCACTTATCGAAGTTATCGCTCAGTCCGGACGCGCTGAGTATCGACACCGTCGACCCGTACGACGAAGAGACGGAAAGCGCGGCGCCCAACCGTTCGACTTCCTGCGAGATCTGAAGACTCGATCGCGATTTCGTTCCTTCGGTCATCATCTGGGCCGTAATGCGCGCCAGCCCCACCATATTCGCCGGCTCGAAAATCGGACCACTGGCACCAACGCTATATTGGATCGAAACCAGCGGCAATCGATGATCCTCGATGATCAATACGGTCAGGCCATTCGACAACGTTGCCTCGGTAGCCCGCGGCAACTTCACTTTGAGAATTTCTTTGGAGACCGGCGCCTTGTTCTTCAGTTCCACCTGATTGCGCGGCGTGGACGGCTGTTCCGGTCCGCGCTGTTGAGCAGAAACGAAAACTCCAGTCAGGAAGAGCAAAGCAGAAGCAATCGTCAGTTTGAATAATCGGCCCATGTTACCGCCCTCCTCTTCCAGCCGGCGCAGGCTCCTGCTTTGCCGGCACCGTGGTCAGGACAGTCCGGTTTTCCGGGACGAAGTATTTCTTTGCGACTTCCTGAATCTTCGCCTTTGTTACGGCACTGTACTTTTGCGGCCATGTGTTCACAAGGCTTGGATCGTTGTAGAAAACCGTCGATTCTCCCAGGTTTGTCGCGCGTCCCTGTGTGCTTTCCAGCTGCTCGACTCCGGCACGGCGAACCAGCATTCTCACTTTTTCAAGTTCCAGGTCGGTGATGGGTTTCGTCTTCAGATTTTCCAATTGGGCATAGATCAATTTTTCGATGGCTTTCGGATCCACGCCGGGATTCAGCGTGGTGCTAATCCAGAACAGTCCCGGCCCGCGGCTTTCCTGCGCACCGGCGGAAACTTCCTGCACGAGGCGTTTATCCTTCACGAGTTCAAGATAAAGGCGCGACGACGTTCCCTCGGAAAGCACGAGTCCGGCAACCGACAGTGCATACCAGTCCGGAGTGTTTCCCGGCGGTATCTTGAACACGATGTCGAGCTCATCGGCTTCTGCAAGCGGATCTTCAATGGTCTTGCGCCGTTCCGCCGTTTGTTTCGGCTCGGTCATGTCAGGCATCGGTGGAGGCGTCTGGCGCGGAATATCCTCGAAGTACTTTTGGATTTTGGCCAGTGCTTCGTCGTACTTGAAATCGCCGACCATGGTGAGCACCGCATTGTTCGGTGCGTAGTAAGTCTTGAAGAAATCCGCGACGTCCTTGACGGCCGCATTGTCGAGATCTTTCATGGATCCGATCGTCGAGTGTTTGTAGGCAAAATTGTCGTAAGCCAGCTCGAGCATGGCTTCATAGGTTTTGCCGTAAGGCTGATTATCGTAGCGTTCCCGGCGTTCTTCCTGCACGGTCTTGCGCTGATTGTCGAGATTTGCCTGATTGATTACCAGCGACCGCATGCGATCGGCTTCAATGAACAACCCGAGATCGAGTTGATTGGCCGGCAATGTTTCAAAGTAAGCAGTCCGGTCCGCGGTGGTGTTACCGTTGGCTTCACCGCCATTGTTCTCGACAATGATCATGTGCTCGCCCTTGCCGACACTCTCTGAACCTTGAAACATCATGTGTTCGAAGAGGTGGGCAAAGCCGGTCTTTCCCATCTTCTCGTCGCGTGAACCGGCGTTATACGTCACCGCAACGGAATATGTGGGCGCGGAGTGATCTTCGGAAAGAATGACTCGCAGTCCGTTCTTCAGCGTGTACTGTCTGAAGACAATGCTTTGAGCGGTGGCGGACTGAAACCAGATGAGCAGTAACAGCGGGGCCAGGACGGTTCGTGAAGTTTTCATGATGACATCCAATCGACGCAGTCTTTCAGTTTCTCACGCATTTGCTCCGCCGGCAGATGAGCGCGGCGGCCGTGTCCAGGAAGGACCCATTCAAAACGATAGTCCAGCAGTTTTCGCATGGAACGCGTTTGTTCCGGCCAAGAGTACCATGACACATCGCGGAAGGCGACGAGGCCACCGCGCCGGTCCGACCATGCCAGATGATCACCGGTAAAAAGATACTTGTGACGATCCAGTAACACGACATGACCGCGCGTGTGGCCAGGCACCGGTATCGCAATAAGGTCTGGATCGAGGTGAATCGCAGACTCGCCATCGAGAAGCTGTTCCGCATCTACAGCTCTGGAGTCGGCACGATGGATGATTCGTCTGCAGCCGAAGTGTTTGTGAAACTTTTCGTGGTCGGCAACATCATCCTGGTGCGTGAAAAACATGGTCGACACGCCGCCCAGCTTTTCAATTTGTTCCACCAGAGTTTTGGCGAATCGCGGTGAGTCCACCAGGACATTGCCTTCCCTGCGAACGATGAGATAGCTCGCAGCGCCATACGAATTCGGCGAGGCATAGCCACAGAAGTAGACATTGTCGTCGACGAGCTCCGGATAGGCTCGCGCGGCGGACTGAATATCGACTTTCCGGTGTGTACCGATAGAACCGGTCGGGCACGCCACCAGCGCCATTGCGGCGCGATGAACTTCGGATTCTCCCTCCGGCTGATGGTAGACAATCGAGTGATCGGATTCTTCGCTGTACACCATTGGCGCAATCTGCCGGCAGAGATCGCAATCGATACACGTGCTATCCACGAAGAATGTACCGGGCGCATTGGAGGAATAGCTGCGTTGTGGTGTTGCCATAGGGGAAAGAATTATTGTACCCCTGAGATGAAGAAAATGCCGCCTGTGGGCTCGTTTATGGAAACGAGAAAGAATGGGATTATCAAGAAATCCCTCTCCCAACGGGAGAGGGTTGGGTGAGGGGTACCGCACGTAAAAATTGTTA
>JBGPBY010000509.1:0-5296 GCA_041481485.1 Terriglobia bacterium
ACGGTCGTCGCCAAGTCGCTGCGGGATGCACTCGACGCCGACACAATCATCTTGGCGCTCCCGTTCGGGCAACATCGCGAGGTTGCAAAGGCCCTGCCGAGCTGGAAAGGCAAGACGGTCATCGACGCGACGAACGCGTTCGGAGTTCTCCCTGAAGAGGTGGGCGGCCTCCTGTCCTCCGCCTTCGTCGCGGAGGCGTTCACCGGCGCTAAGCTCGTGAAAGGTTTCAATCACCTTGTTGCGGCCACCCTGGCGACCGATCCGGTCGTCGAGGGGGGCCATCGGGTCGTCTTTCTGTCGAGCGACGATGAGGACGCGATCGCGCCCGTGGCGGATTTGGCCAAACAACTCGGGTTCGCACCCGTCAAGCTGGGAAAGCTCAACGAGGGTGGCGTGCTGGTGCACGCACGCGGCCGCACTTGGGGTCGGCTCATCTTTCAGGATTTGTTCAAGAAGGAGCAGTAATCAATGACTATGTCAGTTTTGGAGGGGTTGCGTAAATTCAACATAAAAAGAACAACGAAGAACAAAAAGGGAAAAACATATGAGTACTAACCATGGACAAAAATTGGCGGGGAAAATCGCGGTTATCACAGGCGGAAGCAGCGGGATTGGCTTGGCCACAGCCAAGCGCTTCGTGGAAGAAGGCGCCCACGTAGTGATAACTGGGCGACGAGAGAAAGAGCTGAAGGAGGCTGCTGCCTTCGTCAAGAGAAACGTTACGACGGTCGTGGGTGACGTGTCGCGCTTGGACGATCTGGACCGTCTCTATGCCGCCGTCAAAGAGAAACATGGTCACATCGACGTACTCTTCGCGAACGCGGGAGCGGGTACAATCGCACCGCTCGCGGTGGCTACCGAGGGACATTTTGACCAGACCTTCGACGTGAACGTAAAGGGAATGTTCTTTACGGTGCAGAAGGCCCTTCCCCTCTTCAAAGACGGCGGCTCGATTATTCTGAACTCTTCGGTTTCAAACGTGTTGGGGCTCCCAGGCTTTACCGCCTACGCCGCGAGTAAGGCGGCGGTGCGCAACTTCGCGCGCGGCTGGACTATGGAGCTGAAAGACCGCAAGATCCGCGTGAATAGTATGAGCACCGGAGCAATCGATACCCCGGCCTTAGCGACGACGACGGGCCTCACCGCTGAACAGGCCGAGCAAGCGGTCGCCCAGTTCACCTCGCAGATTCCACTCGGGCGCAGGGGCAAGCCCGAGGAAATCGCGGCCGCAGTCGTCTTCCTCGCCTCCGATGAAAGTTCATATATCACCGGCGTGGATCTCGCCGTCGATGGGGGCATGGCGCAGGTCTAGTAAGGAGTGTGCAGATCAAGTCGTGAGAGAAATCCAAAAAATAGCGGTGGTGTGAGAGCTGTCGCGCTGAAACTGGACCTGAGCAAAAAATCGACTTTCGAGAGTTTCGCTCAAGAAGTGAAAAGCAGCTTAAAGTCAGTTTGGAATAGGAACGATCGGACGCGATCCGATGTAAGGGAAATGGAGAGATTTCGATGAGCACACAAGAGAATGTCCAGATTGTGAAGGATTTCTTTGCAGCAATAGGCAGCTACAGCGAGCACGATCTGCTGGCGTTGGTTACCGAAGATATTGAGTGGATCATTCCGGGCGAGGGCTGGCCGCTGACAGGCACGTACCGCGGGCACGCGGAATTGGCGGCTGTGCTTTAAGAAGGCGTCCAACGAGGTGGAAATGAAATACCCAACGCCCCCCGAATTCGTGGCGCAGGGAGACCGGGTTTTGGTCATCGGCGTCGCTAGGGGGAAAATCTACGCTACGAATAAGCCGTACAGGGACGAGTGGGTCTTCGACATTACCATTCGAGATGGCAAAATAGCGCACATCAAGGAGTATATCGACACGCAAGCACTGGCGCGGGCCTCCGAGATGCCCGCGAGCCCCAGGCCTTAACCCATCGAGACCGTTACCGCGCTCATTACGCATTGCCGCAGCGCGGCGGGGCTTCTCAGAGGCAGAGGTTTCTGACACTGGCTCTAGTTCGTTTCCCTAATGATCGCCTCCGCGGCGTTCCCGGCTACCACCCAGCTTGCCGAACCGGCCACCACGGCTTCATCCTCAAACCACAGAAATCCGAAGTCGTCGATGCACTCCGGAAAATCCGGCTTGATGATGATGTATCCCGGAATCACGGCGCCCGGAATGTAGGAATTGTCAGCGCGATTGTTGCTGTAGGTCATCGTCTTCGACACCGTTCCCACTCCAGCCACGTACGAAGTGCTGGATGCCGGATGCGTCCCGAGGATGTAGTTGACCGCGCGAAGTGTGTATTCGGGGCCGACCAAATGCGGAAACGCCTTGTGCAAGAAATACATTCGGATGGCCATGTCCACCACGGCGCCCGATCCGCCCCACGTGCCGACACTCGGTGGCACCCCGAACGGGGTAGCGTTCAACCGCTCATCCAACCCCGCCATATATTTCTTCACCGCTTCGCGCATTTGATCCTTCGCGCCGGCGTCCAGATAAGGCAAAGCCCGCACTGCAGTCCAGCCACGAGAATCCATCTGTTGTGGCGTGATCATCTGCGGGAACAATTCCTTCAGCCGGGATTTGTAAGGCTCAGCCCCGTTCGTAGCGATAGTCAATTCCAGCGCTGCTGACCACTCCAATCCGGCACTAGATCCTCCACGACCGGAACTGGCCGCGGGAGTTGGTTGTGCTCCATTCGTGCTCGCGTTCGTCGAAGAACCCCCGCTTCTCGTTGCGTTACCACCGCTTTGAGTACCAGAGACCACGCCCTGCGACGCGGCCAGAACACCACCACCCGGCGCACCTGCCGGAGCCGCACCGCCTAATCCGCCGCCCGCCGGATTCTGCGTTGGATGAGCCTTCTCCTCGTTCCAAGCCTTGATCGCGGTATCCAAGCAATCTTTCGCCAGCGCATCGTCCCAGCCTTTCAGTGTATCCGCCGCTGCAGCGAGTGCTGCGATGGCGTTCCACTGGAAAAACGGGTTGTTCGTAGTGAAGATCCAGCGGTCGTCTGGCCCGCCGGAGTAGTCACCCTTCGTTTCATTCGGGCCGAGCTTCGGATCATAGATGCGGCCGTCCGTTTTCGAGGCGCCGTCGCCCACCTGGGTGTATTGCCGCAGGTCCGGCTCGTGAGTGCCACGGATTGCGTGGCCGATGTTGTGGAACTGCGCCAGAATGAGCAGTGCGCCGTGCTTCACCTGCTGCACGGTATCCGGGACCCCATCGGGCCGGTGCATTTCCACCTCACGCGTTTTTTCATCCACCGTGAGTTCGTCGTATGTCAGATGAAATTCGCGATGCGCCAGTGCCAGGCTTTGAATCACACTCAGTTGCGCCGGCTCCTCCAGATCGAAATCCCCTGCGTCATACCACCCGCCCACATTCATGCCAGGGATGTGATCGCCGCCTTTGTACTTCCCATCCGTCGCCGTCGCCTGGTTCCAGCCGTCAAATTGCTCCCCAACCACCGGTGCCATGCGCCCATCATCCAGGTGCGAAGCGCCATGCCACACCCGGTATCCTTCGCGAACCGCAACGTGATCCATCTGCGCCGCAAGGTGATGGTCCAGGCTGTCCTGCCAGATCTTTGCATAGACGTCCTGCGAAATCGGGAAAGGCGCCGTGCGCTGATCTGCGTACTCGATTACGTACAAACCGGGCTCCTTCACCGGTGTAAAATCGAATTTCGAATACACGTAGCGCAGCCACGGCGTCGCAGGCGTGATCGGACCCTCAAACACTTGTTGGTAAGATCCGTGTTCCGTCAGGCGCAACACTCGTGCCGTCTTCGGGCCGTGGTACTTCGGGTCGAGTTCCAGCACCGCCACCTTGGAGAAGGCCGGCGCATAACCCACCTGACTGTGCGCGATCATCGGAGGCCGTGTCCAGTTCGGAATTACGTCCGGACGGATGTGCCACACGATGGCGCCCGTAGTTTTTCCGGAAGGAATTAGCGAGCGCAACACGAACCAGCCGTTCTGTGCACGGTCGCGCCCATCGAACAACATAAGGTTGGCCGTATCGGATACCACGTTCACGCGGGCCAGCGCGTCGTCCACGCCAAGAGTGATGGTCTTGCCTTCGGCGAATGGCAGTGGCTGCGTGTATCCCTTGGCCTTGTCCCAGTCCTCCAGGTAGTACGCCTTTTTCGGTTCGTCGGGTAGTGGCATCACCTTCGTCATCGGATCATTCGGCGTTCGCGGGAAGATGCCCGCGTTGCTTCCATCGACCACATAAGCCTTGCCCATGTAGATCGATGGCAGAAACTCCAGATTGAATCCGGCCCGCCCCTGCAATTTCTGAGGTAGCGGTTTATTCAAATTGATGCTGACTCTCACGCCGCCCGGCTCCGCAGCCACTTCCAATGTGTAATTGAAATCGAACGTCGGAAAACTCAGGTCGGCAATCAGACGGTTGCTCACGTTGTCCGCGTGGCGGCCCTTAAGCGTTGCCACCAAGTCCCACTGCTCGGGCGTTGGCATCAGTCGAACGTCGCCGTTCGTGGCGATGCGCTGGCCGTGCAAAATCATTTCCATGGCGGTGTTCTTCTGGTCCACGAAAACCGGATGATATGTGCTGTCGTAGAGAAAGACGCTGAAGCCTTGCGTATCCAGGTAATTCTTGTCAGTAACCCTCATCACAAAATCTGCGCCGGACAAGCCTGGCACTGAACAACTCAACGCCAAGAGGACACAAACGATTCGAGTAAGCATAAATGGGATTGATACTGCTCCTTTATCGACATGATATGACATATGGGCCGTCTCGATATTCTTGTTCGTCTGAGCTGTTCGCGCTGCCGGCGGCGCTCGATGCGGACTGGCTGACCGCTGCGTGGGATCAGAATGCCTATAACTATGTTACCGGACCTGCCGCGGCGGTGGTTGAGGAATGTGAACCACAAACAGCCTGTGGTCACTAAGGACGGATTGGATCGGCTTCGGATTCTGCCGAAATCCCCGCTTGTCGGGGCAGTCCGATTCGAGTCTCAGGACAGGCCAGAATCATGACCCAACGCAAGTGGATACAGAGGCTGCAACAGGCGACGCTCGGCGACTACTTGCGCGGTCGCGCCTTCCGCCGATTCGCGGGTAAACCCCTTCCCCTCCTCGTTACGGGCTTCCTTGCGTTGGCTGCCTCAAACAAATGCCGAATGCCGTGTTCCAACAGTTCGACAGCCCTCTCCAAGGCGCCGAGTTGTCCAACCCGCACTATCGCGACGGACATGTGCAACTCAAATGACGGGGGGCGCAACACTTCAACCGTGTCGAGAGAATTGTTCCCGGCAATAAA
>JBGPBY010000510.1:0-5292 GCA_041481485.1 Terriglobia bacterium
AATGTCGATGTTCCCCGCCCGGAATTCTCCCAGAACTCGCTCGAAATCTCGCACATGACGCATCGTGTCACGGTCAATGCGTCCGAGTTTCGCATCGGGAAACATTTCGCAGAGATCGGATTCGATGCGTTCGGTACCTTCGCCGACAAACTGCACGTATTCGCTTCCGCACTCGGTGCACTTCACCGGAGGTCTGCGCGACTGGCCGCAATAGTGGCACAATAGACGGTGCATTCGCCGATGGTAGGTCATGGCGACGCTGCACGAAGAACACTGAAACGTAAAACCGCAATGCCGGCACAACAGAAACGCCGCGAAACCCCGGCGATTCAGCAGCACCATGGTCTGCTCGCCAAGTTCGAGGCGTACGGCAATGGCCTGCAGAAGGCGGCGTGAAAAGATGGTCTGTTTGCCTTCAGCCGCATACTCTTCGCGCATGTTGACGATTTCCACCTGAGGCAACGGCCGCTCTTCAACGCGCGAGGCCATGGGAACGTACTTGAATTTCTTCGCTTCGGCATTACGAAATGATTCCATCGATGGCGTGGCCGATCCCAGCACCACTGTTGCGCCGGCCTCTCTGGCGCGAACGATGGCGGTGTCGCGTGCGTTGTAGCGCGGAGTCTCTTCCTGCTTGTAGCTGGTTTCGTGTTCCTCGTCGACCACGATCAAGCCAACATCCGCAAGAGGCGCAAAAACTGCAGAACGTGTTCCAATAACGACTCTGGCGAAGCCACCTCGAATGCGCAGCCATTCGTCAATGCGCTGTTTTTTTGTCAACCCGCTGTGCACCACTGCCGTTTGTCCGGGAAAACGTTCCGCAAATCGCTCCACCAGTTGCGGCGTCAATCCGATTTCAGGAACCAGAACGAGACATGATTTGCCCCGCGTCAGAGTGTTTTCGGCAGCCTGAATGTAAACTTCAGTCTTGCCGCTTCCCGTCACACCATGCAGCAGCACGGGATTGAAACCTTCCGATTGTTGAATGGCGTATAGCGCCGTGAGTTGATCCGTCGTGAGCAGGAACGGAGCCGGCGGACGCGCCGCAACAGCGTGCGCGCCATCAAATCGGTCCACATGCTTCTGAGAAATGCCAGGCGGAAGCGCGGATTTCAAGACTTCTCCCAATGGAGCCAGGTAGTAACTCGATATCCAATTGCACAGCTTGAAAATCTCCGGAGGCAGCAAAGGTTCGCGGTCGAGCACTTTGATGGCAGGCAAAATCTTAAGGTCGGCGGGAGCTTCCCGATTCAGCCCGACGACGAAACCTTCCACCTCGCGATTGCGGAATCTCACCAGAACGCGCGATCCAGCGGATACATTGCCGTCCAATTCGTAAAGAAACGTTCGCGAAAGCGGCAGACACACTGCAATGTCGGCCAGCATGAACTTAGCCGCGGAGTCGCCGCAGTTCAGTGCCAATCATCTTCATGTCTTCCCACACGTCGCGCTTTTTATCCGGAGAGCGCAGCAAGTAGGCGGGATGAAATGTCGCGATCACACGCATGCCGTCGATATCGTGGAAACGGCCGCGCAGCTGGGAAATCGGGACATTGCTTTGAAGCAGGTTCTGCGCCGCGAAGGTTCCCAGGCAACATACGACTTTAGGGCGAATCGTTGCCAGCTGACGCTTCAAGAATGGATTGCACGTGGCAACTTCATCGGGCTCGGGATTGCGGTTATTGGGTGGGCGGCACTTCAGAATATTGCAGATATACACATCGGCACGTGTAATGCGCCCGGGATCGACCGAAGTATCGATGATCTTTGTTAACAACTGGCCGGCACGCCCCACAAATGGCAGGCCCTGTTCGTCTTCATCCGCGCCGGGAGCTTCTCCAACGAAAACCAACTCGGCATTCGGATTTCCGGAGCCGAACACGATATTGGTGCGAGTCGGCGCGAGCTTGCATCGCTGGCAGTCTCCAATATCCTCTCGGATGGCCACCAGTGCGTCCGTGTTTGGCCCCGAAGGCGCAACTTGAGGCTCAGGAGGAATCGTTGCCGTTGCTGCGGCCGCTTCCACGTTGAGAGACGTGACACCGATATCCCTTAAGAATTCGATTTGTTGAATGATTTCCTTACGCGACATTTTTAGTCTCTCGCACAATCCATTTCACTGGTGGGGGAATGGGTTCCCAACTGTAGGCGCGGTCTATGACCGCGCACAATCTGTGGAATTGCAATCCCCAAAATTGTGCGCGGTCATAGACCGCGTCTACAGTTACTTTTGCCGAAGCAGTGACACCACACGATCCAGAATGGCGTCGGCCAGCACCGATTTTGCAACCAAGGGTACGTCCTCGGCATTGCCCTCGGCGTCCAGGATCGTGGCGCGATTTGTATCACTCGCAAAGCCCGAATCAGGACCACCCACTGGATTAATTACGATCAGATCGAGATTCTTTTCCTTCAGCTTCTTCATCCCATTCTTCAACAGGTCTTCGGTTTCCGCGGCGAAACCGACCAATACCTTTCCATTCTTGCGTCTGCCCAATTCATGAAGAATGTCGGGTGTGGCTTCGAATTCGAAAGTTCCGTCCGTGCGGGACTTTTTCAGCTTGTTTGCGGACACGTGTTTGGGACGAAAATCGAGCGGGGCTGCCGCCTTGATGACCACATCCACGGAATCCAGCCGATCCGCGACGGCTTTGCGCATTTCTTCGGTAGACCGCACACGAATTGCGTTCGGGAATTCGATATCTGTGGGTCCCGCGACGACGGTAATCTCCGCCCCGCGGTCCTGCGCTGCACGTGCAATCGCAAATCCCATCTTGCCGGTAGAACGATTGCTGATAAATCTCACTGGATCGATGTCTTCAACCGTCGGACCGGCAGTGACCAGTATGCGCCGTCCTTTCAGATCCTTCTTTTTTGCAAGCAATGCCGAAACATAATCGACAATCGTCTCCACCGGTGCCAGCCGGCCGGGTCCGACCGTTTTGCAGGCCATCAAACCGGTTTCCGGCAAAATGATTCGAGCCCCCCGTGTTTCGAGCGTCCGCAGGTTGGCTTGAACCGAAGCGTGTTCCCACATTCGGGTATTCATGGCCGGTGCGATCACCAGTGGCGCGGTTACGGCCAGATGCAGGGTCGTGAGGAAATCGTTGGCGATCCCAGCCGCCAACTTTGCAATGCAGTCGGCTGTGGCCGGTGCAATGAGAAACAGATCGATGGATTCGGCCAGAAAGATGTGATCGAACACGCCGTCGAAATCGCCCCCGGTAACCGGCGATTCAAACATGTCGACGTACACTTTGTGGCCGGAGAGGGCACGAAATGTAAGGGGCGTCACAAACTGGGCAGCCCCCTTCGTCATGGCAACGACGACGTCGAAGTCGCGATCCTGAAGCCGTCGGAGCAATTCCGCGGCCTTGTAACAGGCAATGCCGCCACTGACTCCAAGTGCGATTTTCATAGCGTCAAACCGGGTTGAAATTCCGGTCTTATACTTCCAGAGCTTCGGCCTTCAGTCTCTTGCGTTCCTCGGCATCCTGAATCCGGAACTTCACCAATCCTTCCAGCAACTCCTTCTGAGCGATGCGCGTGGACTTGTTATGTGGACTCTTGATCATCGGACGGCTGCCGCCCTGGAGTTGACGTGCACGAAGGGCCGAAAGGATGACAAAGCGATATTTGCTGTCAATACTGTCTGGAATAAGAATCAAGCTGAACCTCCGAAGGAAGCAATAATTTCCTCGATTCGGGACTGCTGCCGCGACGGCACCGCGTGTCCTGACCGAACAATCGATTCGAGGAGCTGAATGGAATTTTCAAGAACTTCGTTGATGACAATGTAGTCGTAGTCCCGGTAGTACGGAATCTCACTTTTTGCGATCTCCAGGCGCCGATGAATAGCTTCATCGGACTCCAGTCTTCGCGAACGCAGCCGCCTTTCCAATTCAGAATACGATGGCGGCAGAATGAATACCGCAATCGCTTCCGGAATCCTCGACTTTACCTGCCGCGCACCCTGAACATCGATGTCCAGAATCACATCGCAGCCGGCCTTCAGCTGATGGTCCACAAATTCGTAGGCCGTGCCATACAGCTGGCCGTAGTACTCCGCCCACTCGAGAAATGCACCACGATCGATCATGCCGAGAAACTCGCTGCGATCGACAAAGAAATAGTCAACGCCGTCCTTCTCCCCGGTCCGAGGTTGCCGTGTGGTGTGAGACACCGAAAACCGCAAATCGTTGAAAATAGGCAACAGACGCTGAAGAAGGGTGGTTTTCCCCGATCCGGAAGGGGCTGAAACGATATAGAGGTTGGCGCGCATTCACGAACTTATCATTTTACTCAATATTCTGAACTTGCTCCCGCAATTTTTCGATTTCCACTTTGATTTCGATGGCGGCCTGACCAATGGCGACGCCGCGTTCATTCAATCCGGAAGTCTTGGAGAGTATGGTGGTCACTTCCCGGTTCATCTCCTGAAGGATGAAATCCATGCGTTTTCCGGTTTCGTCTTTCAGATTCTTGAGGCCGGCAAACTGGTCCAGATGGCTGCGCAGCCGTGTCGTTTCTTCGGTAATGTCGGCCCGCTCCGCATGAATCAGAGCTTCGGTTTCCAGCCGGTGCCCGCTGTCGGCAACCAACTGCGGCGCCAGTTCGGTCACACGCGCGATCAGCTGCTGGCGGTAGTGATTGACGAAGTCCTGAGCGCCGGAAAGGATGGTCACCAGGTGCCGGGCGATGATGCCCAGCCGCCGGTCGATATCTTCCATTAGCGAGTTGCCTTCAAGCATGCGCATATCGGTCAATTTGCGAACGGCTTCCCCCGCGGCTTCGTCAAGCTTCTTGCCGATCAATTCCAGTTCTGCGGGCTGCAGGTCGCTGCCGGTCACCGCGATCAAACCGGGAACACGGGAAAGCATGTCCATGGTCAGATCGCCCTGAATGGGAAAATCGCTTTTCAGCGTAGACATCAGATCGACATAGGATCGGATCATTGCAAGATTGGCATCGAGGCGGACGTTGTCGCGTTTATAGTCCACGCGGACAAAAGCGTCAAAACGACCCCGCTTGAAACTGGAGGTGATCTTCTGCCGGATGTGATTCTCCAGACTCTGAAATTCGCCGGGGATCTTGATGTGGATATCGATATAACGATGGTTGACGCTTTTGATCTCGACGAGAACCGTAAGATTCTCGGCTTCCGTTCTCGCGGACCCGAAACCGGTCATGCTGTAAATCATGTATTGTTCTTTTCAGATTAATGGTTTTCTTTTTGATGTTGTCAGCCGCCGGCTCACGCCGGTGGCTACAGGACTGCCGCCGCTACGCGGC
>JBGPBY010000511.1:0-5286 GCA_041481485.1 Terriglobia bacterium
GATGGCTGCGCCCGCGGGCTTGCATTCGCTCCGCTCATAGACCGCCCCTATAGTCGCAAAAATCGAATTCATTTACACATTCTGTGACCGCGCCTACAGTTTGGGGGCCGCGGAGGCGAGGGCCTTTCCATGACCAGATGTGATAGGTTAGCCGCGTTTTATTGACACTCCAAAATGCTAAGGAGCACGACCATGCATCGCACCCACTCCATGTGGCTCGTTGTCAGCGCAGCCCTGGTTCTGACTCCGGTGAGCACGGCCCGCGGGCAGGCATTTGCCGAACTCAAGAGTTCTCTGGTGGACTACTCAAAAGCGGAAATGCAGCCCAGAAAGACGTGCGAAACATTGGGCCGGTTCAAGGAGAAGGACATCGCGCAGATTTCAGCAACCGCGATTCCGGCAGCCGGCGCAATTCCGGCTCACTGCCGAGTCAAAGGCACGCTTACACCGGAGATTGCATTTGAAGTGAGCCTGCCTGAAAAATGGAACGGACGTTTCTACATGATTGGCAACGGCGGCCACGCCGGTGAAAGCCTGGAAGATGCCGGCCGCGTGAACCAGCGCAACGAAGCGCTGCGGCTCGGCTTTGCGTTTGCGCAAACCAACACAGGGCATGATTCGGTCAAGGAACCGGGCGCATCGTTCGTGCTCAGCAATCCGCAAAAGGCGATCGACTACGCGTATCGCGCCGTGCATCTGACAGCCGTCACCGCCAAGGACATTACAAAGGACTACTACGGCAAGGACGTTTTGCGCTCCTATTGGAATTCCTGCTCCAACGGCGGACGTCAGGGTCTTCTCGAGGCGCAGCGCTATCCGGAAGACTTTGATGGCATCGTTGCCAACGCACCGTGGGTAGATCAGACCGGCTTTACTATCGGTGCGATGTGGAATCAGAAGGCATTGAGCCAGGCCGGCGTCACTCCCGCGAAGCTGGCGTTCATGGCCGACAAAGTGATGGAGCGGTGCGACACAATCGACGGTTTGAAGGACGGACTCATCGACGACCCGCGCAAATGCGCATTCGATCCCGCACGAGACGTTCCGGTGTGCGCGGCCGGCACCGATGGCGCAGATTGTCTTACTTCGACTCAGGCATCGGCGATCGCGAAGGTGTACAGCGGGCCAATGAGCAAGAACGGAGAAGGCATATTTCCGGGATACATGCCCGGCAGCGAGGCCGTCGTTACGGGCCTCTTCGGCGGCGGTGGAACAGGCAGCGGCTGGCTGAACGTGATCGTGTCACAGTCCGACGCCAAACCGGCGGACTTCAATCTGGCCGAGAACACCATGCGGTATCTCGTGAACAAACCGCCGAAGCCGGACTATGACTACAAGACCTTCGATTTCGATCGCGACATTCATTTGCTCGACAATTGGAGCAAGCTTGCGGACGCAAAGAATCCGGATCTTTCGAGATTCAAAAAGCGTGGCGGCAAGCTGTTGATGACCTATGGCTGGGCCGACCCGATTCTCCAACCCATGATGGGAGTGAATTACTACGAACAGGCTGTTGCGAAAAACGGAGCCGATACCCGGGACTTCTTCCGCCTTTTCATGGTTCCCGGCATGGGGCACTGCGGCGGCGGCATCGGGCCCGATCGCAACGATGCCATGACGGCCATGATCAACTGGGTCGAAAAAGGCAAGGCGCCGGATTCGATCCTGGCCAGCCGCGTCGTGGATAACAAGACTGTGCGCACACGTCCGCTTTGTCCATATCCGCAGGTCGCCCGCTATTCGGGACAGGGCAGCATCGACGATGCCGCGAACTTTCGTTGTTGGGCACCCTGAGGAATTGCGGACAGGCCGTCTGGTTGGTATCAAACGGCTCGACTGAGTCCCACAAGTAAGTACCAATTTGTTTTATTGACAGTCCCCCTGCCGTGAATAAGACTAGCCAAAATCATGCGAAGACTGTGTTTTCTCCTTCTCTTGACGGCAGTTGTAGCACGTGTACAGTCTCAGCGCCCCGACGATTTCCAGCAACAGGTATTGCCGGTCCTGACAAAGACCTGCATTGGCTGTCATAACGATCGGTCGCAGGCCGGAGGTTTCAGCTTTGAAGGCATTCGGGACGGGGCTGTGGCCGCACAGCGACAGGATCTCTGGCAGAAGGTTCTAGATAAGCTGAGTGCAGCTCAGATGCCGCCTCGTCCGGCAGCGCCGTTGTCCGAGGCAGAGTCCGGAGCGGTGATGGGATGGATACGCAAGCTTCCCTCATTTGCTGCGTCCACCAACAGCGATGCGATACAAAATCCCGGGAGGGTGACGGCGCGCCGCCTGAATCGTGTCGAATACAACAACACGATTCACGATCTACTTGGAGTTTCTCTCCGCCCGGCCGATGAGTTTCCGGTAGACGACTCCGGCTATGGCTTCGACAACATCGGTGATGTCCTGTCGATTTCGCCGCTCTTGATGGAAAAGTATCTGCGCGCCGCGCAGACGGTTTCGCGGGCTGCGATCTACGGAGAGTCGTATCCGGAGAAGCCCACGCTGCTCGTGAAACTCATGAGCAAGAAGATTCAGGACGACTCCATGGCTCGGGGTAACGTGACGCCGTTTTCGCTGCGCGGCGCAATCTATGCTTCGTTTCACGCACCTGTGGAAGCGCAGTATGAATTTCGCATCCGCTACCAGAATTTCCGCGGCACCGAAACCGTTGTTCAGGATGATGGCGCGGCGGCGCGCGGCGCGCAGTCCGGCGGGCAACGGGCTCAGGCCGGGCAGGGCGGTCCGCGCGGAGGGCAGGCAGCAGCCTCAGGTGGCCGCGGCAATCGCGACGAGCAGAACCGTCTGGCGGCTCCACCAGTGGACTTGAAGTTTACGGTCGACGGCACGCCGGTCTTTTCGTACACCGTCGAAGGCAACGCCGACTACAACTATGCCCGAGGTGAAAATGTTGTACGCGTGAAGTTGATTCCCGGCGATCACGCAGTCCGTTTCTCATTCCCAGACTATGCCAATGTCGCAGATCCGCGAAAGCAGCTGAATCCCGACGGCCGCCGCAAGCTCTATGTCGACTATGTGGATATCGTCGGGCCTTTCTCCGTTTCAAGCGCGAGGCCGCCCGGCTTCAAAAGGATTTTCATCTGCGGCGAAGGCGGCCGCTATACGCCGACGTGCGCCAGGCAAATCGTAACCAATCTTTTGGAACGCGCCTATCGCCGTCCGGCCACAGAATCGGAAGTTTCAAAGATGATGGATCTTGTCGCCCAGGTCCAGAAGCTCGACTCGTTTGAGGAGGCGATACGCGTGGTCACCGAAGCGGTATTAATCTCACCGAACTTCCTGTTCCGCATTGAACGGGATCCGGCTGGCAAATCCGGCGGCGGAAGCTATGAGCTCAGCGATTACGAATTGGCATCACGGCTTTCCTATTTCCTGTGGAGCAGCATGCCGGACGATGAACTTTTCCGCGCGGCTGAGAAGAAGCAGCTTCGAGGCGGGGATGCACTGGCAGTGCAAGTTCGACGGATGCTCGCGGATCCGAAAGCCTCGGCGCTTGTGGAGAATTTTGGCGAACAGTGGTTGAACCTGAGGCTGATGGATCGCACGAAGCCGGACGCAGCGAAATTCGGTGGCGTCGATGACGAGTTGCTTGAAGCCATGCGGCGGGAGTCACGGCTGTTCATCGCCACAGTATTCCAGGAGAACATCAGCGTTCTGGACTTCATCGACGGCCGCTTCACCTTTCTGAATGGCCCCCTCGCGCGCTATTACGGAATTTCCGGAATCGATGGCGAAGCTTTTCAGCGTGTCGAACTGGATGGTGAGCAGCGCAGCGGGATTATCACGCAAGCCTCGATCCTGAGCATTTCTTCCTACGCCACACGCACCTCTCCGGTGTTGCGAGGAAAGTGGGTACTCGATACGCTGCTTGGCGCAGCGCCTCCTCCTCCGCCTGACGGTATTCCACCCCTGGTGGAAAAGGATCTCGGTACAGCGGCTTCGATGCGGCAGCGGCTCGAGCAGCATCGCGCGAGCCCGAGTTGTGCGGCATGTCACAACGCGATGGATCCCATCGGTTTCGGGCTTGAAAACTACGATGCCGCAGGAGCATGGCGAAGCAAGGATGGCAATTTCGACATCGATAATTCCGGAACGCTCCCTGACGGGCGGTCTTTCGCAGGCGCGAAAGCGCTGAAGCAGATTCTGAAGGCCGATGCCGGCCAATTCGCTCGCCATTTCACGGACAAGTTAATGACGTATGCGTTTGGGCGGGGACTCGAACGAGCGGATCGTTCGGTTGTGGATCAGATTGTTCAAGATGCCGCAAGCAACAACTATAGGTTTGAAACTCTGGTGAATCAGATCGTGAACAGCCGCCCGTTCAGAATGCGGGCAACATCCTGACGGAGGATTCTCTTGAAACGACTTTCACGCCGCACCGTACTACGAGGCCTCGGGGCAACCCTGGCATTGCCCTTCATGGATGCCATGCTTCCAGCGTTCGCATCGCCTGCCGTCCAGAAATCCCTTGCCGTAAATCGCATGGCGTTTCTTTACGTGCCGAATGGAATTGTGATGGAAGCATGGACTCCTGCGGGTACTGCCGATTCAACTCCTTTGGGAGAGTTGCCGCGCATCACGAGCATTCTTGCGCCTCATCGCGACGAGATTTCGATACTGTCCGGCCTGACTTCGGACGGCGGCCGGGCGCACGGCGACGGACCGGGCGATCACGGCCGCGCCGGTGCTGCGTATCTCACGGGCGTGCATCCGAAAAAAACTTACGGCAAGGATCTTAAGACCGGCGTGTCCATGGATCAGATTGCCGCCCGCCAGCTCGAGAGCAAAACGCGCTTCGGTTCACTCGAACTGGGATGTGAAGAGGGAATTCAGGGCGGCAATTGCGATAACGGCTATAGCTGCGCATACAGCAACAGCATTTCCTGGCGCACCGAGAACACTCCAAATCCGCCGGAGATCCGACCTCGCGCCGTGTTCGAACGCTTGTTCGGCGCTTCCGATGAGGAAAAGGATCCCGCAAAACGTCAGCGGCAGGCCGGCTACCGGCGAAGTATTCTGGACCTGGTACTCGGCGACGCCCAAAGCCTCCAGAAATCGCTCGGCGGGGACGATCGCCGCAAGCTGGACGAATACCTCACTTCAATTCGAGATGTTGAAAAGCGAATTCAAGGCGTGGAGCAGAACAATGCGGCGAAAGCTCCAGGCGACGCGCCATCGGCGAGCATACCCACCGACTTTGCCGAGCATTCCCACTTGATGCTCGATCTGATGACGCTCGCGTTCCAGACCGATTCTACTCGCGTCGTTACC
>JBGPBY010000512.1:0-5278 GCA_041481485.1 Terriglobia bacterium
ATGTTCATTGTTCAATGTTCACTGTTCAATTGTCATTTATAGAGGGAGGAGAGTGTTGCAGGCACTGGTGGGACCTGCACTCCCTTCGTTACTACTGGCCAATGTGAAATGTGAGCGAGAACACCGGCCCGTACTGCTTCATGCTGTACTTCACATCGCCCGGTAGCGTTCCGACCCGAGCACTGCCCGACGTCGGCACGTCGCCCATGTCTATAGCGAGCGCCTCGTATCCCCCTGCCACACCGATCCAGCGCTTGATGCGAAACTCGATGCCGCCGAAAGCACTCCACGTAAACGCTCCGCCGTCGCCGATGTCCGCTTGCGTGAGGACGGTGAACCGGTCATTGAGCTTTGGCCGGTAGATGAAGCCGCCAACGCCTGCGACTTTGGTGTTGCCGCCTCCGAAGTCTGCAAGCTGACCGCCGACCGGACCGGTGAAGTGCACTTTCGGCGACAGGTTCATCGTCCGAACGCCGCCGACGATGTAGAACCTGGTTCCAGGCTTTACTTCATATGTACCCTTGCCGTTGGTAATGACCTGATCTAATTCGAGTGTGCCTGAGATCGGCAGGCCAATGATTGGCGCCGTGTAGCTCACGTCACTCGACAATCCGATGAAGTAAACATCACCTAGAATGCCCCACTGCCCCTTCTTCGCTTCGCCATGAAACGTGAACGCCTTGGCAAGACTCGACTTCGCGTCGCCGAAGCTCAGATAGACAGGAATGTCTTTGGTGCCGTTGATTGCGAGATTGCCACTGGTCGTCGCGGCCCAGAAATACAGAGGCGCCAAATCCACCTGCCAGCCATTGGGCTTTTGCGCAAACGCGGCTCGCGGCATGACTAGGAAAATGGAGATTGAACTCAACAGGGCGAGGCTCCTGATGCGGGCTCTTATCATGATGATCTCCTTCCACAGCGCAGCCAGGGCCCCGATCTCACGCATGGGGCGACATCTTCACGTTGTAGTTCGGATTCTCATGGGATGGGAACCGCAGACAATTACAGGTAATGGGGCGGCCCCCTGTAGGCGCCAAGCTGTGAAGAAATGGTCAATGGTCAATTCTCAATTGTCGTTTGTCATCTGCGGTGGCGCTTCGCGCAGTCATTTCTTAGAGATGCCATGCCGAAGGCGTATCCAAAATTGACAAATGACAATTGAGAATTGACCATTGACCATTTCTTCACAGCTTGGCGCCTACAGGGGGCCACCGTCGCAGATTTCAAACTGACCCACTACGCAATTACAGATATGGGATAAGTAGGAGTGGCGATTGAGTTGCTCTGTTGCGAACAATGGAGCAACGAAAGTCATTATCCGATCAATTGGAGGAACGACTCATTGAGTTTGCCGCGCGAATTGTGACGTTCTCGATGGAGTTGACTGGGACGCCCGCAGGTAAGCACATCTCCATGCAAATCCTACGATCCGGAACTGCTCCCGCGCCAAATTACGCGGAAGCACGCGGCGCGGAGAGTCGCGCTGATTTCATTCACAAGCTGGGAATCGTACAGAAGGAACTCAATGAGACATCAGTGTGGTTGCGAATTCTGATGCGCATTAGTCTTGGAAAAGAAGAACTATTAGTCGCGATTCTTCAGGAAAACGTGGAACTCGCCAGAATTATAGCGGCCTCCATCAAGACCACGAAGTCTCGCAATTAAGGGTCTCTGAAATGACAAGTGACAATTGACTATTGACCATTGATAAAGCTTTATCAATAGTCAATTGTCACTTGTCACTTGTCATTTCAATACGGAGGAAGAGGGATTCGAACCCCCGAGCGAGTTTCCCCGCTAACGGTTTTCAAGACCGCCGCCTTCAACCACTCGGCCATTCCTCCCGGTTGGAAGAATAGCAGAACCGTGGTTACTGCCGTTTCTGAATCATGGATTCGTACAGAACGGCGGGATGACGTTCATCCGTGACGGATGGGATCGCGCAGGTTGGTTCCTTCTTCGGATCGAAGATGTTGGCTTCCGCGAAGGGACGGTTCGGCCTGTAGCCAGCCCCTTTGGCCTGGATCCCGGGACGGGCCATCAGTTTTTCGATGCCGTACAACGTTTCACTTCGGCTGTATGCGGCCTGGTGATGTTCGCGGCTCATGACGATGGCTTCTTCCGGACAGGCGTCCACGCAGAACCCGCAGTAGATGCAGCGCATCATGTCGATATCGAACTTTTTCGGGAATTTTTCAATCTCGGGATTCGGATGTTCGCCCGCTTCGATATAGATGCATTCTGCAGGACAAATTGTTGCGCACATGTAGCAGGCGACACATTTCAGGCTGCCGTCATCGCGTACGGTCAGGATGTGAGTGCCTCGGAATCGCTCGGAATAATTGCGGCTTTGTTCCGGATAACTGATCGTCGGCATGTCGCGCTTGATGAGACTCGTGAATAGCCGGCTAAAGGTCACTCCGAAAGCCCGGAACGTCGACCAAAATGACGAATGTTCCTGGCGCGCGCGCTCGCTGACATTGATGACCGGCACGTCGACGGCATAACCGCCCTTCACAGGCTTCATTGTGTTACCGGCTCTTTCTGCACATTCACTCCCAGCGGTCCAATGGTGTCGTAATCCATTCCGGCGTATGCCGGAATTTCCCGCGCGATCCATTCCAGTATCGCATCCGGATCCGGCGAAACCTGAATTCCTGAAAGGCTGAGCAATTTCGACATCATGGCATGCAGCGGTTGCGCGGTGCCCGGTGGCATTACCGCGCGGTTCGTCACTTGAATACGTCCCGCGTAGTTCGTGTACGTTCCGGTCTCTTCGGCCCATCCAGCCATTGGCAGGACGATCGGCGCTCCCTCGGTCCATGCAAACGGATGCGTCGTGCTGACGACGGAGAATTCCAGCGCGCCAATGAGCTTCTGCAACTCGGCAATGATCTCGGGAGAATCGTCGCCGACCAGTTGCGGATGAAACGAAATCCACATGCCGCGAATCTGCTGAAGTTCGGCCTGTTCCCGTATTCCGCGGAGGCCGTTGAGGGATCCGGCCAATCCAAGGTCCAGTGCGCCTTGAGTGTTCGGATGCTTGTCGACGCGGCGGAGCAAATCGTCCTGCCGCTTCTGATACGTCTCGACTTCACTGCCGAGCCGGAAATCCACGTTGCCTTTGAAATATTTCTTCATCAGGAACATGGCTTCGTTCGTATTGGTGGCGGAGGCAAGTCCCGCTACCGACGAATCGCCGTGTTCCTGTCGAATGGTTTCGAACCGCTGGTGAATCTCCGGCAGCAATGTTTCCACGGATATCGATTCGCTATGCGGTTTGGGAAGTACAAGACGTCCCCAGCGTTCCATGGTGTGAAAGCTCAGGCGCCCTTCATCGCACAGCCAGCTTTGATTGACGTCCACATTGCGGCGTCCGACTGTTCGATAAATCTTGCCATCGCCGGCCGAATGGCCCGGAATGCCGCCTCCCATGGCTCGCGCCGAATGATCGATGCGCAGATTGCAGCCGGTACTGCAGCCACCACACACGGAGGCCGTCCCCTTCAAGAACCACGAGCGGACTTTGAAGCGAAAATCGGAACTGGTCAGAGCGCCTACCGGACAGATATCGACCACGTTTCCGGAGTACGGATTGTCGAAGGGCTTCTCGCCATGAATTGCAATTTCTGAGGCATGACCGCGATTGAGAACAACAATCTCGCCGGTATGCGTCACGTTTCGTGTAAAGCGCACGCAGCGCGTACAGAGAATGCAGCGTTCCTGATCGAGTTTCACCAGCGGTCCGAGGTCGGTCGCTTTCTTGCGCCGCGTTTTTTGAGTCCCAGGGTATCGGCTGGTGTGTCCGGCGTTGGCCATGTAGTAATCCTGAAGCCAGCATTCGCCGGATTGGTCGCAGACCGGGCAATCGATGGGATGATGCAGCAGCAGAAACTCCATGGCATAACGGACTGCCTGCTGGACCCTCGGCGTGCTCGTCCGCACGATCATTCCGTCGGCGATCGGAGTGGCGCAGGATGGCACCAGCTTCGGTGCCTTTTCGACTTCGACCAGACACATCCGGCAGCTGCCTTCAATGCCGATGTCGGGGTGATAGCAGTATCGGGGAATCTCAATTCCGACTTCATCGGCAACCTGGATGATGGTTTTTCCGGCCGGGACGTCGTATGTCTGGTCGTTCAGCGTGATCCTGGGCATAAGCGATCTAGATTAACATGCGGATTTCGGATGTTCGATGGGAAGATCCAGCCGGTTGCCCCACTCGCCCCACGAGCCCAGGTAGTTTCGCACTCGATTAAATCCGATTAATCTTAAGGCAAGGTACGTGTGTGCGGCACGGTATCCGCCCTGGCAATATGGAATCACTTCCTGATCCCGCCGGATATTCCGATCCTGATACATTTTCTCCAGAGCTTCCGAACTTTTGAAGAATCCGTGTTCATCCAGATTCTGGGTCCACTCCAGATGGACGGCTCCGGGAATTGCGCCTCCTCGAGCGGAACGCACTACCTGGCCGGTATATTCCCCTTCGCTGCGGGTGTCGACAATCGCGGAATCACTGGATGACAGGCGATTCAGGACGTCCTCTGCGGTGGCAAGCAGTTCCGGGCGCTTCTTCATTTTGAAGTTGCCGGTTTTCGGTACGATCGCGTCCCTGGTTGTCGGCAATCCTGCGGCGGTCCAGGCGTTGAAGCCGCCGTTGAGAATGTGAACATCGTTGTGACCGAAGTATTCCAGAAACCAGAACAGGCGGGCGGAACGCATCCCTGCGATTTCGTCATAGACGACGACTGTGCTGTCGGCGTTCACGCCACGGGCCTGAATCAGATGCTCGATGATCCAGAGAAAAGCTTCCAGGGCCTGCGGGCGGGTATCGATCAGACTGATACCGAAGATGTCAAAACTGCGGGCGCCGGGAATATGGCTGGTGGCGTAGGCCTCCGGCGGCCTGAGATCCATGAGGGCGAGTTTCGGGTTGTCCAGATTCGCCTTCAATTGGTCGATGGACCATAACAGCTGCGGGTTGGCATAACTCACGATCGTTTCTCCAGGGCGTCCAAATGCAGTTTGTCGAATTGCAGTTGCGTTTCTCCCAATTCGGCTAGAATAGCCGATTTTGGGGGTGTGCATGCGGTGGGTAATTTGTGAAGGTGCGATCAGTGAACATGTGAAGGAATGCCATCAAGAAATCCCTCTCCCAACGGGAGAGGGGGCCGAAGGCCGGTGAGGGGTACCACAAGTAACAGTTTTTACGTGCGGTACCCCTCACCCAACCCTCTCCCGTTGGGAGAGGGCTTTCTTGATGGCATTCCTTCAC
>JBGPBY010000513.1:0-5269 GCA_041481485.1 Terriglobia bacterium
CCAACCCTCTCCCGTTGGGAGAGGGATTTCTTGATAGACCGCCCTTGCAGTAGCTCAGTCCCGCAGTGTGGCAATTGTCACTCCCCGTCCGCCCTCCGATTGCTGAGGGGACTCGAAGCGCTCAACCTGAGGGTGATCTCGAAGAAGCGCGATTATGGCGTTACGCAGAGCGTTCGTTCCTGTGCCGTGGACAATCCGGATCTGCGGCACCTGTGCCAGTGAGGCTTCATCCAAAAACTTGTCCACCCGTTCCACCGCTTCCTCCACGCGGCAGCCCAGCAAATTGATCTCGTTCGACTCCAGCTCCCGGCTGACCACGGAGAGATGGACTCCGGTGGGAAGTCGAATTACCGGTTTCTCAATGACCTCGAGATCCTGAAGGGGACGCCGCATGCGGATATTTCCGACCATCACTTCCACTTCCGCTCCCACCAGAGACAACACGGACCCTGTTACTCCCGCGGAAATTACCCGAACCTGAGCGCCGACCTGCACCGTCGCTGCGGGCGTGCCTTTGGGCGTACCTGACGTTTTTCCGGCGTCTGGAAGTACCTTCGATTTTTCCTCCCTCACCTGACCGAGGGCGTGTGCCTTCGCCGTATCGAGCCGCCGTTGAAACTTCTTCTGCAGGGCCTCGTCCCCGATTGCCTGTAGGTCCCGCTCCGCTTTTTCCGCTAATTGCCGGACGATTTCTTCCAGCCTTCGTTCCAATCGTTCGATTTCCGTCTTTTGCTGTTTCTGCAGGGCGGTCCGTTCCTGCTGCTGATGGGACTCAAATTCGCGCCGTTCCAACTCGAATGCGGACTTTTCGGCCCGAAGATCTTCAATTCGCCGCCGCAGCTCATCGGCGTAATGCGCGGCCTCCAGTTCTCCGGTATCGAGATAAGCCGTCGCATTCCTCAGCACCACAAAAGGAATCTGAAGCCGTTCTGCAATTTTCAGTCCGCTGGATGCTCCGGCCAATCCATGAAGGAGCCGATAGGTCGGTTCCAGTGTGACTTCGTTGAATTCCATGGCCGCATTTGCCACCTCAGGAGTAGTTTCGGCGTAAAACTTGAGGCGGTTGTAGTGCGTGGTGGCAATGGCCAGGGCGCCAATGCTGCGAAATTGTTCCAGCACGGCTCGCGCAAGGGCCGCACCTTCGCCCGGTTCGGTGCTGCTGCCGATCTCGTCCATCAGGATCAGCGAACTCGCACCGGCCGATTCCATCATGGATTTCAGAGCAAGAATGTGAGCGGAAAACGTACTCAGATGGTTGGTGATGGACTGTTGGTCACCGATATCGGCGAGGATCTGATCAAACACGGGCAGTGTCGCCTCTTCGGCGGGCACAGGAATGCCGGACTGCGCCATGACCGCAATCAGGCCGACTGTTTTTAAGACAACAGTCTTTCCACCCGCATTGGGCCCGCTGATGACCAGTATCCGCCGGGTTCGATCCAGGTCGAGCGAGACCGGCGATATCGACTGATTCCGGCTTCGCAGGTTGTCTTCTAGAAGCGGATGTCGCGCCTTGACCAGACTCAGGAGTCCGGGCTCATTCTGCTTTCCCTCACTGGAGAACAAAGGGCGTGTGCAATTAAATTCACGGCCGAATCGCGCCTTGCCGAAAGTCACTTCCATTTTGCACGATATCGAACGGGCGATGTCCAGCTGCGGCCGGCTTTCCCGTATCCGTGCGGAAAGTTCGGCCAGAATTCGCGCGATCTCCCGTAGCTCCTGTTCATGCAGCCGAACCAGATCGTTGTTCAATTCCAGGACCGCCAGAGGTTCCATGAAATACGTGGCGCCGCTCGACGACGTCCCGTGAACGATGCCATCTACGCTGCGTTTCTGATCCGAGCGCACAGGAATTACGAATCGCCCATTGCGCACCGTGACGACCTCGTCCTGGAGATGCGCCGCGTAGTCCGGATTTCGAAGCATGGATTCGAGTTTGCCGGTGACGGTTCGCCGGGTGTTCTCCAGCGAGCGCCGGATGCGTCCCAGTTCAGGACTGTACCGCTCGTCGATTTCGCCATTCTGAATGGCACGGCCGAGGTGCCGGCTCAGGTCCCGAAGGTCCGGAATGGCGGCCGCTTTTTGGAGTAATCGTGGGTAGGACTCGGATTCGTCTTTCCAGCGCAGGCGGAGTCCTTCGATATGGGTGAGGAAACTCTGTACGGCCTCTATCTCCGGAATTTCCATACTGGCGCCGTCCACCTGGAGTTTTTCCAACGCTTCGCTCAATAACTCGATCTGTCGAAATGGGACGCGTTGAAACCGGAGATACGCCATGGCTTCGGAATTGAGGTCATGCTCCGCATTTAACTGAGCGCGGTCTGTGGAAGGAATGATTTCCTGTATGGCCCTATGCGCATCGTCTGTGGAAACGTATCTCGACAGCAGGCTCTTCAGCCGTTCAAATTCCAGCGCTTCCGGGGAAAAATCCATCTGCCCGTTCCTCAGGCTCGGTTGATCAGACTGGCCACCACAGCGGCGCCAAATCCATTATCGATATTCACGACGGTGACATTGGACGCGCAGCTGTTCAGCATTCCCAGGAGGGCGGCAATACCGCCGAAGTTCGCGCCATAGCCAATGCTGGTTGGGACTGCAATGACAGGAACCGAGACCAGACCTCCAACGACACTGGGCAGGGCGCCTTCCATTCCGGCCACCGCGATAATCACTTTGGCCTCGCGAAGGCGGGATCGGCGCTCGAGCAGGCGATGTATTCCGGCGACGCCCACGTCAAAGAGGGAATCGACGAGGTTCCCCATGACGCCCAGCGTGACGACCGCTTCCTGCGCGACCGGGATATCGGAAGTTCCTGCGGACACGACCATGACAGAACCCTTGCCCCGGATTGTATCGTCTTTGCGAACCACGATCGTTCTCGCCACCGCGTTGAACACTGCTTCCGGTACAACTTCACGAACGCCGCAAAACTGTTCTTCAGTGGCGCGGGTCACCAAAATGTTGTGCTGATTCCGAATCATCGATTGAACAATCTTCGCCACCTGTTCAGAAGACTTACCCGCCCCGAAAATCACTTCGGGAAAACCCTGGCGCAGGCTCCGGTGATGATCGACATTCGCAAAGCCCAGATCTTCGAAAGGCAACGTCCGGAGTTGCTCGAGAGCTTCGCTCTCCGGCAAGCTTCCGGACTTGAAATCACTCAGGATCTGGCGGATCTTTTCTTCAGTCATGGAAAAGGCAATTGTACCCGATCGAATGTAGGCGCGGTCTATGACCGCGCACAATTTTTCGTTTATGGATACTCATTCCGAAGGAATCCTGGTCTGAAAAACTGTGCGCGGTCATAGACCGCGCCTACAGTGGGCGGCCGTTGCAGATCAAACCGAACTTTCCCCTCCGATCTTCCCATTTGCCGGATAATGGATGCGCCGATGCGAGTCTGGGACAAATTCAAAATCACCCTGGAGATGATCAAGTTCGAGCATACGGTTTTCGCATTGCCGTTTGCTCTGATTGGTGCGCTCCTGGCCAGCCACGGTGTGCCCTCGTGGCGGCAACTGGGATGGATCGTCGTTGCGATGGTGGGCGCACGAAGCGCCGCGATGACATTCAACCGCATTGTGGACGTGGCGTTCGACCGGAACAATCCTCGGACTAAAAATCGGGCGCTCGCTGCCGGCACCCTGTCGCGCGATTTCGCAATCGTGTTTACGGCGGTGATGTCGGGACTGCTGGTACTGGCAGCAAACGAACTGAACCCGCTCTGCTTCTACCTTTCGTTCCCGCTTCTGGGAATTCTGTTCTTTTACTCGTACACCAAGCGCTTCACCGCACTCAGCCACTTATTCCTCGGATTCTCAATCGGCTTGGCCCCATTGGCCTCGTGGCTGGCAATTCGCGGCGAGTTCGCATGGCCGCCCGTTCTGTTGAGTATGGCCGTGATGTTCTGGGTGGCAGGATTCGACGTGATTTACTCCCTCCAGGACACGGAATTTGATCGGGGGGCCCGCCTGTTTTCGCTTCCTTCACGAATCGGCATCGCCCCGGCGTTGTACGTCTCGACCACGTTTCATGCAGCCAGTGTGGTTTTGCTTGCGGCGACTGCGCTCCTGACCGGTATGGGAATTATGGCATTTGCCGGGATTGCAGCCGTGGCGGGAATCCTTTTTTGGGAACACCGCATTGTCAAGCCGCACGACCTCAGCCGCGTCAACGTGGCGTTCTTTTCGCTGAACGGCTATGTGAGCATCCTGTTACTCCTAACGTTCGCGGCCGATATTCTAGTAAAATAGCCGGACTCTGATGCTCATCGTGCCTCCAAAACCATTCAATTGGTATGAAGTCGGTCCCTTTACCGGCGCTGTCCGCGGTGCTTATCACGCGTCGGCTTTCGATGTTGTTGCCCAGATTGTCTATCTGACAATTCTGACGATTCTCGCCATCTACGGCCTTCATCGTTACCACCTGGTGTACCTCTACCTGAAGAATAAACACCGCAAGACCACGCCTCCGGGCGCCTTCGATCCGCTTCCGCGCGTCACGGTCCAACTCCCGATTTACAACGAATTGTATGTGACCGAGCGTCTGGTCGAGGCGGCCTGCAGGATTCGATATCCCAAAGAGCTTCTTGAAATCCAGATATTGGACGACTCCACGGATGGCACTCAGGAAATTGCTGCGCAATGCGCAGCGCAATTCCGGGCCGAAGGATTCGACATTCACCACATTCATCGAACGAATCGGGTGGGGTTTAAAGCCGGCGCGCTGGAAAATGGGATGAAGACTGCAGCCGGGAGTTTCATTGCGATCTTCGACGCAGACTTCATTCCGGCGCCGAACTTTCTTGAGGACGTGATTCACCACTTCACCGACTCCAACGTCGGAATGGTTCAGGTGCGGTGGGGGCATATCAATCGCGAGTACTCGCTGCTGACTCAAGTGGAATCCATGGCGCTCGATGGCCATTTCATCATTGAGCATGCGGGCCGGCATCTCTCGGGCAGATTCTTCAATTTCAACGGGACTGCGGGTATCTGGAGGCGCGAAGCCATCGAAACTGCCGGCGGCTGGGAGCACGACACGCTGACGGAAGACACGGACCTGAGCTACAGGGCCCAGATGATCGGATGGAAATTTCTTTACCTTCCCGACATTGTCTGCCCCGCGGAACTTCCGGTCGAAGTGAATGCATTCAAGACTCAGCAATTCCGCTGGGCAAAGGGGCTCATCCAAACTGGAATCAAATTGCTGCCGCGGATCATGCGCAGCAAACTGCCGCTGAAGATCAAAGTGGAAGCTTTCTTTCACC
>JBGPBY010000514.1:0-5264 GCA_041481485.1 Terriglobia bacterium
CCGAAGGCAGAATCTTATAAAAAAGTTAATTTGACATTGGGTGTGCCATGGTGATTTGATGTCGCCGGGTATCCACAATAAGGGCCACAAGAGCCCAGCCCAATGGGGTCTAATCCGAATAAGTACGGATTAGGAAACAGGAACGTCGACCGCGCATGATTCGTCTCGAATCAACCAGGAATAGTGGCGGCACTTATCAGAACGTTCCGTAAATTAGGAAGAATAAGACCGAAGTTCGTTCCACGTTCGATCTTCTACAGGGGGGATCTCTGAGTGCGTCGAATTTTCATTTCAGTGTTGGCATTGCCTTGTGTGGCTTCGGCTGCCAATGGTGCATTTGCTCAAGCCAAGGCTTCGATTCCCGGTGTCACGGTCACATGGACCAATACCGCGACGGGAGTTATGGAAACTCGGCTGACTAACGACCGGGCGGACTCGCCAAACTGCGAGTGATGCGATCCGGCAATTTTGAGAACTCACCACAGGTCTATTTAGTGATGTCTTTAATCCCGGGGGGGAAAATGAATCGAAATCACATTGCCGCTGCGGCGGTACTCGTACTTTGCTTTTGCGTGCTCGGATTCTCACAAGGCAATGCTCAATTAGGGGGAATCGTCTCAGATTCGTCCAAGGCCTTGATACCGGGCGTCACAATAACCGTGACGAATACGGAGACCGGCGTCGTCGCTACCAACATCACCAATGATTCGGGGGCGTACAACTTCCCGAGCCTTCAGCCTGGAACGGCTTATAAGGTGACGGCATCCCTCTCGGGATTTCAAACCAAGACGGTCACCAATCTTGATCTTGGGACGTCCACGAACGTTCGGCAAGACTTTCAATTGGGAGTGGCTCAGGCCGCTTCGACGGTCGTCGAAATCGTTTCCCAGGCCGATACGCTGAACACTTCTGCAACCGCGTCAGTTGGCGACGTGCTTGCGGCCGAACAGGTACGCGACCTTCCTCTCGTCGGCAACAACGTACTCGATTTGTTGAAGGTCCTGCCCGGCTACCGCTATAGCCAGTTCAACACTCCGGGTTTCGGAATTTACGATGTGCTCGGCGGTCAGACTCTCAATACAGTGAATGTGACTCGCGACGGGCTCAGCGTGACCGATGGACGGTATTCTGCGGAGCTATACGGCCTCAGCACAACGACGAACATCAACCCCGAATTGGTCGGTGAAATCCGCCTGATCCTTGCACCTGTCGATGCGGAACTGGGGCGGGGCAATTCTCAAATCCAGATCCAGACGCGAGGGGGAACCAATAAATACACGGGAAGCGCAGTGTGGAATATTCAGAACACAGCGTTGAACGCCAACACGTGGGCCAACAACAAGCGAATTGTCGCTGGCAAGTGGTCACCTGCGCCGTTGGACTGGAGAAACGCACACGACTATACGTTGACCTACGGTGGCCCGATTCTCAAGAACAAGACGTTTTTCTTCGCTTCCTGGGATCAGCAAATCAGCAACACTCGAACACTGCAAAATCCCACGGTGTACACCGATACGGCGCGTCAGGGCATTTTCCGGTATTGGGAGCAATACAATCCCGGTAACGCGGCATCCCAGCCTCCAACAACGTTTGGCGGCGCAACCCTCACGCAAGGTTTTTGGCCCTCAGTGGACTTTTCGGGCAACCCGAGGAAGCCGGACTTTAACTCCGCGCTGGATTCGAGCGGCAACACCGTCTCGTATAACGGCAGGCTCATGTGCTTCAGTGTATTCGGCAACATCAAGGCGGACGGGAGCCCCTTTACCCAGGCGGATTGCGGATCTCCGCTCGCCTTTGCGGTGACCAACCCCACCGGCTGGGACCCTTTGCGCCCCTTGCCGGACTCCACCCAATACATTGCCAAGGTACTCGGCGCCATGCCCCACGCCAATAATTTTGCCAGCGGCGATGGCCTGAATACTGCGGGATACCAGTACGTGCGGGGCACAAAAGGCCAGGGCGGTGGAAACGCTGCAGTCGGCGTTTCTCCGCTTGTGAATCGCAAACAAATCAACCTTAAGATCGATCAGAACTTCAATGCCAGTCATAAGATCAGCGTGGGTTATACCTATCAGCGTGACGACAGCGCCGATTTCGTAGCTGCCTGGCCCGGCGGCATCAACGGTGCGACTCAGCGGCGCCCTCAGGTGCTCACAGCCACTGCCACTTCAACCCTTTCGGCCTCAATGTTGAATGAAGCCCGTTTTGGCATCAGGCGCGAAGTGACTGGCGAGTATCTCGCCCGCGAAAGCACCGATGCATCAATTCGGGACGCTGCCAACTCGTGGTATTTGACGGGAGGCACCAACGCTGAAAGCGGAAAAGCCTATCCGGTGGCATTCACTCCGGCGGGTGTTGGAAACGGTATCATCAGCATCGGCAGCCAGGGGCTGGGCAACATCACACCACTCTACAATTATGCCGACACGTTCAGCTGGAGCCATGGCAAACACGCGATGAAAGTCGGCGGTGAGCTGCGCTTCACAGGATCGAATGGATATAATGGAATTTTCTCGGGTGCAGGCGCTACCATGCCAACCGTGGCGGGAGGAGCTTCCACCGGTCTCGCCAGCGTACTTGCCAGCACCGTAAACACGGGCATCTTCACTCAGTTGACCAATTTCTTATCGGCAGCACCCGCCGGATCCACCACAGGGCGGGCTAATGCCGCCAACCTGCTGTACTTCATGAACGGATCCGTTGCCAGCGCCTCTATGGGCCGTTGGATCGACGACTCTTCCGATGTCACCAAGGGACACTGGGAAGACATCACAACGAAAGGACAGAAGTACCGCGATCAGCTTGCCAACGAATGGTCTCTTTTCGTGAAAGACGATTGGAAACTTACCAAGAACCTCACACTCAATCTCGGCGTGCGTTACGATTATTACGGATCTCCCTACATCGGATCTGGTTTTACGACGACCACGAAAGATCAGGGGGCCGGATTGTTTGGGATCGGCCGGGGCAGTACCAACAATCTGTTCGATCGCTGGTTGACGCCAGGCAACACGTTCCTGACCGGGTACGGGTCCAATGTGACGGCTGCCAACGCGCTGACATGTGCTAATGGCGTGAGCAGTCAATCGCCGTTAATTCCAGTGTCGAACTGCGATCCGAACCTGATGACTCAGATTGAATTTGTCGGACCCAATACCCCAAACCCCAACAAAGTTGTGATCCCTGTGGATAAAAACAATTTTGGTCCCGCAATCGGTTTCGCGTGGCAGCTGCCGTGGCTTGGCGAAGGAAAGACTGTCGTCAGAGGCGGATACCAGGTAACTTATGCTGGAGCCGGCCGGAACGGACAGGGACTTGACGCGTTATTGGGCGGGGCGCCGGGCGCCACCAATTCTTCAACCACAAACGTAGCGGATCCCAACATCGCCGCGGTATTGGCGACTCGCGCGCTGAATCTCACCGACCTCTCCCTTCTTGTTCCTGTAACCGCGTCCTCGCTTCCTGGAGCCGCTATTCCCATTTACGGACACGCCGCTAATTTTGAAGCCTATGACCCGAGCTTCCGGACACCGTACACCGAGAACATCACTCTGCAGATCACGCGCAGCATGGGAAAAAGATTAACCCTGGACGCCCGCTACGTGGGCACGTTCGGCCGGAAGATGGAAGGTACGCAGAATCTCAATCAGCCGATCGTGTTTGACAACCCCGAGCTCTTGAAAGCGCTGGACGATACCCGTGCTGGTTTGGACTCGCCTCTGTTTGACCTGATGTTTGCAGGACTCGATGTTCATGGGGTCTCCGGTACTGGATACGGTGCGGTGGGAACCTGTGTCGCTAATCCTGGAAAACCTGGCGATGGCAAGGACGGCTGTCCAGTCGGTCAGGTTTTCCAACACGGTTCGGCTCAGCTGCGTAACAACGCCACGTTTACCAGTAATCTGGCGAACGGAAATTACGTCGGCGTGATCAGTTCCCTCGCCAACTCCAGCACCGTTACCAGTGGCTTACAAGCTTTGCCGACGGGACTAACCGGTGTGAGCGCCAGGATACTCCGCAACGGTTGCGACCGGCTGGCCAATGGAAGATACGATCCCGCGTTGCCGGCTTCAGCAACTAATATTCCGACGCGCTGTTTCTCAGAGGACTACTTCTACCCAAATCCTCAATTCAACAACGCGTTTTTTACGATTCCGGGGTTCCATGGAAACTTCGCCCATAACAACTATCATTCAGGGCAGCTGCAGGTCACAGCAAGGCCAACGCAGGGAACCACAGTGCAGGCCAGTTACACATTGGCGAAGCTTCTCACCGACCGATACACGACCTACGTTGATCCTCGGAATCGTGATGCGGATTACTCGATCGACTATGCCAGCATCAAGCACACGATTCTGATGACCGGAACAGTCGAGCTACCCATCGGTCCCAACAAGTTGTTTTTTCCCAACGCGACGGGGTGGGTGGCGCGGGCATTGGAACGATGGCAGACCAGTTTCATTTATAACTGGGGTTCAGGGGCGCCCAGGGACACGTTTACCGGTGGCTTTGGCGGCAATGGCCAACATCTTTATGCAGCCGGCGGCGGCAATCAACCTCAGGCTCGGCCGGATATCGTAGGACCCTGGGAAAATCCACAGACGGATTACCAGTGGAATGGACCCAACCACGACAGCGGAACCATCTATGGGTTTCCAAGTCCCTATGTGACTTTCAAGGATCCCCAATGCCTCAAAAGTGTCGCTGCCACCGACAGCATGGGGTTCAATCTCCAAAGCAATTGCACGCTGAACGGACTCGCGCTAGTCGCTCCGGCCGGTACACCAGGCGCGATAGACCTCGGCAGTGGCGTGTTTGGCATTCCGGTTCTTCAGAATCCCGCTCCGGGACACCAGGGGACCCAGGGCGCTCGCATGCTGACTTTGCCAGGACGGTGGGCACTTGATGGCAACGTCAGCAAGACTTTCAGATTTTCGGAATCCAAGAGTCTCCAGTTTCGCTTCGATGCCACGAATATTCTGAATCATGCCAATCCCGGGGAGCCGACTTTCGACGTCATGAGTGCGAATTTTGGGCGCGTCACGGCAGACAAGGCCAGCAATTCGCGCGCGTTCCAGGCCCAACTCCGAATTGGTTTTTAATAGCCTCCATTAGACAAAGCCTCCCCTGCCGCACCGGCAGGGGAGGCTTTAATAAATAAGGGACGGAGAGCCTTAAAAACGGCTGTCCGTCCCTTTTTTTTATCAATTGTGAGTTGAATGTTGAGGGTTGATTAATGGACCTGGTGACATTGGTCCAATGTC
>JBGPBY010000515.1:0-5255 GCA_041481485.1 Terriglobia bacterium
ATCCAGGAACGCGTTGTCCTTAAAGTTTATGAAAATCTGAGTGGTTCGAGTATTGGGGCCGGCCGTAGCAAATGTCACATAACCCCGTTTGTTGCTCTCTTTGACGGGATCGTCGGGTATTCGTGCATTACTACATGGGGCCGAAACAGCTGGGTCTCCATGGATGCCGAACTGAACCATGAAACCCGGCAGGACTCTGAAGAATCGGCATCCATCGAAGTATCCGTTCTTCACCATATTGTAAAAACGATCGGCGCCATTTGGCGCCCAGGCTCGGTGCACCTCGACAACGAAGTGCTTCGCGTTATTGAGTTCGAAATCGGCCTTAAATGTTTCGGGTGCCTTGTCTTTCAATGCAGCAGGATTCTTAAGCACAGCGTTTCCTCCCGTTTGACCGGCTGCCACCATGGCGAAGATTCCGATCGTCACAACGATACCGATAATCGTCGATTTCATGTAATTCCCTCCTGATAACGTACCCCAGGCCTCAGAGCGAATGATCAGCTGGCGCGGCCCATCATTTGGCGCACAAAATCTCCGGCGTTGTAGCCGGATGGGATCACCTCCAACTGCAACTCTCGCTCGACGTCCTTTATGGTTAAGTCATCCAAAAACAAATAATCGTCTCCAATCATGGACTCCGAAGGCAGCACGACGAAATCACCATAAACCCGCCCCTTCAGCGCACGAATGAAATCGCTGCCGGTGAGAAGACCCGCGACTCCGATTCCCTTCCCCCAGAATGCGCTCTCCACCGCAACTACCTGCAGATCCATTCCCAACCGTTCCACGGAATCCTTCAGGTACGGGTAGAAAACTTTCCCCGTACAGACCGTTCCACGAACGGCTTTCGGTCCTGCTCGACGCACGCTCCTGCGCGCGGTCTCAAACTGCTTCAGAAAACTCCGCACCATTCCGACGCCATTTTCAATCTGCGGGAATTCCCGATAATGGCGCGACGATGGAATCTTCGCCCCCGCCATGATGTAAATCTCATCGCCGAGGTACACAAACGGCGTCCCTAATTGTCTCTGGAACCTGGCCTGAATCGGTGCAATGTGCGCGATGGTTGCACGCGCAATCTCCGGCGTAAACGGCGTGAGCTTTGGTAAATTTCGACGATGGTCGGTTAACCCCAGCGGTACTACGGCCAGCGAAGCCATTCCCGGATGATGCGCAACCATGTCGGCAATAGTGCGATCCAGTTGCGCTCCATCGTTCCAATCCGGACACAGTACAACCTGACCGTGCAGCGTAATCCCTGCGGCCGCCAACCGCTTCACCTTTTCGAGAAACCCGTCATATTCAGGAATCCCCAGCAGACGTGCGCGCAGCTCCGGTTCGGTCGCATGCACCGAAACATAGAGCGGCGACAACCGCTGCTCGATGATCCTTTGCATTTCGGCTTCATCCACATTGGTCAGCGTCAGGTAATTTCCGAAAAGAAACGAGAGACGATAGTCCTCGTCCTTGATGTGAAGAGATTTCCGCACCTTCGCCGGATTTTGATGCACAAAGCAGAACACACACTGATTTGCGCACGTCATCGGCTCAATGGATTCGAATTCCAGTCCAAACGGTTCCCATTCCCGCCGCACAAACGTGATCGTGCGGCTCTGGGTTTTGATGGAAGTTCGACGTCCGATCGAAGCAGCCTGAAACTGAAAGTCGATGACATCGAGTAACGGTTTCCCATTGAGTTCCGTGATCTCATCGCCGGGTTGCAGACCAATTCGAGAGGCAAGCGAATCCTGCTCAACAGCAATCACCCGCAGCCGCTGTGCTTCGTTTCCCCGATGCGCAGGTGCGTGACGATATTCATGAACAGCCTTCAGCGGTTCGGACTTTCTCACGTAGGCGGAAGACGAAAATTGTTTCTTGTTGCCGCTCATGCCAATCCAACGTACTTGCGTCCGGTAATCAGATAATGCAATCCGGAAAATGCGGTGGCCAATCCTGTCAGTAAAAACAGAATGCGCAACTGAGGTACGGTGTTCCCCAGCCAGTTGCAATAAAGCACGGCAAAAACCGTAACCGCTTGCAACACCGTACTGGCCTTTCCATACGGCGACGGTTTAAAGACTCGCCAACCGATCATCAAAATGATCAACAGCGATGACAAGAGAATAAACACATCACGGGAAATCATCAAAATAATGAGCCAGCGGGGGATCAGATTTGGAAATCCCATCTGACGCAGGGAAAGAATCACGATCGAAGCGGTCATCAGCAGCTTGTCGGCGACAGGATCGAGTACGGCGCCAATCGAGGTTTTCTGACCGAACCGGCGAGCGATGATACCGTCAAGCACGTCGGTCACGACCGCTGCGCAGAAAATTGTAAGTGCCCAGCCGGTTTCACCTTCCGAAAGCAGCATCAGGAACACTGGAACAAAGATGATGCGGAGAATCGTGAGCTGATTGGCCGTAGTCAGTACCGCAGACCGGTATTGTTCAAGCGTCGTGGACAAAGTGGGCATTCGCAGGCTATTGGACCTGTAACGGAATCTTGACGTCCACGGTCTGCTTGGAACAGAAGCTGGTGTCCGACTTGCTGCAGAAGAAGTAGGTTAGTTTTCCAGGAACTTCATACTTGCCGGCTTTGGCGGCTGTAGCCGTCACATGAACTGTGGGCAAATCCACATAGTATTCGTCTTTGGATTTGGGATCCGCAGTCGGCGCAACGATTTCGGTTTTGGCCAACTTCACGCCAGTAACTTCGGTGAGCTTCAACGTGATTGGCGTCAGGGGCTGGCGATCGATGACATAACCCTTAAGAGCTGTAAACGTCACCACGATGTCGGCCTTTTGTCCTGCCTTGACGAGCGCCGCCGGTTTGAAGCTGGCAGTCAGGACTTGAGGAAGCGGAGCCCCCGGGGGCAATGACAGTTGCGCGATCAAAAGAATTCCCAGAATGAACTGCATCGGCTTAACTCCAAATGGTCGAAAGTGATTCTGGCCCTTATGTTACAAGATACTAGCATGAAAGTTTTGAATATCGTCGGGGCCCGGCCCAACTTCATGAAGATTGCTCCGATCGTTGAAGAAATGAAGAAATGGCCGGACATTCAGGGGGTCCTCGTCCATACCGGCCAGCACTATGACGCGGGAATGTCGGATGTGTTCTTTCGCGATCTGGACATTCCTCAACCGGACATTCACCTCGGAATCGGTTCCGGAAGTCATGCCGAGCAAACTGCCCGAATCATGATTGAATTCGAGAAAGTCTGTCTCCAGCAAAAACCCGATATGGTTCTGGTCGTGGGGGATGTGAATTCGACCATGGCATGTACTCTGGTCGCCTCAAAACTGCAGATTCCCGTCGCTCACGTCGAGGCCGGCCTGCGTAGCGATGACCGGACCATGCCGGAAGAAATCAACCGGCTGGTCACCGACGTTCTGGCGGACCTTCTGTTCACGACCAGCCGTGATGCCGACGATAACCTGAAACGGGAAGGAGTCGCGCCCGAAAAGGTCCATTTCGTCGGTAATGTGATGATCGACACCCTGCTGAAGCAGCTGAAGAATGCGTCGGCGCTTGGACGCAAAACTGAAAAGTATGCCCTGGTGACTCTACATCGCCCTTCCAATGTGGACGACCCGGAGGTCTTCGGCGGTATCCTCGACGCTCTAAGAACAATCGCCAAAGAAGTGGAAGTCATTTTTCCGATTCACCCGCGCAGCGCAAAACGCATCGCAGACTTCGGCTTTGATACGGGGGGAATTCAGATGACGGCTCCCTACGGATATCTCGAATTCCTGAATCTAACCTCACAGGCGGAAATCGTGCTGACGGACTCCGGAGGCCTCCAGGAAGAGACCGCAGTCCTTGGGGTCCCTTGCCTCACCCTCCGAAACAATACCGAACGGCCCGTGACCATTACTCACGGAACCAACATCATGACCGGTCCGAATCGCGACCGAATTCTTGAGGAGTTCCAAAAAATCCGAAATGGCCACCGGAAACAGTTGGGTCCGCCGGAACTATGGGATGGGCACGCCGCTACACGCATCGTGAAAATCCTTCGAAACGGGTAGCCGAAATGCGGACATCAAGAAATCCCTCTCCCAACGGGAGAGGGTGGGGTGAGGGGTACCGCAAGTAAATATTGTTACGTGAGGTACCCCTCACCCGGCCGCCATTTCTTGATGCCCACCCTCTCCCGTTGGGAGAGGGATTTCTTGATAGTCCGCACCCAGCTCTTCCTCAAAAAGTCGCGGAATTTGCGATAAACCTTGGCGAAGTTCGCGCGAGTTTTCCGAAACATTAACTGATTTTTAAGCGTTTAGTGCTGGCAGCCTGCGTGCCTTTACATTCGCGGCCGTTAACTCCTGGCCGCTCCCGGCAGGCGCGGCTTCGATGGCGCACCTGGGCCTGCGCCATCGATTGTCTGCCGGGAGATTTTCTAACTTCCGGCGGTCAGTGGGCGACGTTGTGATGGAGAGAGAAAACTCCGCAAAGGGCCGCAACGCGCGGGCCGCCGGATTCTTTTCAACATTCAGGGAGGGTTGCATGACTCGAATTCGATTTGCAGGAATTGTTTGCATGGTGTTGGCATGGATCGGAACGTCCTCTTTGTCTGCTCAGACTAAAGCGCCGCCGAACCCCTCAAATGCGCAGATGCCGAAGGCCGTAAAGCTGAAACCGATCGACATCAATACCGCCGCCGAAGAAGACTTTGTACTTTTGGGAATCGATCGGACTGTTGCGAAGAAAATTATTCAGTCCCGGCCGTACCGCGCCAAAACCGAACTCGTCTCCAAACAGCTGTTGACGAAAGATCAATACGAGAAATTCAAGGACTCGCTTGTCGCGAAACAGCCGCCGAAGAAGAAGTAAGCGTCATGTACGCGCGAATGGTCATCGGCGAAATCGTGAGCGAGAAGCAAGTGCACGAATTCTCGCAGATCTACGCATCGAATGTCCTTCCTGACCTGGAAAAAGAGCGCGGGTTTGAGTACGGCAGGTTTCTGGTCGAGGATGGGGGAAAGATGGCAGTGGCGCTCACGGTTTGGAAGACGAGAGAAGACTGTCTGAGATATCACTCCGGCCGCTCCTATCGCCAGTTTGTGACTAAAACACAGCACCTTCTGGTCGGCGACTTCGTAGTGAAGTTGTTCCGGGAAGGATCACCTTAGTGAGGGGGAATTCCGGGAATGTCCCAACTGTAGGCGCGGTCTATTACCGCGCACAAACCAAAACAGAAAAAAATTTCGCGGTCATATAACGCGCCGACAGTTGGGACATTACCCGAA
>JBGPBY010000516.1:0-5225 GCA_041481485.1 Terriglobia bacterium
AAGGTCAAAGAATATGCGATTGAGTAGCCTCCCCACTTTAAGGGATTTCTTGTTCCCAATGTAGGGGCGGTCTATGAACACCCGCAATTTAGAGGAATTCAGGCCACTCAATTGCGGGCGGTCATAGACCGCCCCTACATTGTGAGATCTCCCAATGTAGGGGCGGTCTATGACCGCCCGCAATTGAGTGGCCTGCATTCCTCTAAATTGCGGGTGGTCATAGACCGCCCCTACATTGGGAACAAGAAATCCCTTAAAGTGGGGAGGCTACTCAATCGCATATTCTTTGACCTTGTTCAGAAGCGTCTTGTACGAAACGTCGAGCATATCCGCAGCTTTGGTCTTGCTCCAGTTCGTTAATTCGAGCGCCTGACGGATTTTTGTTTTTTCGGCAGCCTCTATGGCACGACCCGCCACATCCGCGAGGGAACCCGACAAATCCAGCGCGTGGGCGAATACCTCGGAACCGTTCCGTTGTTGAAACGCGAAGTTCAGATCGTTTAACAGTATTTCCTTTCCTTCGCACAGAATCACAGCGCGTTCGATGGTGTTTTGCAGCTCGCGGACATTACCTGGCCACGAATAATCGCCAATGGCGCGCATGGCATCATCGCTGAGCTTCAGCCCTGGGCGGTGGAGATCCCTGGTAAATTTCTCGACAAAAAAGTCAGCGAGCAACCGCACATCGGACATCCGTTCGCGGAGTGGCGGAATATGAATGGGAAATACGGTCAGCCGGAAGAAGAGGTCCTGTCGAAATTCCCTCTGTTCCACCAGCTCGTGAAGATTACGGTTGGTTGCCGCGATGACCCGCGTGTTGATTCGCAACGTTTCGACACCGCCAATTCGTTCGAATGATTGATCCTCAATTGCGCGCAAAACCTTCGCCTGCACAGAAACATGAAGTTCGCCTATTTCATCCAGAAAGATCGTCCCCTGATCTGCCAGTTCGAACTTGCCTGCTGCGCGGCTGCTGGCTCCGGTGAATGACCCGCGTTCGTGTCCGAACAATTCGTTTTCAATCAGGGTATCCGGAATGGCCGCACAGTTGACCGTAACGAAAGGCTTGTCGCGCCGCGGGCTCAATTGATGAATGGCTCGTGAGAACACTTCTTTGCCCGTTCCGCTCTCGCCGGTGAGCAGTACCGTGGCATCGGTAGGAGCCACACGTTGAATGCTCCTGCTGACGGCTTGAATGGCGGCGCTTTCTCCAATAATGGTTGGGATGCCGTAACGTTCCTGGGCTTCGGCCTTCAGCAGACTGTTTTCCAGGCGGAGTCCGCGTTCCTGCAATGCGCGATCAACCAGCAGAGTCAAATGGCCAATATCGACCGGTTTTGGCAGGAAGTCGAATGCACCTTCTTTGATCGCTTCCACCGCTTCTTCGATAGTGCCGAATGCGGTCATAATGAGTACTGGAATTGTCGGATCCACTTCCCGCTGAGCTCGAAGAATGTCGAGGCCGGAATTTTCCGGTAATCGAAGATCGGTAATGACAAGGTGATATGGCCGTTTGCGAATCTTTTCTATCGCAATGGCTCCATCGGATGCTTCATCAACCAAATACCCCGATCTTTTGATCGCGGTCGCCAGCATTTGACGAAGGCTGTCCTTGTCTTCTACCAGTAAAATCCGCACGAGACGAGATGATAAGCCAAGGTCATTGGACTCCTAGTGAATCGTTTGGCTGCGAATGAATGTCCGCACGGTCAACGTGCAGGATGCCCGGGAATGATTACTAAGTTCCTGTGTCGATTCCACGACAATCCGGACGTCGATGCGTGCGATTGCCCAGCGATTGGCGAGTGTATCGGGCACAACCGGTAAGCCTGCGCTGTCGAAGTAATCGAACTGTAACAGCGATACGTTGGTAACCATGTCGTTTGCCGGCGCCCAGACTGGACTTGCCGGATTAGCGGTATTGGTCGCTGTCGTATGTCTCAAAGTCCCCGAACTATCTCTGTAGATCGCGATTGCTTCTTCAAGACTTACCGTGGGTGAAACGGCAAACTGTGCGACACCACTCTGGCTTATTTCAATGGGTGTGATCTGCATACTCCGGCCCGACAATGAAATGGAAAGGATTGCCGCTCGAACCCAGGCCCATCGAGCAGTGCCAGCTTCGCCCCAGACGTAGAGAAAACGTCCTGTGGGCGAGCTGCCGACTGCGTTATAGAAACCTGAAACCGAGTCCATGGTAACGGCAGCGGGAGTTCCCTGCGTCAGGCTCAATGGCAAAGGTGCGGTCACACTCGATTCTGCCGGAGCCAGTCCTGCACGCAGATTGAGGCGTGTGGAGCTTGAACCGGAGAGTATCGCGACCGTCGATTCGTTCTCCGCGAGATCAAACGACGCGGCATACCGCGGCACTCCCTGTCCCGCGACCCGGATTTCGTCGGAAATCTGGGATATTGCTGCGCGTGCACCCTGCTGCATTTCCGTGATCAGATTCTGATCGCGGTAGAGACGCTCATTTCGCTCAAATAACTGAAAGACGGATGTTGCGACAATCATTGTGACAATTACGGCGACGAGTACCTCGGCCAGTGAGAATCCCCGTTGCATGGATCACCACGCGCTGCTGATGCGAGCCAGTTCCACCGGGGTTCTCGGACTCCGCCATTCAAACACTGCTGTGGTGAGGGTCTGAAGACCGGCGCGGCGGATCTCCCAAAGGCGAAGATGTGTGGCCTGAGACGGGGACACCCCGACTGACGGCGGATTCGTAGCGTCGATTCGAATAAATTCCCTATATCCCGGGACGGCGTGAAGCGGATCAATGCTGCCGCCAACCTGCAGCGTGCCGGAAGCTGTGGAGTGCCGGAGTTCTTCCATCTTTTCACGTGCCAGCGTTAAGGCAATGGTCCGCTGACGGTTATGGAAGCTCGCAGCCGAGGATACACAAAAAACGGAGACGGCAACCAGCAGCCCGGTCGCAAGTATGACGGAAGCCAGGAGAGATTCAATCAGCGCATAGCCGCAGGCTCGCATGCCACAAGCGGTTGCACGTCTCTATCCGAATGTCATGACGGAAGAGGCAGCGAGATCACGAATTGGGTACCGAGCGGATCCGCCTGTCTTGCTTCAATCCGGCCGTTATGGGCAATGACTATCTTTTGAGCAAGGGAAAGCCCCAGGCCCGTGCCTTGCGGTTTTGTCGTGAAAAAGGGTAAAAAGATTTTCGTCAAATTCGCGACCGGAATTCCCGATCCGTTGTCCTCGATGGTGATACTGAGGGTTCGTGCGTCGCGTTCGCGGGTCTCTTCCAGTTTCACGCGAATGCAGCCCTTGCCGGCGACGTTTCGCGTGGCGTCTATTGCATTCAAAAGAAGATTCACAAACAATTGCCGCATCAGGGTGGCGTCACAGGGAAGGATCGCCGTCTTGCTTCTGAATTCCCTCAATATTTCACAGCAACCGGGCCGCTGGTTCCGGACATCTGCGATGACGTTCTCAAGAAGCTCAATCAGGTCAACATCGATAATGGAGGGGTGGACTGGCCGGGCAAAATTCAGGAAATCCGTGATGATCGTCGACATGGATTTGGATTCCTTTTGAATCTCTCTGGCATAAGACTGGAGAACCTCCACGTTGGTCTCGCACACGGATAATTGCGAGTAACCCATGATTGTTGCGATGGAATTCTTGAATTCATGGGCGATGCCTGCCGACATCTCTCCCAGGGCTGCAAAGTTGTCCTTAAGCTTGATTTGTCTTTGAAGTTCGACAATTTCCGTAAGATCGGAGAGCAGGCAAAGCGCGCCTTGAATCGTTCCGTTTTCGCCGGTAACAGGAGAAAGATTGATTCCGATCCGTTTGGTTTGCAGCATTTCTCCCGGAACATTGAATTCCACGCGCGTAAACACCTCTCCGGTCTTCAGGCAACGATCGACCATTTCCTGCAATTCCCGGGATTCCAACACCACGTCGCTCAACAGACCGTTGGTAAGCATGCCGCCGAATATCCGTTCGCTGGCGCGATTCTGGGCGATGATTCGTCCCCTGGGATCGACAATAAGAATGCCGCTGGGCATATCGTTGGTAATCTGCGAAATGGCATTCAGTGCTGTCAGGGTTGTCATAAAACCGGCTGGATCATATGCAGGTAATACCAATGAATCATTGAGTCGCCATATAGCAGGGCGATGATTCCGGCAAGGCTGAGAAAGGTTCCAAACGGCAGTTCATAGTTGCGGTGTTTTCCGCCAAACCGGATCAATCCCAATCCGATAATCGCTCCAAGAATCGAGCCCATCATGATGGTCAGCAGTGCCAGTGGAGCGCCCAGAAAAGCGCCGACCATCGCCATCATTTTGACATCGCCGAATCCCATGCCTTCAACGCCGCGCACGCGATAATACGCTTCTCCTACGATCCACAGCAGGCCTCCGCCGACAATCGCGCCGGCAATGCTTCCAATGAATGAAGCGGGTCTTGCCGCAAGGTCGCTGTATCCCGCGTAACTCAGAAGACCTTTCAGTAGAGGACTTGGCATCGCCAGAATGACGCTGACGGCGATCCCAACCCAAATTCCGTTTAACGTAATGGCGTCCGGCAGAATTCGATGGTCAACATCAATAAACGCCAGAATCACCAGAGCAGCGGCAAAAGCGAGAAATAATGCCCACTCCACGGTAAATCCGAACTTGAGATAGATCAGGACACTCAGCGCACCGGTGAGGAGTTCAACGGCGGGATATCGTACGGAAATCTTTTGTTTGCAGTGGCGGCAACGGCCACCCAGGAGAAGATAGCTGAGAACCGGAACGTTGTCGTACCAGGCAATCAGTTTCTGACACTTCGGACAGCGGGAACGCGGATGAACGACGGACTGGTAATGTGGCAGACGCGCAATGCATACATTCAGGAAACTGCCAATGGCGAGACCAAATAACAGACAAACCAGGAGGTCCATCGTCAGCGAAGTATACGCAACTCCCTCAGGTAAATGTAGCGAGCGGCCGCAAAAGCAATCATGACACCGCGCCATCCATCCAGGAACCCCAGGCGCAGAAAAAAAGTACGCATAAACGTTATCGGCGGTCCGGCGATTAACATTAGAGGATTCGCTCGTTTTCCGGACCGGTGCGCGGCTTCCGATGACATTCGGGTGTAACGGTCGATGCGATGCAGATGATCGTTCCAGTCGCGAAAAGGGAAGTGAAGGATGTCCCCCTGAAATCGCTCGACAGGGACATCGGATTCAAGTTTTTCATGGACGGAAT
>JBGPBY010000517.1:0-5223 GCA_041481485.1 Terriglobia bacterium
CGCGCCATGTCGGAGGAAGGCGATCATGGCGACTATGGCAGTTATCGCGATTCGGCGGACGGCAGCGCCACTCTCGCCGATCTCTTTCACGGCAAAGACAACAGTTAGTCCGCACCGATCTGCGCTATGCAAAATCGCCTGCTCATATGGCTCCTCCTCGGCGGAGGAGCCTTAGTGCTTCTGCTGATTTCTCAGCAAATCTATTCGGAAATCCCGCGACTTCGAGAGTACAGTCACAAGACCGTTGTTGCATATATGTCGACGGTGGGCGCGTCAGGCGCGTACTATGCAGCATGCGGCGCGCTGATCGATGCGGCCGGAGATTTTCAGGACGCCGTCGATTTGGCGGCAAAACTTGCCGGAATTTCAGGCAAGCCGATGTTGGTCCGTAATACCCGACAGCGCACCACGTTGATGGATCTCTTGACCGGAGATATCTCTCATCTGGTACCTTTTAGCGGGCAGTCGCTTAAATCTCAGATTCGATTTCAGTATTTGTGGAAGTAAAGGAGATTTAGATCATGACGAAGGCAGATCTCGTCGAAGAAGTAGCCAAGGTTACCGAGTTAACGCGCAAGGATTCCGAGGTTATCGTCGACACCATGTTTGAGGCCGTCATCAAAGCGCTCCGGGCCGGAGACAAACTTGAAGTTCGTGGATTTGGCAGTTTTCGCGTGCGCCAGAGAAATGCGCGGGTTGGAAGAAATCCAAAAACCGGCGACAAGGTGGAAGTGCCCGCGAAGCGCGTCCCGTATTTCAAGCCGAGCAAGGAACTGAAAGACCTCATCAACGATGGATCATCACCGCCTTTAGCGGCCGCAGCCATCCCGCCCAATCCGAACGGCAACACTTAGGATGGAGCATTTGTGGAGCCCATGGCGCTACGACTACGTCGCGTCAGTGGGCACTACGCCGAGAACTTGTCCATTCTGTGTGGACACCAATCCCAGCGATGATCCCACTCGTCTGCTGGTCCATCGGGCGACGCACAATTTCATCATTCTCAATCTCTTTCCCTATACGGTTGGCCATATTCTGATTGCCCCGTATGCGCACATCGCCAAACTCGACGACGCGACACCGGAACAAATGTCGGAGATGATGGAGCTGGTGCAGCGCGGCATCCTCACCCTTCGCAAGCTTTATCAACCCGAAGGATTCAATATCGGAATGAATCTCGGGCACTGCGCCGGCGCTGGAATTCGCGAACACTTGCACATGCATGTCATCCCGAGATGGAACGGAGATGCCAATGTGATTTCGGTTGTCGGCGAAACACGAGTTCTCTCTGAAGAACTGAGTGTGACTTACCGCCGTTTTGTCGACGCATTCTGAATCCAGCTCGGGTATGCGCTGCCGATGGTTTTCAAAGGACGGGAAATTCATCAAGATCATCGGCGGAACCAAGGGGGCCGGCCCTGGTCAGTTTAATTTGCCTCATGCGGTGGTTCTCGATTCCAAAGGACGGATCCTTGTCGCCGATGCGGAGAATAGCCGCATTCAGGTGTTCGATCCGAACGGGAAATTCCTCGAACAGTGGTCCGACTTCATCGCGAAACCGCGAGGCGCGATGTACATCACTGCCGATGACACTCTTTACGTCAGCCACGTCGATGCTTAGGCTATCAGTGTTGTGAAGAACGGCAAAGTCGTTGACGTGATCCGCGACGTGGGCGGACGCCCCCACGGCATGACTCTGGACAAAGAGGGAAATATCTACGTTTCATTCCCACTGACCCAGGGCGTCAAGAAGATCGCGAAGAGATAGATTTCGGTTCCCAATGTAGGGGCGGTCTATGACCGCCCGCAATCTGGCGGATTGCATTCCTCAATATTGTGGGCGGTCATAGACCGCCCCTACATTGGGGAATCGCATTCACACACATCTTCACAGACCTGAAATTCCCGCCCCATCTGTTATTTTTCTGGATTCGCGAACCGCATGATGTTATTTTTCTACACAAGAGATCCGGAGGCGTAAATGAAGCGGGCATTCCTTGTGGCATTTCTGGTTAGTCTGATACCGATCCCGGCGCCGGCACAGAGAACTCCGGTAGCCGCTGCCTCACTCTCGGGAGTTGTCGTTCGGGAGGGAACGGGTGAGCCACTCGCTGGAGCGCAGGCAATTCTGACGCCCGTTACTGCTTCACCGCCGGCAAATTCAACGCCGGTCGTAACGGGCAAGAGCGACAGCCTGGTCCCCGATGCATCCATTGCAAGCATAAGCGGCAGCGTGAACGGCACACACCATGTCGCTCCGGTCAGCACCGATCGCGATGGAAGGTTTGTATTCTCGAATCTGGAGCCCGGTCTTTACAGTCTTCAGGTATATCGGAACGAGTATGCGCGGCAAAACTTTGGCCAGCGCATTGCAGGCGGCCCGGCGGCCGGAATCCGATTGAACGCGGGACAGGCGCGCACGGACATCGTGGTTTCGATGATGCCGGCCGGCAATATTACCGGTGTTATTCGAAATAACGACGGACAGCCCCAGGCCGGTGTTCCGGTTCAGTTGTTGCGCGCGACGTTCAATGCAAGTGGACAGAGAACGTTTCAGGCGGAAGGAAATGCCCGCACCAACGATCGCGGCGAGTACCGGATGTATTGGATTACGCCCGGGAGATACTATGTCTGCGCCGGCACGGCATCCGGACCAAACCGGCCGTTGACTCCGAACAATACGGCAACCAGCCTCAACGAAGTTCCCGATCAGAGCTTTGCGCTGACTTATTTCCCGGGTGTTTTCAATCCGAATTCTGCAGCAGTGGTGGAAGTGTTTCCCGGAACCGATGTGAGCGGTGTGGACTTTGTTGTTCCGCGCCAGCAACTTTACAGTGTTCGCGGCCGGATTTCAGATGCCAACACCGGGCGGGCTCCGGCCAATGCGAGTGTGTCGCTGGCCTACCGGACACTGACAGGTGTTACAGGCGCCTTCAATGCCGGAGCCCGGTACGACGCATCGACAGGAGAATTCGAACTGCGCAACGTTCCGCCAGGTTTGTATGTCGTACAGGCGATCGAATCGGGCACGCCGCCGGTCACTTCAGGGGAAGCGCTGGTTCGAGTCTCGGCTCTGGCTCTGCAACCCAATGCGCGTGTTCCCATTGAAATATCCAATGCCGATGTGAACGGAGTTGCACTTCAACTAACTTCGGGAATATCGCTTCCGGGGAAAATGACGGTCGATGGCATGGCACTCTCGTCCATGCCGGGATGGGACCGAGTCCAGGTTCAATTGAAACCCACCGTGGATGCCAGTTTCGCCCCGAATTTACAACCTGCGCAGCCGGTAGTTCAGCATCCAAAGCCAGATGGAACTTTCAACATTGAGGGAGTATCTCCAGGCGAGTTCATTGTCGGACCGTTGACCGGCCTGCCCCAGGGGTACTACGTGAAGGAGGCGCACTTCAATCAGGCTGACCTTCTCGGCAAACCGCTGCGGATCTATGCGTCGGAAAGCGGTGTCCTGGAAATTCTCATCAGTTCAAAATCCGGCAGCCTGTCGGGAACGGCTGTCGACTCGCAGATGCGCGGCGCCGGTGGAGCCCAGGTGGTTCTTGTGCCGGAGCGCCAGCGTGAGCGAACGGACTTGTATCGAACCGCAGCCAGCGATGCCAGCGGACGATTCATGTTTCGAAGCATTCCGCCCGGCGACTATCGCGTTTTCGGATGGGAAGCGCTCGAATCCTATGCGTACTTCGATCCGGAGCTCCTGCGACGGGTCGAACCGCAGGGCGCGCCGATCCACATTTCGGAATCAGAAGGCAGTGTCACAGTAAAAGTCATTCCGGCAAGCCGATGAATTTGCCGCAAAGGAAACACCTATGAGAACGACGAAGAACATGATTCACCAAGCAATTCTTTCTGCAGCTTCCATTCTGGCCGTCATTGCCGCTAGTGGAGCAGCGCCAGTCCGTGCCGCGGATGCGACGCCAAGAATCGAAGTTTCGTTTGTACTGGACACTACCGGTTCCATGGACAAACTGATCAGCGGCGCGAAACAGAAGATATGGACCATTGCCCGGCAAATCGTGGCAGGCAAGCCGACGCCCGCCATCCGTCTGGGTCTGGTGGGATTCCGCGATCGCGGCGACGAGTATGTGACAAAGGTCTTCGATCTGACCGATGACCTCGATGCCGTTTACGGTCACCTGATGGAGTTCCAGGCCTCTGGCGGCGGTGATAACCCGGAAAGTGTCAATCAGGCGTTAAACGAGGCAGTCACAAAGCTGTCGTGGAGCAGGGATCCGGGGGCTCTTAAAATCATTTTTCTGGTTGGTGACGCTCCACCGCACATGGACTATTCCGATGATGTGAAATATCCGGAAACGATCAAATTGGCGAAGGCTGCAAATATCGTCATCATCACCATTCAGTGCGGAGGGTATGCACCGACAGCCGAGGTCTGGCGTGAAATTGCCTCGCTGGCCGGCGGAGGATTCGTCCAGATCGATCAGTCCGGTGGGATGATCGCCACGTCCACTCCCGTGGACGCTGAACTGGCCCGCATCGGAGCCGAACTCACCGGGACCGTGGTTCCTTACGGTAGTGCTGCACGGCAATCCGAAGTGCGTACGAAGGGGACTATGGCCGCGACTGCATCTGCGGACCGGCTGGCCTATCTTAACGTGGACCGCGCCGAATTCGGTGCGAAGGTGGTCGTTACTGGGGAAGGGGAACTGATCTGGGACGTCGTGAATCACAAGGTAAAACTGGAAGAAATTCCAGATGCCGATCTTCCCGCCCAATTGAAGCCGATGAACCTGGAGGCAAGAAAGACATTTGTCGATCAGCAGTTCAGTAAACGCAAGGAGCTTCAGATCAAGGTCGATGAATTGGCCGCACAGCGCGACAGCTTCGTTAAAGCCGAAATGGAAAAGCGGATTGCCCAGGGCGCCGGTGACGCTTTTGATGCGAAGGTTGCCGAAATGATTCAGGCACTCGCACGGAAGCAGGGAATTCAGTACGACATTACAGTGAAGTAATTGCGATTCCCCACTGGGAATTTCGCGCAAATTCTTGATCCCTACTTGATATCCATCGGGCTGAAGGACAGATGTGTTCCCAGCCGCGTTAGCGGCGGCAGATCTCTTAGCCACCGGCGTAAGCCGGTGGAATTTAAGCTCAAAAACCAAATAAGCCGCGTAGCGGCGACAGATCAAGAAAATTGCCGGATCTGTCGTGCCTTACGGCACTCTATTCTTCATGGATTGATATCCCACC
>JBGPBY010000518.1:0-5214 GCA_041481485.1 Terriglobia bacterium
AAGAGGCGGGCGCCCGCGTGACGGACTTCACCGGGGGACCCCATTCGATTTACACGAAGGAGATTCTGGCGTCCAACGGCCGCATTCATGCAGAGATGGAAGGGGTGCTCCGGAGTTGTGGGAAAGAGCTGTAGGCGCGGTCTATGACCGCGCACAGTCCATCAATTCACACCCCGGCACAATCAAGATCGTGCGCGGTCATAGACCGCGCCTACAGCGAGTCTGTGTTCCGAGCCGCGGAGCGGCGGCAGTCCTGTAGCCACCGGCGTAAGCCGGTGGATTATCGATTCACAAATCCAATCAGCCGCGGAGCGGCGGCAGATCCGGAAAATTCGTTCCCATCTTGATCAGGATCAGCGTCCGATCGTCATGTGGCGCCACGCGACCAATAAAGCTGTCCACGGCTTCGTTCACTGCCCGCACAATTTCCGGCCCACTTTCGCTGCAATGATCGCGCACGGTTTGTGCCAGCCGTTTGAGTCCGAACTCCTCATCGCTCTCATCGCGCGCTTCCACAAGTCCGTCCGTATAGAACACCAGGACGTCTCCTTCCTGCAGCTCCAGCTCCAATTCCTGATATTTTGAATCGGGAAACAAGCCCACCGGTATTCCACCAAGCTCCAGAAACCGCGGAACCCCGTCGCGTACATGAATGGGATACGGCAACCCGGAATTGGCGAGCGTAATTTTGCGAAACTGCGGATCGTAGATCGCATACGTCAGTGCGCAGTACTGACTCTCAATGGGCCGCGAATACAGCGTCTTGTTCACGAGTTCCAGCATCTGGCCTGGCGGGTACTTGCGCGTGGCCCGCGTGCGGATGATGCCGCTGGAAAGCGCGGCGTACAGCGCTGCCGGTGCGCCCTTGCCGGCCACGTCCCCAACGACAACGGCAAGTCGGCCATCATCGAAACTAATAAAATCGTAAAGATCGCCTCCAAGATGAGCAACCGGTTTGAACGTGACGCCAATATCCATAGGCGGCACATTCGGAATTTCCTCCGGCATCAATTGAATCTGGATTTCACGGGCAATTTTCATTTCCCGGTCCATCCGGCGTTCATTCTCCGAGACCTTGGCATAGAGCTGCGAGTTGACCAGTGCGGCGGCGATTCTGGACGCCAGCGTGTGCAGCACCCGTTCGTGATATTCCGTGAAGTAGTCGAGCGCCGTGCTCTCCAGGTCGATCACCCCGATGACGCGGCCTTTATGAGCAAGCGGTACCGCGATTTCCGACCGGGTTTCCGGATGGACCGAAATGTATCGGGAATCCTTTGAAACATCGCCGACCCGCACGGGCACATTCAACTGGGCTGCTGCCCCCACGAGACCCTTGCCAAGCGGTACCGCCAGCTTCCGGTTTTCGCGCTCGTTCGAGCGGATAACGGTTTTGACCTGGAGGACACCGGAACGCTCATCGAGCTGGAAAAGCGAAAAAATGTGATAGTTCACCGTCGATTTCACAGCGGTCGCAATGCGCTGAACGACCTCGTCCACTTCAAGAGTGGTGCTCATTTCGAGGCTGGCGTCGTAAAGCAGCGACAACATCTGACGATTGCGGCGCTCGCTCTCATAAACGTTCGCGTTTTCGATGGCAATTGCGATCTGGCTGGCGAGAAGATTCAGCAACCGTACCTGTTCTTCCTGGAAGTATCCAACCTCCGTACTTTCGATATCCAGAACGCCAACGACGCGGTTTTTGCTGATCAGCGGTACCGCCAGTTCAGAGCGCGCGGCCTCCACGGCAACGATGTAACGCGGATCGTCCAGCACATCGTCGACGACTACCGGTTTGCGTTCCACGGCGGCAGTCCCGATCAGACCGTCGCCGAAGGAAATTCGCAACGTTTGCACCATTTCCTTGGTGTGCCCGATGGCGAACCGGTAATAGAGTTCCTGGCGCGCATCATCCACCAGGAAGATGGCAAAAATCTGATAGGGAACAATGGTTTGAGTCAGTTCCGCAATTTTCTTCAGAAGCTGATCGAGATCGAGTATCGCGGTGATCTCGTGGTTGATCTCGACAAGCGTGGTGAGAAACGCAGATTCCTTCGCCCCCATGGTGGCCTTCATGGCGGGAAGTGTAGCACGCCAAATTGGAATGCCGTTTCCAGGCCCTCAAAACCGGTGGCCAGATTTCCGAACAATCCGCTTCTCAAAACTTGTTGCAATTGTGTAATCTCCCGCAGGCTGACGGTTGTTTCTTAATGATCAAGTTTTCTTTATTTCGGCATTTCGGCAGTGGCCGGCAAGGAGCGCACAAATGAAGGGCGCATGGGGTGTCTTGCTCATCTTTCTGATCGGCGGAGAAGGCCGTGCTCAAACCGCACCGGCGATGCCGCTGGATACCGGAAAGCAGATTTTCGACGCAGCCTGTAACGGCTGTCATGGCCCGGGAGGCAAGGGTCAGCCCCAAACCACTTTGGGGTTTGAACCGCCCGATACGTTTCCTGATTTTACCGACTGCAATGGCAGCTCTCGTGAACGCGTCTCAGACTGGAGAGCCACGATTCACGAGGGTGGCGGGCCGAAGGGATTCTCGGAAATCATGCCTTCCTTTGCCGAAGCGCTGACTGGTGAGCAGATTGGAAAAGTGGCGGATTATCTCCGCTCGCTTTGCACCGATCCGGTGTGGCCTCGGGGAGAGTTGAATCTGCCACGCGGATTCCTGACCGAGAAGGCTTTTCCCGAAGATGAGTGGGTGCTCTCGACATCCGCCAATCACACGATCGTTTCCAGCGAGCTGTCGTATGAAAAACGCTTTGGTGCCAAGACGCAGCTGGAACTGGCATTTCCGGCCAACTTTGAAAAACGCCCCAATAACGACTGGATTGGCGGAATCGGTGATTTTGTTATCGGACTGAAACGCGTGCTGGCTTTTGGCCGCAACTCGATACTGAGCGTGCAGGGAGAAGTCGCCGTCCCAACTGGGAATCGCCAGCAGGGTTTGGGCGCCGGTTTGACGACGTTTGAGACGTTTGCCGCATTTGGGCAGATCCTTCCGGGCGATAGTTTCTTTCAATTCCAGGGCGGCTTCGAGTTGCCGGTCTCCACGGAGAATACGTCACGCGCGGCATTCGGCCATTTCAATTTCGGCAAAACCATCAAGGCAAACAGGGGATGGGGACGCGAATGGACGCCAATGGTGGAGTTCGCTGCGGATCGCGATCTCCAAAGTGGCGCGAAGATAATCTGGGATATTGCACCGCAGATGCAAGTCGCGTTGAACAAGCGCCAGCATATCCGTGCCAGCGCCGGATATCAGCTTCCGCTCAACAATACGAGCTTCCGCTCGAAACAAGTCATCTTCTATTTGCTCTGGGACTGGTTCGACGGCGGACTGCGCGACGGGTGGAGGTAACCGATGCGTCATAAAATATCTTCAATTCTGCGTCATGCCATTCCCGCGGCGCCGCTGTTGCTGCTGATGTTCATTCCTGCGGTTCAGAAGGCTTCCAATGCACATCAGGAATTGTTTCAAACCTCAGACCGGTGCTTTGCCTGTCACAACTCTTTGACTACCGCATCCGGAGAGGACATTTCGATCGGCTTTGCATGGCGACCGACGATGATGGCCAATTCCAGCCGTGATCCCTACTGGCAGGCCGGAGTCCGCCGCGAATCGATCGATCATCCCGAGTCGAAGAAGGAAATCGAAGACGAGTGCTCGAAGTGCCACATGCCCATGGCCCGCTATCAGTCGAAATATGAAGGACGCGCGGGCGAAGTGTTTTCACACCTCGACTTCAATTCCGATGAGCGAATCGACCGCCTGGCACAGGACGGCGTTTCCTGCTCGCTCTGCCATCAAATCACCAGCGAGAAACTCGGCACGCGCGATAGTCTTGTGGGTGGGTTTGTGATCGACACGCAGAAGCCGAAAGGCGAGCGCGCGGAATACGGACCTTACAAGATCAACGATGGGTTGTTGCGAATCATGCGCACTTCTTCCGGTGGCTACCGGCCGACGGAAGGCGAGCACGTCCGCAAGTCCGAATTGTGCGCCACCTGCCATACGCTCATCACGACGGCGCTCGGGCCGGAAGGAAAAGTAATTGGGAGCCTTCCGGAGCAGATGCCGTACCAGGAGTGGTACAACAGTTCGTATCGCGAAACACAGAGTTGTCAGAGCTGCCATATGCCGGTGATCAAGGAGAAGGTTCGTGTCGCGAACACGCTCGGAGAAATGCGTGAGGACATGGGACGCCATGTTTTTCTTGGCGGAAATTTCTTTGTCCTTGGCATGTTGAATGAGCACCGCTCCGATCTGGGAGTCGAAGCCCTGCCGCAGGAGATGGCAGCAGCCGTGAATCGGACAGTGGATCACTTGAAGAACCAGACGGCAGAGGTTTCGATCGATCGAGTGGATACTTCGGCGGGACGGCTTCAGGCGGAAATCTCGGTCCGGAATTTGAGCGGACACAAATTTCCAACGGCATATCCGTCGCGCCGCTCCTGGCTGCATGTGGTGGTAACCGACCGAACGGGGCGGGTGGTTTTCGAATCCGGCAAGCTCAACGGCAATGGTTCGATTCAGGGCAACGATAACGACGATGACGCCGCGAAGTTCGAGCCGCATTATCTGGAAATCAATAATCCGGGACAGGTGCAAATCTACGAAGACATCATGGTCGGTTCGAACAATTTGCCCACTACCGGTCTGTTGACCGCGGTTCGTTTCATTAAGGACAACCGGTTGCTGCCGAAGGGCTTCGACAAAAGGGCCGCTGCGGCGGAAATTGCCTCGCAGGGCGAGGCGGTTTCCGATGCGGATTTCTCAGAGGGCGGAGATCGTATCCGATATTCGATTCCAGTTACCGATGGTGCCGGACCGTACAAAGTAGACGCCGAACTTTGGTTCCAGCCAATCGCATACCGGTGGGCCGCAAATCTCAAGAACTACAAGGCTCCGGAACCGGAACGGTTCACTGGTTACTATGATGCGATGTCCGGATCGTCCGCAGTGCTGATTTCGAAGGCGACGAAGTAGTGATGCCTACTGTAGGCGCTGGCTGTGAAGATTTGAAGGAATGTCGAATCGAGTGGCTGTAGAGGAGGGCGATCAAGAAATCCCTCTCCCAACAGGAGAGGGGGCCGCGCAGCGGCCGGTGAGGGGTACCGCAAGTAACAATTCTTACTTGTGGTACCCCTCACCCGGCCTTCGGCCGCCCTCTCCCGTTGGGAGAGGTATTTCTTGATCGACTGTCCTTACGG
>JBGPBY010000519.1:0-5207 GCA_041481485.1 Terriglobia bacterium
CCCAGCCATTCCTGCCAGATCACGCGTCCCCTGCGCTCATCCACCACCACCAGCGTGCAGCTCTCGGTGTTGAACGCCACCATCCCGTCGGCCACTACCGCCGCCGTCGGGCCATCATCGCCAGTCTCGATTTTCCAAATAATTCTTCCCGTCTCCGAATCCACCGCATAAAACTCATGCGATCCGTACCCGCCGCCAACGAAAAGCATCCCGTCCGCATAAGCTGGGGTCGCGATGGGCCGCCCGCCCGGGAGCCGCAGCACCCATCCGCTGTTTCCGTCTGGAGTGCCGAATGAAACCGCCTCCAAGTCGCGGCTTGTCGCCGGCAAATTCACATTCATCGCCTTGCTCAAATCAATTCTCTGCGTGGCCTGTTTAACAGGCGCATCGGCAATCTTGCTCGTCGCCTGCGCCTCGGACTTGGTCTGCTGGTGCGCCTCTGGCGAAGACAGTAGGGCAGAAACACCCATAAGCAAGCTAATGCTGGCGCAAAGCGATAACGTCAAGGCATTTGAAGAAGACATCGGAACCTCCAGAGCGCAACGCGCCTATCACCGGCAGTCGCGCTTGCAGATAGAACGCCCAGGGCTGGAAACCTTGCAGGGAAATTTCAGTGAGGAAGCCGTGGACGAGCCGGACATTTCGCTGGCAATGGCCGCCCCGTCCGCCGATTCGCTCTCGTTTTTAGAAATGGAAGCCCAACTCCGACGTCAAGGCGCCCTGCGTTCTCATACAGTTGCGATAACACAGATCCAAGCTGCTCGATATCCTGGGTCAAAATCGCGTCAAAGAATTGTTCGCGGAGTTCTTCAAAAATCATCCTCAACCGCGGTGCCATGCGGGAGCCCAGGCGTGTCGCTTTGATGATGAGCAACCTATGATCCTTCGGATTACAAGTACGCGTGAGAAAACGACTGGCCTCTAGACGGTCAACGAAGCGCGTGATCTTCCCCTTATCTCTTCCCATTGCTTGCGCGAGCTTTCCGGCAGAAGTTTCGCCCGCCTCCACGCAGCGAACCAGCACCGCAGCTTCTTGGGCCGTGATTCCGAATTGCGCGAAGCGGCGATCGAACGTGGTTTGCAGCCTGATGCTCGTTCGAAACAGCAAAGAGATCAGGTCATCCCCGCGCCATTCTCTCATGCCAATGTATCCTCTCCCCGGCTCTGCACCGTCGGCGAAGGGATTTGGTATCAACCCCTTGCTCTTTCTGCTTCTTCGAGCTTCCGATGTCATCGCGATCGCCGCCATTTCTCAATCCATCTGGCCTAGAAATGGAAGCCGACTTCGGCCGTCAAGGAGCGCGGCGTCACAAAATGAGTCCCGCTAAAAGTGGAGAGGAAGTTGTACAAGGCCTCCTTATTCGTCACGTTGATGGCGGTGACGCGCAGGCTCCACTTGTAACGGTCGCCGTGGAAGAGATTGTCCTCACCCGCCACAATGTCAAACAGGTTGCGTGGCGCAATTCGCGGCGGATTGTGATCGTCGTTTTCCGTGCCGTCCGCTGGAATGACCACACGCGTCGCCCCGCGCGGCATTCCCGCCGCACAACTCGTGATCGAACTCGTCAGCGTCGCAAACACGTTCCCGCAGAACAGCCCTATGGCCGCCTGCTGATCTGCATCGAATGTAAGCGCCGTGGCATAATCCGGCACCGCGCCCGCCACCAGCCCACTGTCATATCGCCAGTTAAACCCTACCCATGGTCCGCGCTTCCACGGCTGATACTGCAAGTGCGTGGTCTCGTTGAATTTCTCGTCGTGATCAATGCGGAAAACCGATCCGCTCTGCCCGACCGTGACTCCCAATCCGCCCACCTGGGGCGGGAAATAGCGCGCCGCCACGCTGGACATCACCACCAGCGCCGTGAAGCCATGAAAATTCGGCACGCTCGCGCGGATCGCAAAGCCCGGAATTTTTGAGTTGTGCCAGTCAATTGGGAAAGTGATCGGCGTATTCCCCAGCACGCTGAAGTCGTATGCGTTGTGCGTATACTTCCAGATGTACTCGCCATCCACCACCAGGTACTTTCCAAATGCCTGTTGAAGTCCGGCGTGGAATTCATTCCGGAATCCCGGAGGTGAATTCGCCGGCACGCAAGGAATGAGCGCGGCAATCACCGGAACGTTGCAACCCGTCGTTGCCAGCACCAGGTTTTCGTTGAAGGGTGTCTCCAGCGTCCGCGCGTACGAAATCCGCAGCACGGTGTTGATCGGCTTCATGTTGTACGCAATTCCCACCCGTGGTTCCACCTGTTTGGTGGTCGCTAGCCCGTTATACAAATCTCCCCGAACCCCCAGATTGAACGACCAGCTCCCCTTGGTGATCGTGTCCTGCAGGTAGAGTGCGAGCTCCTTCACGTCCGTGTGGCCGTGAAACGCGAAAAGGCCGCCCGCCCGAGTCAAATCAATAGGTAACAGGACCGCGCACGGTGTGCCAGGTGTCGCCGTGTTCGTGATGGGATCGAAACAAGGAGCGCCTGCGTTATCCGTAGTGGATGGAAGCAGATTTGGATCGATGATGCCCAGATTGTCATTCTCCGTGAGGAACGTATGCTCGTACGTAACTCCCGCCTTCATGTTGTGACTGCCCTTCACGTAGGAGATGTCGGAGCGCACGCCCGCATTCGTCAGCTTGCGGTTTTGTGCGATGGTCTCCGAATTGATCGGACCAAAATCCGCAAAAGGATTGTCGCTCGGATAATAGTTGTACTGATCTCGCCGTACGTAGGCACCCAGCGTAAATACCGCGGACCGGCTGATCAGCCTGGTCCATGTCGGTGCAATGTTATACGTTCCAATCTTCGAGCGCTGATCCGTATTGCCCACATTATTGCCGCCCGGATCGAGGACGTTCATATTGTCGAACGTATTTGGGGTCTGGAACCAAGATCGCGTGTAGCTCGCGTTCAGATGGATCGAGTCCGCCTGCGATAGGTTGTAATCCACGCGGTCGAATAGGTTTGCTTGGTTCCCCTCATCGTGAAACACCGAGAACTCCGGCCCATCGAGGAACCGGCCGCTCTTCAATCCATTCGCCGCGATGAAGTTGCCCCACTTCTGGCCTCCATAAGCGAGATTGAATCCAACGTTGGCGGTGCCAAAACTTCCGTAAGAGGTCGTCAGGCTGCCCGTTGGCTTCGTTACTCCCAGCCCTGATTTCGTTGTTACTTTGATCACCAGACTAGTCTTGTCCCCGAATTCCGCCGGCGGCGCTCCGGAGATGACTTCCATCGACTGCACCGCGTCCGAGGAAAGTTGGTTCGAAAATACTTTGCTCGTCTGATCTGAGATTTTCTGCCCGTCAACTGAAAACGAAGTCTCCGCATGATCGCCCAGCCCGTGCATGTTGCCGTTTGAATCCGCCGCCACTCCGGGAGATACCAGCGTCACGAGCGACGTCAGCGACGACGAAGCGCTCTCGAGCGGCAGCCTGTCGATCATCTCTTTGTCGACGTCGGTGTGAAATGTTGACTCGGTTTCGACCAGGTCCGCCCCGTTGGCCTCCACGGTGATGCTGGTCGCGGCTGCGCCCAACTTCAAGCCGATCTGCAACACCGCAGGCACCGTTGAGCGAACCTCGACATCCTGCGAGTACGGCGCGAAGCCCGGCGCCGTTACCGCCAGGTGATAGGGATTGAACGGCACGTTCGTGAATCGAAAGTCGCCATCGCTCCCCGTCGTAGTCTCCCGGTGAAAGCCGCTCACGGGATATGCAATTTCCACCGTTGCCCCAGCAATCACCCCGCCGGACGGATCTTTCACCACCCCCTCAATCGATCCCGAATTCCCCAACTGCGCCTTCGTCGGCTCCGCCGCGAAGAACAGCGCGAACCCGAATACAAAAATCCAAAAAGTACTCAAACGCTTTGGCATTTGTTCTCCAGCCCTTTCCAGGGATATGCAAGTTGAGTGTGGATAGAGGCCGCCGGAATAAGGGCGGTGACGCTGGCGTCAGTTACACCAGCGCGCGAGATTGCACTTCCAGCTTGGGTGAGGAATTACGCAGTAGGCGGAGCGCGCCCGGCGTGATGCAGGGCAAAGGAATCGCTTATTCCGGCGTGGTGCGGGAGCGAAGAGTACCACGTGACCGGCTCGGGTTCCGAGACTAGGTCGAGCGGCGCGGAAGCCAGCGCCGGCAAATGCAGCGCCTGGCAAATGTGGCATGCCGTGTCCGGACCATTGGTGTGCTGGTGGATGAGCGAGCCGCCCGCGGCGAAATATAGCAGCGCTGCGCACGCAAACAGCGCAAGCGCGCGGCGAATTGTTACACGTCCAGATCGGGTCCCCAGCATTCTCATGACCTTAACCTTTACCGTAGCATTTTCCATCCCGGGTGTGTAGGCCGGTTGCTCGAAAGGAGCACACCTGGCCCGCCCTTTACTTGACCCCGCAACCATTCCGTCCTAAGCTCCATCTCAGTACGCACATGCTTGGCAAGACGCGAGATATCCGGATTTTGGCATTGCTCCTCGGGGTCATCTTCCTCGGGGCGCAGTTCCACTTTTGCACCGACCTGACGGCCACTCCGTCCGCCTCGCACATTTGTCCGGTTTGCTCGACAGTGTGTTCCGTCGTCGCTACGCAGTCGCCTGTCATCGCCATGGTGCCGGTCACCAACCGGCTTGAAGTCGCTCCAACAGTCGTCTCGGTTTCCTCAGCAGTTCCGCGCGCCACCTCTCCGCGCGCGCCTCCCGCCCTCTAGCCAACTGCCGTTTCCCTGTCCGGTCCCTATCACGGTTGCTAGTCGTCCCTTTCTATCGGGACACGCGAGGAGTATCCACTTGAGAAAAGGATTTGTATCGGCCCTGGCTCTGCTGGCCCTGCCCGCCATTGCGGCGGCTCAACAGAATCCCGTGCCGCCCCCCATTTCGCCACCAAGGGCGGCACCGACTCAGCCCCCCACGGCGCGCATTCCGATCGAAGAAGCCATTCGCCTGGCTTTGCAGCACAATCACGCTCTGCAGGCTGCACGCACCACCATCTTTCAATCCCTGGCCACGGAGACCACCGCCAATCTTCGCCCCAATCCCGTTCTTTCCTGGGATGCCCAGTTCCTCCCGCTCTTCAATCCCAGTAAATTCAGCGGCGACTACCTCGATAATCAAGCGCAATTCGACCTGGGCCTCGGCTACACCTTTGAACGTGGCAAGAAGCGCCAGCATCGCTTGCAAGCGGCCAAGGATGTCACCGCCACGACGCGCTCCACC